>NZ_JBSFUT010000004.1:318397-331563 GCF_053591935.1 Streptomyces sp. NPDC002851 | reverse complement strand
CCGGCGCGATGGCCCTGGTCATCGCCCCGCTCAATCACGAGTACGGGCTCGGCTACCTGATCGCCGCCGTCATCCTCGGCGGACTCATCCAGATCGCGCTCGGCGCACTCGGCGTCGCCAAGCTGATGCGGTTCGTGCCGCGCTCCGTAATGGTCGGCTTCGTCAACGCCCTCGCCATCCTGATCTTCATGGCCCAGGTGCCCGAGATGAGCGACGTGCCCTGGCCCGTCTACCCGCTCATCGCGGGCGGCCTGCTGCTCATGGTCTTCTTCCCGAAGATCACCACCGTGATCCCGGCCCCGCTGGTCTCCATCGTCATCCTCACCGTCATCACCATCGGCGCCGGGATCGCGGTGCCGACCGTCGGCGACAAGGGCGAACTGCCCTCCTCGCTGCCGGTGCCGGGCCTGCCGGACGTGCCGTTCACGATGGACACGCTCACCACCATCGCGCCGTACGCCTTCGCCTTCGCACTCGTCGGCCTGATGGAGTCCCTGATGACCGCCAAGCTCGTCGACGACATCACCGACACCCACTCCAACAAAACCCGCGAGTCCATCGGCCA
Source organism: Streptomyces sp. NPDC002851 (assembly GCF_053591935.1). Taxonomy (NCBI): domain Bacteria; kingdom Bacillati; phylum Actinomycetota; class Actinomycetes; order Kitasatosporales; family Streptomycetaceae; genus Streptomyces; species Streptomyces sp. NPDC002851. Next base: position 330,998 of record NZ_JBSFUT010000004.1, on the reverse strand, counting down.
GGGCATCGCCAACATCGTCACCGGCTTCTTCGGCGGCATGGGCGGCTGCGCCATGATCGGCCAGACCATGATCAACGTGAAGGTGTCCGGCGCCCGCACCCGCCTGTCCACCTTCCTCGCCGGATCGCTCCTGATGGTCCTGTGCATCGTGTTCGGGCCGGTCGTCTCCGACATCCCGATGGCCGCACTCGTCGCCGTCATGATCATGGTGTCCGTCGCCACCTTCGACTGGCACTCCGTCCAGCCGAAGACCCTGAAGCGGATGCCGCTGGGCGAGACCACGGTCATGGTCGTCACCGTCGCGTGCGTGGTGGCCACCCACAACCTCGCCATCGGCGTGGTCGTCGGCTCCCTCACCGCCATGGTCATCTTCGCCAAGCGCGTGGCCCACCTGGCCCAGGTCTCCGGCGTCGTCGACCCCGACGGCAAGCAGGTGGTGTACGCGGTCACCGGCGAACTCTTCTTCGCTTCGTCGAACGACCTCGTCTACCAGTTCAACTACAAGGACGACCCGGACGACGTGGTCATCGACCTGTCCGACGCCCACATCTGGGACGCCTCGTCGGTGGCCGCCCTGGACGCCATCGAGACCAAGTACGCCGACCGCGGCAAGAAGGTCACCATCATCGGCCTGAACGAGCCCAGCGCGGACATGCACGACCGCCTCGCCGGACAACTCACCGCAGGCCACTGAAGAAACGCACCGACCGCCCTTCCCCGGACCACGGACCCCGGACCACGGACCACGGACCCGCCGGGAAGGGCGGTCTTCTGGGCCTCCGACGCCCAGGGGCGGCCCGATCGGCCGCCTCCCGACCTGCCCCGGCCGTTCGCGCGGTGACCGCCGGTTTCGATAGCGTGCCGTCTGTTCCATCGAGGGTGCGCGGGGGCGAGGTGCGGCAGGTCCATGAGCGAGTCCGGCACGGGGGCGCCGCGGCTTCAGCCACTCGGCGAGGACGATCCCGTTCAGGTGGGCCGGTACCGGCTACGGGCCCGGATCGGCAGCGGCGGCATGGGACGGGTGTACCTCGCGTACACACCCGGCGGCCGAGCCGTCGCCGTCAAAGTCGTACGACAGGAGCTGGCCGAGGACGACAACTTCCGGCGCAGGTTCCGTCAGGAGGTGCGTGCCGCGGCCCTCGTGGACGGGCTGTTCACCGCGCCCGTCCTCGACAGTGACACCGAGGCGCCACGCCCCTGGCTGGTCACCTCGTACGTTCCCGGGCTCTCGCTCGCCGACGCCGTCGCGCGGTACGGAGCCCTGCCCGTGGACTCCGTGCTGCTGCTCGTCGCCGGGATCGCGGAGGCGCTGGAGTCCGTGCACCGTGCGGGCATCGTGCACCGCGACCTGAAGCCGTCCAACGTCCTGCTCGCCGCGGACGGCCCCCGCCTCATCGACTTCGGCATCGCCCGCGCCGCCGAGGCCACGGTGCTCACGGTCAGCGGGCACGTGGTGGGTACGCCGTCGTACATGTCGCCGGAACAGGCCACGGGCGGGCGGGACGTGGGCCCGGCGAGCGACATCTTCACGTTGGGACAGATCGCCGCCTTCGCCGCCACCGGGTCGTCCGCGTTCGGCGAGGGCAACGTACAGGCGCTGCTCTACCGAGTGGTGCACGAGCCCCCGCGGATCGACGCCCTTCCGGAACCCCTGCGGGGCCTCGTGGCGCACTGCCTCGTCAAGGACCCGGCCGACCGTCCCTCCCTCGCCGAGATCATGGCGGCCTGTCGTGCGGCGGTCGACGCCAGAGCGCTGCGCCGCCCGGATCAGTGGCTCCCGCCCACCCTCGCCTCGGCCTTGCCGCACACGCCACCGCACGCACCGCCGCGCACGCCGTCATCCGGACCCGGGGCGCCGAGCGACAGCGCCGCTCCCCCGGATTCGCCCGACGCCTTGAACGACCTCCGTCTTGAGGCTCCCGAGGCCCGGTACGGGGCAGCGGGCTCCAACAGCGCGTCTGGGCAGGCCAGTTCGGCGAGCGCAGGTAGGGAGCGCCCTGGGGCGGCCGTGTCTCCCGGTACGGCCGCCGCCGCGGCGCCGGGCCGTGCCGCGCGGCACCGACGGACCCTCCTGGCCGTCGCCGTGTGCGCGGTTCTCGCGCTTGTCGCCGGTGCCGGGTACGCCCTTCTGCCCGGCACCGGCGACAAAACCGACGGGCGGCACGGGGCCGAGCAGCCACAGCCACAGCCTCATCCGCGTCCTGATACGAGCACCGACGCGGACCCCACGGAGCCCACGGAGTCCGCGGAGCCCACGGAGCCCGCCCCGGATGTCCAGGGCACCGTCCGCCTGCCCGAGGGCTGGCACATCAACCTCGACGCCGACCCGTTGAAGCCGGACCGCTCCGGAACCTGGAACAAGGACCGGATCGACTTCCGCTACCACCGCGGACGGTTGCGCACCCGCGACGGCAACCGCCTCGCCCTGCTCTCCGCCCACCGCGAGGGATCCTTGACGATCTGCCACAAGCAGGTGGGGTTCACCCAGAACATCGAGCTGAAGGGTATCGGCGCGGGTCGCCAGGTGTGCCTCTTCACCCAGGACGGCCACGCGGCCCTCGTCACCCTGCGCGATCCCGCCCCGGCCGACCGCGCCACGTTCACGATCACCGTCTGGCGCGACGCGGCCAAGTCACCGTAAGCGCCCAGGACTTGTCCCTTGTCCCTCGCGCCTTGTCCCTCGCGCCTTGCCCCTCGCACCTTGCCCCGTACGAATCAGGCCGTATAGGCAAGCGGCTTCCTCGGCGGCTCTTCGGTGGTTCTTCGGTGGTTCTTCGGCGGCTCCTCGGCGGCTCCTCAGCGGCTCCTCAGCGACGGCCGAGGACCTCGGCGATCCGGCTGAACCCGTCCGCGCCGTGGCCCAGTCCGATGACGCGGCGGGCCATGCCCTCGGCCGCGCGCATCACGCCCGCATCGATGCCGTGGGCCTCGGAGGTGTGGACGATATGGGCCATGGACGACACCGCAGAGGTGATCGGATTGCCCTCGCCGGAGAAGCTGCCGCTCTCCACGTCCTCCGCGGTCTCTTCGAAGATCGGCGGGAGGATCGCGCCGATGCCGCTCGCGAACGGCGCCAGCTCACGTGCCGTCACGCCTTCCGCCCGCGCCACCGCCAGGGCGTGCGCATAGCCCGCCATCGCGGTCCAGAAGATGTCGAGCAGCGCGATGTCGTAGGCCGCCGCCCGGCCGACCTCCTCGCCAAGGTGGGTATGGGTGCCGCCCAGCGCGTCAAGAACCGGCCTGTGCTCCCGGTAGAGCTCCTCCGGACCGGCGTGGAGGAACACCGCGTCAGACGTTCCGATGGTCGTGGTCGGCGTCATGATGGCGCCGTCCAGGTAGCGGATGCCGTGACCGGCCGCCCAGTCCGCCGTGTCCCGAGCCCGGTCCGGGGTATCGGCGGTCAGGTTCACGACCGTGCGCCCCTTGAGCGCATCGGCGACCTCGTCGCGCCGCAGAATGGCGTCCGACGCGTCGTAGTTCACCACGCAGACCACGATCAGCTCGCTCGCGGTGACCGCCTCCGCTGCCGATCGGGCACCGACCGCGCCCCGTGCGACCAGCTCCCGGTCCTTGCCCGGGGTCCGGTTCCATACGGTGGTCCGCAGTCCCGCGTCGAGGAAGGCGTCGGCCAGGGACCGGCCCATCGGGCCCAGACCGAGCACGGTGACGGCAGACTGTTCGGCATGCGTCTCGGCATGCGTCTCGGCATGCGTCTCGGCATGCGTCTCGGGTTGCATCCCGGGATGCATGGACGTGGTTGACTCCGTTGACTTCGTTGACTTCGTTGACATGGTTCAACTCCCTTACGAACAACTACAAAAGATTGGAAATGGGGCGAAGATGACGCGTAGTCGGGCCCAGGACCTGAACGTCTGTGGAGTGACCGCCGCGATCGCCGTGATCGACGGCAAGTGGAAGACCGCTCTGCTCTGGCTCCTCGAGTCCGGCCCGCACCGCCCCGGTGAGCTGCGCCGACAACTGCCGGGCCTCAGCGAGAAGGTGCTGACTCAGGCTCTCCGCGAAATGGAGACGGACGGACTCGTGCACCGGGACGTACACGATGTGATGCCGCTGAAGACCGTGTACTCCCTGACCGATTTCGGCAGAGAGCTCTCCGAGGCGCTCGCGCCCGTCTCTGACTGGGGTCACCGTCGCCTGGAGCGACTCGCCGAGGCCCGAACGGTCTCCTGATCTGCATCGCCTCTGCCCCCCGACTCGTGTGGTCCGCCGATCGCCGCCCACAACGAGGTTCGCCTGGCCGTCGCGCGCTGCCAAGTACCCACAAAAAAGTGGGTACTACGCCGCTCCGCGTTCGCCCGGCGAGGACGGCAGTTCATGCCCGGCCAAGATCCGACAGACGGCCACCACGCCCGCCCCGTCCCCCCTACAGTCCTGTAGTGCTGTCCGCGCGCACCTTCATCCCGTACAGAAGGAGAGCCCATGCCGGAACCGCACGGCACCGCCGCCGAGTTGGTGGAGCGTCACGGGCTGCGTCCGCTGCCCGTGGAAGGGGGCTGGTTCCGGGAGACCTGGGCCGGGCCCGAGGACGGGACGGGCCGCCCGAGTGGTACGGCCATCATCGCGCTGCTCACCAGCGGGCAGGACAGCTTTTCGGCCCTGCATCGCCTGCCCACCGACGAAGTCTGGCACTTCTACCAGGGTGACCCGCTGGAGCTGCTTCTGCTCGCCCCGGACGGCGCCGACCGCGTCCTGCTCCTCGGTGGCGAAGGGCCCGACGCGGTGCCGCAGGCGGTGATCCCCGCCGGGGCCTGGATGGGCGCGCGCGTCGCGCCCGGTGGGGCGTGGTCACTCTTCGGCACCACCATGGCGCCGGGTTTTCTGCCCGGGGACTACGAAGGTGCCGACGACTCCACGGCACACGAGCTGTGTGCCCGCCATCCCCACCGCACGTCTCTCATCCGCGCCCTGCACCGTCCCGGGGCGCCCACCCGTATGACCGAAGGAGCCTCAGGTGCGTGACCCTCTTCTGCCCGACCTCACCGGCAAGGTCGCCCTGGTCACCGGAGCCAGCGGCGGCATCGGTGCCGGTGTCGCCCGGCAGTTCGCCCGCGCCGGGGCAACCGTGGTCCTGCACGGCCACCGCGGCGCGGACCGGGCGCGTACCGTCGCCGAGAAGATCACGGCCGCGGGTGGCCAAGCGTCCGTCCTGACCGCCGACTTGACCGACGAAGTGGCCACGCACCGTCTCATCGAGGAGGCCGCCGCCCACCACGGCCGCCTCGACGCCCTGGTCCACAGCGCCGGGATCCAGCCCGTGAAGCAGCTCCCCGACCTGACCCCCGACGACTGGGACGGCATGTACCGGGCGAACACCACCAGCGCCCTGTCCTGCACCCAGGCGGCGGCCCGCGCCATGCGGCAGCACGGCGGCAGCATCACCCACATCGCGTCCATCGAGGCCCACCAGGCGGCCCCCGGGCACGCCCACTACAACGCCGCCAAGGCCGCCCTGGTCATGTTCGCCCGCTCCGCCGCCCTTGAGTACGGCCTGCACGGAATCCGCGTCAACACCGTCTCCCCCGGCCTGATCGACCGCCCGGGCCTGGCCGACGACTGGCCCGACGGGGTCCAGCGCTGGATGGCCGCCGCGCCGCTCGGCCGCATGGGCGCCCCCGAAGACATCGGCAGCGCCTGCGTCTTCCTCGCTTCCGGCGCGGCCTCCTGGATCACCGGCACGGACCTCGTCGTCGACGGTGGCGTGAGCGCCCGCCCCACCTGGTGAACGGCCGGGCGCCGGGGGCCTTTCCGAACTGGGGGGCTCAACACCCGTGCGCCGTCAGCCAACCGGTCGGGCCAGCACATGTTCCGGCCGGGCCAGCACATGTCCCGGCCGGTCTCGGGACCGGCTTGGCGGCCGTCCCGCGCAGCACCGGGCGTCGCCGCCGCTCCCGGATCCCCGCGCCGAAAGCGGTCGGTGGGGGTGAAGCCGTTGCGCTCGTAGAACGCGACCAGTTCGCCCCCCCCCGCAGGCGCGATCGGCAGCTGCGGACTCGGCCCGAGTCCAGCACCAAGGCTCCGACGGGCGTTCCGTCTCCGCCCAACTCCGCGATGTACGCGGCGTCTTCGCTCGTATACCGCTCGACGCACGCCATCCCGCCCGGGGCCCGCCCGGGGCCGCCCGGGGCCGCCCGGAGCCCGCCCGGAGCCCGCCCGCCCCAAAATGACAGGACCGGCCGGGGCGCCGGGGCTACTGTCGCCGACATGGACGAAATGGCCCTCCTCGAGCTCTCCGACGGCCCCGTCACCCGCAGCCGCCTCGCCCGCGACCTGGCGCGCCTCGGCCTCGCCGCCGGTGACACCGTGATGTTCCATACGCGGATGTCCGCGATCGGATACGTCCCGGGCGGCACGCAGACGGTCATCGACGCCCTCGCCGACGTCGTGGGAGAGCGCGGCACCCTCATGGTGACCTGCGGCTGGAACGACGCCCCGCCATACGAGTTCACCGACTGGCCCGATGCCTGGCAGCAGGCCATCCGCGCCGAACACCCCGCCTACGACCCCCGGTTGAGCGAGGCCGACCACTCCTACGGCCGCCTTCCGGAGGCGCTCCGGCTGCGCCCCGGCGCCGTCCGCAGCCGACACCCCGACGCGAGCTTCGCGGCCCTCGGCGCCCACGCGCAGCAGCTGATGGCCGACCACCCCTGGGACGATCCGCACGGCCCCGACAGCCCCCTGGCCCGCCTCGTCTCCCTGGGCGGGCGGGTGCTGCTTCTGGGCGCGCCCCTGGACTCCCTCACCCTGCTGCACCACGCCGAGGCGCTCGCCGATGCCCCCGGCAAGCGGTACGTGGAGTACGAGCAGCCGATCCTGGTGAACGGCGAGCGCACCTGGCGCCGCTTCCACGACATCGACTCCGCGGACGGCGCCTTCGACTACTCCGCCGTCGTACCCGAGGGGACGTGGCCCTTCGACGCCATCGCCCAGGAGATGCTCGCCACCGGAATCGGCCTGCGGGGCAGGGTCGGCGCGGCGGAGAGCGTGCTGTTCGAGGCTCGCGACGTGGTCGACTTCGGGGTTGCCTGGATGGAGGAGAAGCTCACGCCGAGGCACGGTCGGGACTGAGGCTTCCATACGTGGACGGACGGGGATCCGCGGCTACGGCTCGGCGGTTTGTCACGCGTATATCTAGACCTCCCTGCCGCGCTGCCTCATCGTGGCCCACCTCCTCACTCGGAACTCGCCCGGAAATCCACCGGGAACTCACTGGGAACTCACCGGGAACTCGCCCGGAACTCGCCTAGAACTCGCCTGGAAGGACCCAGCCGTGAGACGAAGACGATTTGTGGCAGGGACAGTTGGCGCACTCCCGGGGCTCGCGCTCGGCGCGAGCCCCGCAGCCGGAGCCGATGCGTCGCCCGCGCTTCGTGCGACGCAGGGCTGGCAGGCCGTGCCGACGCCCGGCACTACCCCTGCCGCGCAACTGCGCCGCATCTGTGCCACCGGGCCCCAACTGGCCTGGGCCGTCGGCGAAGAGGGCCGTGCCGGAACGTCGCAGGGGCGCGCCCTTGCCATGCTCTGGGACGGCAACCGCTGGTCGAAGACCGACCTGACGCATCTCGACCACGCCGGGCGCCTCAGCGACGTCTCCGGTGTCTCCCCCACCGCGGCATGGAGCGTCGGCCTGCCCACCGGGGACGCCGGACCGCTGCTCCGCTGGGACGGAACCACCTGGCACGAGGCCCCCTTCCCGGGCCAGGGCGAACCGGGCCTCCGCCTCGACGCGGTGGCGGTCGACCCCGACCAACGCGTGTGGATCTGCGGCATCCGGGACGGCGCCGCCCGGCTGCTGCACGGGGACGGGCAGCAATGGCGGTGGCTGGATCCACTGCCGGTGGCGGGCGCGAGCCTGTACCGGATCGTCCTGCGCTCCGCGGACGAGGTGTGGGTGAGCGGCGACCAGGCGTCCGGCGGAGGTTGGTCCGGACTCGTGGCCCGCTGGGACGGGGCGTGGACCGTGCTGCCCCCGATCCCCGGCCCCCGCCTGAGCATCGCCGATGTGCACGCCGCAGCCGCGGACGACGTATGGGCGGTCGGGACCGATTTCGGGGTCGGCGGGCCGCCCGGCCGCCCCGGCAGTCCCGTCCTGGCCCACTGGGACGGTACGGCCTGGACCCGGGTCCAACCCGGCTTCACGGCCGGGTCGTTGACCGGAATCGCGGGTGACGCACAGGGCCGCGCCGCCTGGATCTCCGGCTGGAACTACCGGGACCAGAGCCGCAGCACCTACCTGCGGCGGAACGGCGCGGCTTGGACCGTCGTCCGCGGCCCGGCCGGTACGGCGGAAGCTCCCTACCTCAACGACGTCACCCCCATCCCCGGCACCACGGGCTTCTGGTCGGCCGGCCTGACCGCCCCCACGCCGTACCCTCCGACCGAGGCCTACGCCGAGCGCCTCGAGGCGTGACACGGCTGGTACGGGGAGGGCCGGGCCTGGCCCGGCGGTGAAGCGGAAGCTCACCTCGTCGGCACGGCCTCGTCCACGGCCCCGTCCACGGCCCCGTCCACGGCCTCGTACGCCTGATCCGGGGCCTGATGGCGTCGTCCATGCCCCCGCGCTTCGCTACGCCTTGGCGGAGCGCAGAGCAGGGCGAGCGCCGCGACGCCCGCCGTGAGGAGGAACGCGGCCCGCAGGCCCTGGAGTTCCGCCCACGCACCGAGCAGCGAGGGTCCCGCGATCGTGCCGAGCCCCAGGAAGAAGACGGTGACGCTGACGCGGATCTGATCGTGGTCCCGACTGCATCGTGGACAGCTACGAACCGCCGGACGTCCTGCTCGACGCGCTGCGCGAGGCGCATGCCCACGGGGCGCGGATCGCCTCCCTCTGCTCGGGCGCGTTCGTCCTTGCCGCGGCCGGGCTCCTTGACGGGCGTACGGCGGCGACCCACTGGATGTACGCGGAGGAGCTGCGCCGCCGCCATCCGTATGTACGCGTCGACGACCGTTCCCTGTACGTCGACGACGGCTCCATCCTCACGAGCGCGGGCACGGCCGCGGCCATCGACCTGTGCCTGCACATCGTGCGCGGCGACTACGGCACGGCAGCGGCAGCGGAGGTCGGCCGCCGCATGGTCGTGGCCCCACACCGGGAGGGCGACCAGACGCAGTACGCACTCCCACCGCCCCCTGACCATCACCGAGCTGGCATCCCGCGCAGGGATGAGCGCCCGCACATTCGGCCGCCACTTCACGGCGGAGGTGGGCCGTCACCCCCCTGAAGTGGCTGAACCTGCAACGCCTCGCGCGGGCACGGGAGTTGCTCGAGACGACGGATCTGGGGGTGGACGCGGTGGCGGGGCGGAGCGGCTTGGGCAGCGCGGACAGCTTGCGCCAGCACTTTCACCGAACGCTGGCGACGACCCCGGCGGCGTACCGGCGCACCTTCCGGACCGCCCCTCCGCACACGCTGCCGACGTGAACACCCCTGGAGTCGTGGACATCCTGTCTGCGCACGGCCCGTATCCTGCGCCTTGCCATCTCCAACTGAGGAGGGCCCAGGAGAGCATGGCATGACCACGGTAAGAGACATCGACGTCCGCGGTACGCAGCACTGCGAGACGACAGCTCTGGGGGTGCTGCTGCGGCACCAAGGACTCGATCTGTCCGAGCCCATGCTCTTCGGCCTCGGCTCCGGTCTGTCCTTCATCTACTGGGACAGCAAGAACATGAGCTTCCCGTTCCTCGGGGGACGGATCAAGCCCTTCGACCTCACCAGGAACCTGGCCACCAGACTCGGCCTTGACCTCTTGGTCCAGGAGACCACCTCGCCCCGCAGGGCATGGGAGAACGTGGCGGCCCCCATCGATGCCGGCCACCCCGTCGGACTGCAGCTGGACAGCTACTACCTGGACTACTTCGGGTCGAAGGTGCACTTCGGCGGTCATGTCGTCGCCATGTACGGCTACGACGACCACGACGCCTACCTGGTGGACACCGACCAGCAAGGCGGAGCGGTCTCCACAAGCCTGACCAGCCTCGCCCAGGCCAGAGCCGCACGCGGCCCGATGACCGCCAAGCACCGGTCCTTCACCCTCACCGCCCCGAAGAACCCGCCCTCCCCACAGGACGAGATCGTTCCCGCCATCACCACCTGCGCCGACGCCTTCCTCAACCCGCCCATCGCCAACCTGGGCCACCGCGGAATCGACAAGGCCGGCCAGCTGGTACGCACATGGCTCCAGCGCACCGACAACCCGCGGCGGGACCTACCGCAGGCCGCCCTCCTGATGGAGAAGGCGGGCACCGGCGGCGCCCTCTTCCGTAACCTCTACCGCGACTTCCTCGCCGAATGCACCCAACTGCTCGACAGCAGCCACCTACGCACCGGCCACAGGCTGTACACCGAGGCAGCCACCCTGTGGACGGAAGCCGCAGCACTGATCACAAAGGCCGGTGCATCAGGCGACGAGGAGTACCTCGAGCGGGCAGGCACCGCCCTCCGCGATCTGTCGCGCATAGAGCGCGAGGCCATGCAGGCGCTGAGCTGCCTGCGGAGTTCTTGTTGACCTCAAGTGCGGTTCAGCTTCTAGCGTTTCCCCCAATTGATCATCTGGCATGGGGAGAAGGCGACGCTCATGATTCTCGTGACGGGAGCCACCGGGAACGTAGGAAGAGCTCTGCTGAACGAGCTGCACGCGTGCGGTGCCGGGCCTCTGCGGGGGCTCACTCGTGACGCTGCGCGCGCCTCATTCCCCGAGGAGGTCGAGGTGAGTGAGGGTGACTTCGCTGAAATCGCCTCGCTGAAGCCCGCGTTGGAGGGCGTGCGCTCGATGTTCCTCTTGTCGCGGATGGGCTCGGATGCCGACATCCTCACCGCTGCCCGGCGGGCCGGGGTCGAGCATGTGGTGCTCGTGTCGTCGATCACCGTCCAGACGCATCCGCATCTGGGCCCCGCCCGCGAGAACATGACCGTCGAGCGGCTGCTCAAGGACAGCGGTATGGCCTGGACGATTCTGCGGCCGACGCAGTTCGCCTCGAACGCCCTGTGGTGGGCGGCGTCCATCCGCGAGAATCAAGCGGTCCGCGTGCCGTATGCGGACACCGGGCTGCCCGCCATCCACCCCGCCGACATCGCGTCGGTGGCGCGGGTGGCGCTGACCGAGCCCGGTCACCAGGGGCGGACGTACGCGCTGACCGGACCGGAGCGGGTGACGCCCCGGCAGCAGGTGGCGGCCATCGCGGCGGCCCTGGGGCGGGAGGTGCCCTTCGCGGAGATCAGCCGGGAGGAGGCCCACCGTCACCTGTCCGCGTTCTTGGGTGACGAGTCCGCGGATGCCGTACTGGATCTGACGGGCGGCCACGTCAACGACGAACTGCTGACGGTGCGCGACACGGTTCCAAGGATCTCCGGCTCCGCGGCCCGGCCGTTCCCCCAGTGGGTTTCGGAGAATGTCGACGCCTTCCGCTGAGCCGCCCAAGGCACTCCACTTCCACTCCGCTTCCCGGCCTGGCCCCCTCAACGGCACGCCATGGATGGGCGGGGGCGATCCTCGGCTTCCTCACTTCAACTCGGCTGTCGGCCTCTACTCTTGTCGTCTGATCGACCGTGGCGTGCGAGGAGGACTTGGTGGGGGACCAACTGGCGGACGATGCTTCGGCGGCACGGCCCGTCGTGCGGGTGGAGACGGTCGAGCTCGACGGGCGTGGTGCTCGGCAGATCGGCAGCAGGGCACGGCTGTCCGCTCCACTCGGCGATCGCTCGGCCGAGGTGCAGGAGGCCATCGTGCAGGCGTCCGCGATCGCCCAGGACTCCCTGGCCCAGGTGGAGGAGCGCGGCGGCTGGTCGGTACGCAGCATGGAAGTCGTGTTCGGTCTCACGCTGTCGGCCGAGGCCGGGGTCATTCTCTCCAAGGCGTCCGCCGAGGCGTCCTTCGAAGTGACACTCACCGTGGAGCGGGCCGCGAACGCGCGATGAGGGGGACCGAGAAGAGGGCTGAGGGCCACGACGAGCCGACCCACTGGGTCCACATCGAAGAGGGCGAGCGGCACTTGGGCGCCGGCTTCCTCATCACCCGCGGCTTCGTCCTCACCGCGCTGCACTGCCTGCGCGGCCTCTCGTCGCTCGATGCCCGAGTGGACCTGCGGCTGCCGGACCGCCGCCGTGTCAGTGGCCGGGTGTGCGACTCGGTGGAGGAGATGGATCTCGCGTTGATCGCCGTCGAGAACGCACACGCCCACCAGTTGCCGCCCGCGCCGCCCACCGACTGGCCGCGTCCGCAGGTGCGTTGGCGCGGCCGGTACCGGCCTCGGAACGATAACCCTCAGCTGAGCGGCACCGTGACGCATGCCCCGGTCAGCCACCGCAGTGCGGCAGGTGGGGAGTTCGCGGCGGTACAGCTGACGGTGGACCAGTTGCTAGGCGACTTCTCCGGCTACTCGGGGAGCCCCGTGGCTGCGGAGCCACGCCGAATGGGAGAGCCGGAACCACCCGAGCAGGAGCCGTGGCGGGTCGTGGGGATCCTCATGGAGCAGGAGCTCAGCCGCGACGCCGATGCCGCCGATGCCGCCGATGCCGCCGATGCCGCCGATGCCGCCGATGCCGCCGATGCCGCCGATGCCGCCGATGCCGCCGATGCCGCCG
>NZ_JBSFUT010000004.1:0-318299 GCF_053591935.1 Streptomyces sp. NPDC002851 | reverse complement strand
CGCGCCGATGCCGCCGATGCCGCCGATGCCGCCGATGCCGCCGATGCCGCCGATGCCGCCGATGCCGCCGATGCCGCCGATGCCGCCGATGCCGCCGATGCCGCCGGAACCAACGTGCTGTACGCCGCGTCCGTACGCCACGCGATGGAATTCTTCCCGTACTTCGACGTCGCGCATCTGGCGGACGTGGCCGCCGGCAAGCCGATCGTGCTGCCCGGCCTCGGGGCGTCGCACGGCCCGCGCCCCGGAAAGCCGTGGCGCGCTCGGCACCCTGTGGGACCTGGCGACGTTCTGGCCCAGGGCCGCGCACCCGTTCGCCCGGCTCTGCTACTCCGAGCGGGCCGTTCCCGACCTGTCCTGGCGCATGGCGACCTGGCGCGCACGCAGCGGCGGCCGGATTCTGCTGTCCGGCCATGCGCAGGGCAGCGTGCTCGCCGTCGCGGCCCTGTGGCAATTGAGCCCGTCGGACCGAAGGCACGTCCACCTCCTCACGTACGGTTCGCCCCTGGAGCGCATCTACGGCCGCTGGTTCCCGGCCTACTTCGGACCTGCCGCGCTGCAGACCCTCCAAGCGGAAGTGGACAGCTGGCGCAACCTCTACCGGCCCACGGACCCCATCGGCGGCCCCATCCGCCTTCCCGGAGACTCCGGTCCCGCCGTGGACCGCGAGCCCCTCAAGGACCCGATCTCCTACGGCCGCACCATTGAGGATCCCCTGCCCGCCCCGATCCGGGGGCACCACTCCTACGAGTCCGACCCGGCCTTCGACGAGGAGCGGCTCCGCACGCTGCACCGTACGCGCACACCACCGAACAGGCCCGACGCGGCGCCCCCGGCTCAGCCCGTCCGCCCGGAACGTACCGGCGACCGGCAGCTGTGAACCGCGGAAATACGGACCGGGCTCTTCGCTCTGCCGTGTCGTCCGCATGCCATCAGCGATCCCGAGCGGGTCCCGTTCCGGATACCTCGGCCCGGAAGCTGACGACCATGTCGCGGGCGTGCCGCAGTCCCATGTGCGCGAAGTTCCGCTCCAGGGCGTCCAGTTCAGCGAGGGTTTCCGTACGGTCGCGGCCGAGCCGGGCGCGGGACTTGGTCAGGCCGAGGCGGGACAGGGCCGCGCCGCGGGGCTCGCGTATGGCGTCGAACTCCTCCCGGGAACGGCGATAGGTGTCGCGTGCCGCCTCGTAGCGACCGGCCCGGTAAAGGACATTGGCGCGCATCTTGTGGTTGTAGGCGAGGGCGCTCGCCAGGTTCATCGCTCGGCATATCTCCTCGGCCTCGGACAGTAGGCCGAGTGCCCGGTCGGTTTCGCCACGGACCGACAGGACGTCGGCGACTCCGCGCAGCGACCAGGCGCGTCCGCGGGCGTCATCCGCCTCCGCCGCTGTCCGCGCGGACTCCTCGAACAGCTCGAGTGCCTGGTCGAAGGCGCCGGTGTTGCGGTGCATCTGGGCGATTCCGGACAACGCCCAGACGATGTGCCGGGCCTCGCCGTGCGCTCGGCCCTGCTCCAGGAGTTGCTCGTGGAGCTCGGCCACGGCGGCGTAATCACCCTGGATGCGTCCCGTCTCGGCAAGGCCCGCGAGCGCATAGCCGTGGGCGAGCCGGTCCCCGCTGCCCGCCGCCAGGGTGACGGCATGCGTGAGGAGGCGGCGGGCCAGCGGCAGCGAGCCGCACTGGCGGGCGAGGGTGCCGCCGCTCCACAGCGCCCATGCCATAGCCCCGGTGTCACCGGCGGCCCGCGCGCTGCGGTAGCTCTCCCGCCAGGCGGCACCGGCCTCGTCCACCCGGCCGAGCCGCCGGTTGGCCTCGGCGAGCGCGAGCGAGGCACGGGCCCGTTCCCGCGCACACCCCGAACCGGACCGGATGCGGCTCGCCGCCGCCCGTACGTCCTCGTACGAGGAGTTCACACTCAGCGCCGAGCCCAACTCGCCCTGGTACTCCGGGGCGAACGCCTTGCCGTACATGCTTCCGTGGCCTCTCGATCATCTCTTGCATCATCTCTGTGCTTGATCGAGAACCTATGAGCCGTACGGGGTGCGGGTAATCAGTCCACGTATGGGTCCTGTCGTCCGACTCGAGTGCTACGGATGGGGCCGTACTCATCACCGCGACGTACGGGGTGGTCTGCCCTCCGGCAGAGGGCGGGGGCGGTGGTGGCGCGATGGCTACTCCCCCGCGACGCCGCCCCTATCCCCCGTATCCCCTGTGCCACCCCTATTCCCCGTACCGCCCGCATTCCCCGTACCGCCCATGCCGTCGAAGCCGGACGTGTTCACCCACCGGGCGAGTTCGTCGCGTACCGCCGCGCGCTCGGCCGGGGTCGACGGCGCGCTGGTGACCAGGGCGAAGTGGAGGCCCTTGGCGTCGCCCGTGCCGTCCGCTTCGAGCAGCAGGCGACGGGCCCGGGTACCGCCCGGTTCCCGTGTGATGGTGCCGTTGCCGAGGTCGGAGACGACGGTCGTCGTGTCCGGGTCGAATGCCTGCGGCAGGTGGAGTTCGGTGGGTGCCTGGGTGCCGTTGCCGCGCCACACCAGGACGCCGTACGGATGACCGGAGTCCGTTTCCCCGGCGAGCAGGCGCTTCAACTGAGGCAGGGAGTCGGGGAGTTGATTCCAGCGGGGCGCCTTGCCCTCGCCGCCTTCGCCGCTCTCGTTCCTCTCGTCGCCCTCGTCGCGCGAGCGGTCCTCGTACGTGAAGGCCAGGGTGTGCCCGGCGACGGCGCTCGGGTACAGGCGGTCCACGAGGCGCGGGTCGACGCGGAGCCGGGGCTCGCCCTGGTCGTCGAGGTGCACGGCGGACAGGTCCTCGCCGTTCCAGGCGTCGCCCTCGGTGAGGATCTTGTCCGGGTTGCCGTTCATGGCCTCGTGGTGGCGGCCGTTGTAGATGTCCCACTGCCATTGCGTGGCGGAGAGCACGGGCCCGGAGCCGGTGGGGTCGAACCACCAGTTGCGGCCGTCCACGGCGCTGTCGAGCGCCTGGTACTGGCCCTTCACCACGGAGGGCGCCAGGTGCGAGGCGGTCCCGGTGAGCGGATGCCCGAACTCGCTGACGATCGCGGGGGCGTTGAGGCCGCGGGAGCGTTCGCGTACGACCTCGAAGTCCTGGAGGTACTCGCCGTCGCGGGCCCGCCCCAGCTCGAAGAAGCCGGACATGCGGGCCTGGTCGTAGAAGTGGCTGTTGAAGACGTACCGCGGGCCGATCGTGCCGTCCCCGTTGCCCGCGTCCGCGTCACGCAGCCCGCCGGGCTCCTTCATGAAGGCGAGGTTGGAGTTCCAGAAGAGCCCGGGCTCCACGAAGGCGGGCTTGGCGCGCCAGCCGGCGGCGTCCATACGGGCCCGGAACCGCTCGTAGAAGGGCCAAAGCCGCTGCCGTTCCCAGGAGGCGTTGTTCTCGCCCTGCTCGTACTGCCCGGCGTACGGCTCATTGTACGGGTCGATCCCCGCGATCCCCGCGAACTCCGCGTCGCTGAGGTGGTCGGCCAGGTGCCGCATCGTCGCCTGCGCCGCGTCGAGGAAGGCGTCCTGAACGCCGATGGTGGTTCCCTGAGCGGTGATGCGGCGGTTGTGCCAGAAGTCGCGTGCGGCGTCCTTGACGGCCTGATTCTGGGTGATGTTCTGCCCCCAGTGCACGCACACGCCGCAGAACTCCTTGCCGTATTCCCCGGCTTCGATCACCCAGGCGGGGGCGCCGTCGCCCTGGTACCAGCTGTCCGGGCCGAAGAGATGCTGCGAGTAGAGGTCCTGGTGGAAGTCGGGCAGGACGCGAAGGCCGACGGCGAGGAACTCCCGTATCTGCGCGGTGGCTTGACGCACGTAGGTCTCGTCCATCCGCCCGGGCGCGGGCTGTGCCGCGGACCAGGAGAGCAGGAAGCGCACCGTATTGGCGCCGCCGAGTTCGCGCACCGCTCGGGCGGCTGTGCGTGCGTCGGCGACGTCGGCGAAGGGCAGTCCGCCGTTCTCGGCGAGCTTGGTCTCGCCGGATACGTTGAAGCCGCGCAGGACGACTTCGCGGCCTTGTCCGTCGATGAAGTGCGTGCCGCGTACGTCGAGTTGAGCGGCATGCTCGGGGGCGGACCCGGCGCCTCTTTCGTCCGCTGCCGCCCGTCCCTGCCCGACCGTGCCGCCGGGTAACAGGAGCAGCGCCGCGGCAAGCACCGCCACGGCGGACGACCTGGACCTCCCGCGTATCGCCATGGGCGCACTGTGCGGGGGATGCCCGCAACTTTCAAGGGGCACAAGGGGTACAAGGGGTATCGGCCGATGGCGACATTGAGTTGGCGCGATACGTCGCGGGATATGTCGCGCGAAACATCGCGCGATACGTCGCCGTTCAGGCGCTCTCCGGGCCGACGCCCGGCACCGGCTCCCGTGTCGGCTCCCAGCCCGGATGGCCCTGCTGGTGTGCGCGTACGGCTTCCCGCAGGTGATCGTCCATCACCGTGAAGGCTTCGCCGCTGCGGTCCTGCACCGCGTGGTGGATCAGATGGAAGGGGGCGAGGGGCAGGAGGCCGAGGTCCGGGTCGGGGCAGATGACCGGCTGGTCGATGTCCGCGCCCCAGCCCCAGGATCCGCCGACGGTGCGCAGGAGGACCTCGCCGACGTACATCATGGCGGCCGTGAGCAGCTCCGACTCGGCGTCGAAGTCCTCGCCTGCCCGCCAGTTGGCGAGGATGACGGACTCCAGCGGGACGAGGGACGCGGGTGTGTAGTCGAAGGGGAAGGCCGGGTCGAGGTGGGACGACCGGAGTGCGTCCAGGGTCTCGGGCATGCCGTTCTTCCAGGCGTCAAGCTTCCAGTCGGGCCACTGGATCGACTCCGGCACCTGTGCGTCCACGCCGGGGGTGAGGGCGCGGGACGGCTCCCAGCCGGGGGCCTCCTCCTGGAGCGTGGCCATGGCCGAGCGCAGCCGCTCGACCTCCTGCGCGAACGCGTTCCCGCTGCGCACCCGCAACGCGTACGAGATCAGCAGGAGCGGCGCGACCGGACGCTCCCCCAGGTCCGGATCGGGGCAGACGACGGGCTGCCCGTCGAACCCCTCCAGGGGCCGGGTGTTCCAGCCCCAGTTCCCGCCCGCCACGAACAGCAGCACCTCCCCGAGGTACGCCATGGCGGCCTCGACGAAGCCCGTGCCCTCCTCCACCTCGCGCAGCGGGTGGTAGAAGTCCAGGAGGCAATCCTCCAGGACGTCCAGGGACTCGGCGGAGAAGTCCAGCGGGAAGCCCTCGGGGAGCAGCACGTCCCGCAGCCGGTCGACGCAGCCCGGGACGTCGTCGAGCCACTCGTCGAGCAGCTGCTGCGGCGACTTGCCGCCCGGCTCTGTATCTGTGTTCAAGGCCATGCGGGCACTCTACGGAGGAGTGGTCGGCTGTGCTAACTCCCGTTGGCGCACGGCAAGTTGCCGTTGAAGTCTCCCTTCAGGTCTGCTCTCAGGCCTGCTCCGTGCACGCGTTCCGCGGCCTGGAGCGCTGAGTCCCCCTCCACGCCGCAGCCCCGTAAGCGCTTCGAACGTACGTGTGGACCATGTTCGACTTCGCCTCCGAACGAGGTGACCGTGACCGCCACCATCGACGGCACCACCCACACCGACACCGTCACCTGGCAGTGTCTGATGTGCGCGGTGCGCTGAGTCAGCTCACCGCCCGCTTCACCAGTGCGGCGATCCGCTCCTCCACCTCGTCGGTCACCTCGGTCAGGGCGAAGGACGTCGGCCACATCGTGCCGTCGTCCAGCTTCGCCGGGTCGTTGAACCCGAGCGTCGCGTACCGCGACTTGAACTTCGCCGCGCTCTGGAAGAAGCAGACGACCTTGCCGTCCAGTGCGTAGGCGGGCATCCCGTACCAGAGCTTCGGGGCGAGGGCCGGGGCGTTGGCGGTGATGACGGCATGGACGCGCTCGGCCATGATCCGGTCGGTGTCCGGCATCTCGGCGATCTTCGCGAGCACGTCCCGCGCCGCCTCCGCCGCCTTGTCCGCACGCGAACTGCGCCGCGCCGCCTTCTTCTGCTCTTGGGCGTGCTCCTTCATCGCGGCCCGTTCCTCGGCCGTGAATCCCTCGTACGAACTGTTCTCGCTGCTGGTCATGTCACTCCTGTAGGAATCTCGCCCCTCCCCCGATCCTGGTCCACCCCGCCGCCGCCCACCAGCCCCACGCGGCCACCGCTCTCGATCAGTCCTGAGCCTTGATCACTCATGCGCCCTGGTGGAGTCTGAGACCGCATCACTGCACCACCGCACCACCGCACTCCCGCCCACCCCGCCGCACCCGAGCGGTACCGCGAACCCAGGAGAACCAGGATGCGCACTCTGATCAGTACCGCTTTCGTTTCGCTCGACGGCGTCGTGGAAGCCCCGGGCGGCGAGCCCGGCTACCGGAACTCCGGCTGGACCTTCAAGGGCATCGAGTTCGTCCCGGAGGCGTTCGAGATCAAGGGCCGGGAGCAGAAGGAAGCCACCGCGATGCTCTTCGGCCGGGTCAGCTACGAGGCGTTCAGCCCCGTCTGGCCGGACATGGAGGAGTTCGCGGACTACAAGCCGCTGCCGAAGTACGTCGTCTCCACCACCATCACCGAAGACGACCTGGTCTCCAACTGGGGCGAGACCACCATCCTGCGCTCCCTCGACGAGGTCGCCGCGCTCAAGGAGACCGAGGGCGGCCCGATCATCATGCACGGCAGCGCCACCCTCAACCGGAACCTGTCCGACGCCGGTCTGATCGACCGCTACCACCTGCTCGTCTTCCCGCTGCTGCTCGGCGCGGGCAAGCGGCTGTTCAGCGGCGCGGACAAGGACACGCAGAAGCTGAAGCTCGTCGAGCACGAGGCGTACGCCAACGGCGTGCAGAAGAACGTCTTCGACGTCATCCACTGACACCACAGGGGCCACAGGGTCGGCAAGATCGCACATATCGCACATCAGGGAGGCGGACAACTCCCCCCCCGTGGAGCCCGTACCGCCGCGGAGCTGTCCGCGCGCTACGACGGCGTACAGGTGTGCCACGACAACCAGGAGGTGGTGGACCGCTCCGAGGTAGTGATCATCGCCGTACGCCGAACGGACCGGCACGAAGCACTCGCCGGCCTGCGCGTGGACGGCGACAAGACGGTGATCAACGTGATGGCCGGCGTCGGCAACGACGAGCTGCGCCACATCCTCACCACCGACGCCGCGTTCGTACGGGCCATCCCCCTGCCCTCCGTACGCGAACGCCGCTCCGTCACGTGACGTATCCGTCCCACCCGGTCCTCGACGACCTCCTCACGGACCTGACCTAGGCAGTTTCACCCGGTCACGGTCACGGCCACGGCGCCACGGCCACGGCGATGAGTTTTCCCGGCCAGGGGAGTCTCATAGTCATCAAAAGAACTACGCAGGAGGAAGCACGTGGATCAGCTGCTGAGAGTCCAGAACTTCAACGTCTCGCGGGACGGATTCGGCGCCGGTGAGAACCAGAGCCTGGAGAAGCCGTTCGGCGACGCCGATCCCGGGGACATGTTCGCTTGGTGCGGCGCCACGGCAAGCTGGCCCAACCGCACCGACCCCGGCGGGACGCGCGGCCTCGACGACTACTTCACGCGAGACTTCGCACACAACATCGGCGCCGAGATCATGGGCCGCAACAAGTTCGGCCCCCAGCGCGGCCCCTGGGAGGACTACGAGTGGAAGGGCTGGTGGGGTGACGAACCCCCCTTCCACACCCCGGTGTTCGTCATGACCCACCACAAGCGTCCTTCGTTCACGCTCTCCGACACCACGTTCCACTTCGTCGACGGCGACCCGGCCACCGTCCTCGCACAGGCGAAGGAGGCGGCGCAGGGCAAGGACGTCCGACTCGGCGGCGGGGCCACCACCATCCGGGAGTTCCTCGACGCCGACCTCGTCGACACGATGCACGTGGCGGTCTCGCAGGTGAAGCTCGGATCGGGGTCACGCCTCTGGGAGTCCCCCGATGAACTGCTCGACCGGTTCCACCTCGAGGTCGTACCCAGCCCGAGCGGCGTGATCCACCACCTGTTCTGGCGAAAGTGACCGGGCGGAGGTGCTCCGGCGGCGACCTCGGACCGGAAGGAGGTCAGCGGGGCAGGTAGGCGTGGACCGGCCGAGGCAGCCGGATGGTGATGAGCCTGGACCGTACGCCGCTGTCGACCAACCGTCCTCCCTCATCGAAGGACCCGACCCCGAAGTCGTTGTCGTTCGCGACCACGAGCGTGGACGGGTCGGCGAGCGCGATGCCCTCGATCTTGTCCGGAATGCCGGGCACCGTATCGAGGTCGACCACCAGCTTCTTCCGCGGGACCCGGATCCCGTCGGCGGCCGGTGCGGCGAGCTGCTCCAGACTGGGGCTTGTGGCCCGGTCGTCGTACCGCCCGCCGAGGATGTTGGTCGCATCGCCGAGATCCACCCCGTAGATCCTGGCGACCGCATCCGTGCGCTCCTCAAGGAGCAGCCGTCCGCCGCCGAGGGCGACCATCCCGGACACCTTCATCTCGCTCGGCTTGCCGCAGCTGTCCGGGTCGAGGTCGCAGACGTCGTCGAGGCGGTGCGCGTACTCGGCCGTGACCTTGCCGCTGACCAGGTCGAAGGCGAAGAGACGCAGATTGCGGGACGCGTCTCCGGCGGCCTTGTCCGGGTGGGACAGCGGGGACTGCATGGCGAGGTAGAGGGTGCGCTGGTCCGGGTCGAGGGCGATGGCCTCGAAGCCCCGGTTCTGCTTACGGGCCGTCAGAATGTCGGGCAGCGTCCGCTCGACCGGGTAGTCGGCGCCTTCACCACGCCACCCCTTCGGCACGTGCCGGGCGAGCACCTTGCCCTCGGCGGAGATGTGCAGCAAGGAAGGCCCGTACTCGTCGACGGCCCAGAACTCACCGTCGGCCGTGCGGACAAGACCCTCGGCGTCGACGCCATTCACGTTGTAGGGAAGCTGCCGCTTCCCGGAAACGTCGTACGGAGCCTCGTCGTACCCGGGCACATTGGAGAGCCCGGTGACGCCCTTCCCCGCGGAATCCGTGACCGGGATGGCCCGCAACACCCTTAGTTCACCTCCCTCCTGACGCACCTTCACGAGAGCCGGGGTGAAGCCGGGCACGGGAAACGTACGACGCTTCGCACCCTCCACCATGACCTCACCATTCGGGCCGCGATCGGTCATCATCCAGAACTCACCCGACCGCCCGCCCGCTTCACGGAACAGCCCCGAGCCGACCCCGCCAAGGGCCACTCCGCGATCGTCGTCGACGCTCCCGGGCAGCAGTTGATTACTGAACTCGCCCAGCGGGATACGCGGCAGGGAGGCCTCAGACACGACCCGCGGAGTCGTGTCCCGGTCCACGGACGTCGTGGTTCCGGCACTGCCGGGCAGGGCCAGGGTGAGCGACCCGACCAAGGCAGCACAGGCGCCCGTGGAGAGGGTGACGATGCGGATACGGCGCACAGTTGGCTTCCTTGTCGGTGACGGCGGCAGCGGATTGCTCGGCGCGGAGGGTGGCGACCCACCTGCGGTGACGCGACGCGACCGTACGGACAACCGGGGACGTACGGGTCATCCTCAGGTGACCCGCGGACGACGGAAGAGTTAACGACAGACTCGCGTGGTCGGGACGCGCGGATTCCCCGTACTTCGAACTCCCCATCATTTCCGGGAGGGGGCGTGACGCTCACGCGAGGGGATTGAGGGCCCGGCGCAGCACGGCCGGGTTTTCACCCAGTGGTTCATGCCCGAGCAGTTCAGGACCGGCCTGGCCGTGAACTGGTCAGCCCCCTGCGGATGCTGCGGATGCTGCGGATGCTTCAGCAATGGCCGCCTCGTACGCCGCGGCCAGCCGCTCGTACGCGTAGTTCCCTGGTGGTGGGCGGTGGCGCAGGCCCCAGGCGGCGAGGTGGGCCATGACGGGGACGAGTCGGATCGCCGGTTCCGTGAGGCTGTATGTCGCGCGCTGCCCGGGCTTGACGTCGTCCCTGGTGAGCAGGCCTTCCTCGACCAGGGTCCGCAGCCGGTCGGCGAGGATGTTGGAGGCGATGCCACTAGCGTACGGAGTGCTTGTGATGTGCAAGTGCCCGGCTCCCCCTCCCCGGCAAGCACCCGGACACGATCGGAGATGAACCCGTGCGCAAGCTCTTCTCTTACGTGGCGATCAGCCTCGACGGCTACTACGAAGGCCCGAACGGCGAGTTCGACTGGCCCAACGTCGACGCGGAGTACTTCGAGTTCGCCAACCAGAGCGACGCCTACATCGACACGCTGCTGTTCGGCCGGGCGGGATACGAGCACATGGCCGCGTACTGGCCGAACGCCACCGGGCCCGACCCCGAGATCGTCGAGTTCATGAACAACGTGAAGAAGGTCGTGTTCTCCTCCACCCTGGAGAAGGCGGACTGGAACAACACGACCCTCGTCGACGGCAAGAACCTGGCCGAGACCGTCAAGGCGCTGAAGCAGCAACCGGGCGGCAAGGAGATGGCGCTGTTCGGCAGCGTGACGCTGACCGCGAGCCTGCTCGAACTCGGCCTGATCGACGAGCTGCGCGTGCTCGTGAACCCGATCATCCTGAGCGAGGGCCACTCGCTGTACTCGACGCTGAACAGGCGCATCCCGCTGGAACTGTGGCGTACGACGACGTTCCGCTCCGGCAATGTCCAGCTGACCTACCGGCCTGCCTGATGCGTGGCGGCTATGCCGACGACCAGCCGGGGCGGAGTCACCCGCTCTCGCGTGCGCACGCCGCCCCTCCCCCGACTCCCCTGGCTCAGCTGGCGCGCCCCGTGGGCAGGCCGCTGCGGCCAGGACGGCCACGCCGTGCGCGGCTCTGTCCCTGACCGGCGCCACGAGCCTGGCCCTGACCACCCTGACCGCCGCCCTGAGCGCGCTGGGCGCCCTGAGCACCGGCACCCTCGCGCCGCGCCCGCGACCTCCGAGAATTGCGTGAGCTCCGCGACGACGGCGACGCTCCGGAACCAGAACGCCGCTGCGGCTGCGCAGGCTCCGGTACCTCGAGCGTCACGGCGACCCCGGACGGCTCGCGCGCACCGGTGATGCGGGTCAACTCCTCGTCGCTGGAGCGGATCTGGGCGGTTCGCGGGGTGATGCCCGCGTGCGACATCAGGCGGGTCATCTCCCGCTTCTGGGGCGGCAGGACCAGCGTGACGACGCTGCCGGACTCACCGGCGCGGGCGGTGCGGCCGCCGCGGTGCAGATAGTCCTTGTGGTCCATGGGCGGGTCCACGTTGACCACGAGGTCGAGGTCGTCGATGTGGATGCCGCGGGCCGCGACGTTCGTCGCGATCAGCGCGGTGACCTGTCCGTTCTTGAACTGGTCAAGGGTCCGGTTGCGCTGCGGCTGGGAGCGCCCGCCGTGCAGCGCGGCGGCGCGCACCCCGCTGGCAAGGAGCCGCTTGGCGAAGCGGTCCGCGGCACGCTTGGTGTCCACGAACATGATCACCCGGCCGTCGCGGGCCGCGATCCGCGTGGCCACGGCCTTCTTGTCGCTCTCGTCCGCGACGTGCAGCACATGGTGGTCCATGGTGACGACGGCACCCGCGGACGGGTCGACGCTGTGCACCACGGGATCCGAGAGGAACATCCGCACCAGGCGGTCGATGTTCTTGTCCAGCGTCGCCGAGAACAGCATCCGTTGGCCGCCCGGCTCGACCTGCTTCAGGAGAGCGGTGACCTGGGGCATGAAGCCCATGTCGGCCATCTGGTCGGCCTCGTCGAGGACGGTGATGGCCACCTCGTCGAGGCGGCAGTCGCCGCGGTCGATGAGGTCCTTGAGCCGCCCGGGCGTCGCCACCAGAACCTCGGCTCCACGGCGCAGCGATCCGGCCTGGCGGCCGATCGACATGCCGCCGACGACGGTGGTCAGCCGCAGCTGCACGGAGGTGGCGTACGGCGAAAGGGCGTCGGTCACCTGCTGGGCGAGCTCACGCGTGGGTACGAGGACCAGCGCGAGCGGCGCCTTGGGTTCCGCGCGGCGGCCGGCGGTGCGGGCGAGCAGGGCCAGGCCGAAGGCGAGGGTCTTGCCCGAGCCGGTGCGCCCGCGGCCGAGTATGTCCCGGCCCGCGAGGGAGTTCGGCAGGGTCGCGCCCTGGATCGGGAAGGGCTCGGTCACACCCTGGGCGGTGAGCGTCTTGAGCAGAGCGGCGGGCATGTCAAGGTCGGCGAAGGCGTCGACGGCGGGCAGCGCCGGGACGACGGTTTCCGGCATGGCGAACTCGCCCTGCGGGGGCACGGAGCGCCGAGCGGGGGCCCTACGGCCCTGGCCCTGGCCCTGGCCACCTTGCGCCCTTCGACCAGGATTTGTCGCCGCGGGCTTGCCTGCGGGCTTTCCTGCGGACTTCCCGGCATTGCTTCTGGCGCGGGCAGGACGTGCGGAGCGGGTCATGCAGAATTGCCTTCCTGAGCCTCTGGACTCTGGACAGCTGCCCAAGGACAGCAGAAACCGGGGCCCGCACCGTAAAGGTACGGGCCCCGGTTACGTGAAACGCGTCCGGCGATCAGGCCGGGACGATGTTCTCCGCCTGCGGGCCCTTCTGGCCCTGCGTGACGTCGAACGTCACCTTCTGGCCCTCCTGGAGCTCACGGAAGCCCTGGGTGGCAATGTTCGAGTAGTGGGCGAAGACGTCGGCGCCGCCGCCGTCCTGCTCGATGAAGCCGAAGCCCTTTTCCGAGTTGAACCACTTCACGGTTCCAGTAGCCATTGTCTATCTCCTAAAAAATGGGGCAGATCCGGAAACTCGCGGTTTACGAGTTCCTCGTCGCCGCATTGAGCCCCATCTCGTCCGGAGAAGCCCGGAAAAGCAACAATGCGCCTGAGGAGCATTCCCGTCAGGCGCACATAAAGTTCATGGGTACCAAAACTGCAACTCGACAACCATAGCACGCCCACGGTGGACGGCGCCGGTTCCGCGTACCTGCGGATCAGTTTTCTTGCGTCCTTGCGTCGATGAGTTCCGGCCCGGTCGCGAGTCCGTACTGGTGACCGCCGCAAAGCGTCGTACTGACCGTCGTAGAGCGTCGTACGACGCTGCCCGGTACAGGACACCACGGAAGCTACGAGACACCACGGAAGGTAGGGACCCCATGACTGCCACGCCGGACGACCCGACCACCGCACTGCCCGGCCGCCCGCCCGTGGTCGACCTGGCCACCTGGCAGACCGCCCGTGACGAGCTCCTGGTCCGCGAGAAGGCCCACACCCACGAGGGCGACGCCATCGCCGCGGCCCGCTGCCGGCTGCCGATGGTGGAGTTCGACGGGACGGTCGAGGTCGTCGGACCCGACGGGCCGGTCCCGTTCCTTGACCTGTTCCAGGGTCGCGAGGAGCTCATGGTCTACAAGCACATGTGGTACGACGGCGCGCCGCACCAGGGGCAGTGCGAGGGCTGCACCACCACGGCCTGGCACCTGAAGGACGCCGTCTATCTCAACGCCCGCGGCGTCTCGTTCGCCGTCCTGACCACGGGCCGCTGGGACGAGGTGGCCTCCTACGTCGCGTTCATGGGCTACACCCAGCCCTGGTACTCGGTGCGCGACGTGGACGAACCCGTCGGCGGCAGCATGGGCTACCTCACCTGCTTCCTGCGCGACGGCGACCGCGCCTTCCTCACCTACTCCACGACGGGCCGCGGCAACGAGCGAGTCAACGGCTCCCTCGGCCTGCTCGACATGACGCCCTACGGCCGCGGCGAAGCGTGGGAGGACAACCCCGAAGACTGGCCCGAGGGACGGGACCCGTGCTGGTTCTGGCGCACGGACGCGGACGGGAACGCCACCTGGGGCCCGACCAGCCGCCCCGTACCGCAATGGACCCGCCCCGACGCGACCCCCGTGCACACCCTCGGCCGCCACGACCCTCACCACTGACGCCCCTTCGTCGACGGCGTCGCCGCCGGTCCGCGTAGAGGCGCCCCTTGCGGGTGGTGCCGAAGTTCCTGATGTCCTCCAGTGAGGGGCGCTGTCCGACGGCGGGCACCACGGCGGCGTGCGGGTGCTCCGGCGACTCCTCGTCGCGGCTTCCGTACACCGCGCACTGGGCAATGGAGGGGTGGTGCACACCGGGCACGGCTCGGCCGACCGTCAGATGCCCACCGGGGCCGGTCAACTCCTGCTCCTCCGGGCCCGCTTCGGTGCACCAGTCGTCGCCCGGGCCCGCGGAAGTCCCATGCACTTGGGGAACGTCAGCTGACGGCCACCGCGGCAGGTGCCGCCTCGGGCGCCGCGGCGACCAGGGCCTCCAGCCGCTTGATCTTCCTCCGTACGACGTAGAGCGGGATCACCCCGAACACCCCGAAGGACATGTCGATCACCGACCACCAGAAGGGAATCCCGCGGATCGGCCCGCAGATCAGGGCCAGCGGGATGATCCCCGCGCAGGCGATCATTCCGAACTCGATGACCCAGATGTTGCGTACGGGGTCGCGGTAGGGCCCGTAGAAGGCGACCGCGATGACCAGGTGGGCGAAGGCCAGCCAGTCCGTGCCGTAGAGGATGAAGGGGAACTCGGCGTCCGTCGCGTCGAGTCCGGCCCGCACCCGCGCGACCCAGTCCATGAGTCCAGGCAGGTGCTCCGGCACGGACAGCGCGCGCAACGCCTCCTCCGTCCATCGCAGTTCGTGCACCAGCGGGAAGGCCGTGACCCCGCTCAGGACAAGGCACACGATGAACAGGACCAGCCACACACGTATGCCCCGCACGAGGGCGCTCCGCTCACTCATGCCCGCAGCGTACGCCACTCTTGAACACGTTCAAACGTGGGATGGCGAACTTCTCGGGTGGGTCCGCGTCCGGCGCGCCAGGCGCGCCAGGCCGAGTACAACCCACGCCCCACTTACGCTCACATCGACCGATATCGGCACATCTCGGTACGTCGAAGGGAAACGACCCGCATGAACGCCCCCAGGCGGCTGCTCTCCGTCCTCACCAGCCATGGAGTCCTCGGGGATACCGGCGGGAAGACCGGCTTCCATCTCGGTGAGGCGGTCCACCCGTGGCGTATCGCCCGCGAGGCGGGATTTGACGTGGATTTCGTGTCGGTCCAGGGCGGCGAGCCACCCATGATCGGTCATGACCGCCACAGTGCCGAGGAGCGCGCCTTCCTCGACGATCCCGACGTCGCGGCGCAGCTCCGGCGCACCCCCACGCCCGAGGACGTCGAAGCCTCGCACTACGCCGGGGTGTTCTTCGTCGGCGGTCACGGCGCGATGTGGGACTTCAGGGGCCACCAGCAACTGGAGTCACTGGCACGGGAGATCTACGAGAACGGCGGTGTCGTCGCGGCCATCTGCCACGGCCCGGCGGCCCTCGTCGACCTCACGCTGTCCGACGGCAGCTACCTCGTCGCGGGCAAGTCGCTGACCGCCTTCTCCAACGAGGGCGAGGCCGCCCGCGACCTGACGGACGTCGTGCCGTTCCTGCTGCAGAGCGCCCTCGAGGACAGGGGCGCCCACTACTCCTGCGCGCCGGGCCGCAAGGCCCACGTCGTGGTCAGCGGACGCCTCGTAACGGGCCAGAACCCGGCCTCCGCCCCTGAACTCGGGCACCGCCTGGTCGAACTCCTGGAACGCTGACACTCCTGGAACGCTGACGCCCGCTCTGACTGAAAGGCTCACCGAGGCAGATTCGGTGACCAGATGCCTGCCGCCGTCCCGTCCCGAAGGTGCTGCTCGTACGTGATGACCTTGCCGTGGATGACCTCGAGGCTCGCGTTCAGGTCGTCGATCTTGGCGCGTACGTTCCGTTCGTGCTCGCGCAGCAGGGCGAGGCGGTCCGTCTCGTTCCCCGGTCCCGAGCGGACAAGGTCGGCGAACTTCTTGATGGTGGCGATGGGCATGCCTGAGTCGCGGAGGCGACCGCACAGTACGAGCCAGTCGACATCGGCCTGTTCATAGATCCGCTGCCCACCGCTGGACCGCGGGATCTCGCGCAGGAACAGGCCCTCGCGTTCGAAGAAGCGGAGCGCATGCACGCTCAACCCGGTCTTCTCGGCGACCTGCCCAATGGACAGGCCACCCGGCTCCTTGCTCATAGCGGCAACTTACCTTGACCTAGCGTGCGGTCCAGGTTCTAGCGTCACGGGCATGATCACGAAGCAGCGGAAGATCGGTACCGGGTTCGGCGCCCACAGCAC
Source organism: Streptomyces sp. NPDC002851 (assembly GCF_053591935.1). Lineage (NCBI taxonomy): Bacteria > Bacillati > Actinomycetota > Actinomycetes > Kitasatosporales > Streptomycetaceae > Streptomyces > Streptomyces sp. NPDC002851. The sequence continues at coordinate 302,180 of NZ_JBSFUT010000004.1, read as the reverse complement.
GGCCGACGACGTCCTCGCGGGCATCGATCTGACCGGTACCAACGCCCTTGTCACGGGCGGCTACTCGGGCCTCGGCCTGGAGACCACCCGCGCTCTCGCCCGCGCCGGAGCGCACGTCATCGTCCCCGCTCGCCGACCCGCCACCGCCGAACAGGCCCTGCACGACATCCCGAGGGCGGAGACGTACGCCCTCGATCTGGCAGACCTGGAGAGCGTACGGGCCTTCTCGGAACGCTTCCTGGACACCGGCCGCACCCTGGACGTACTCATCAACGGCGCGGGGGTGATGGCTTGCCCGGAATCGCGGGTCGGCCCCGGCTGGGAGGCGCACTTCGCGATCAACCACCTCGGTCACTTCGCGCTCAGCCAACGCCTCCGTCCGGCCTTCGCCCCCGGCCGGACCCGCGTGGTGTCCGTAGCCTCATCCGGACATTTCCTGTCCGACATCCGCTGGAACGACCTCCACTTCCGTACCGGTTACGACCGCTGGGTGGCCTACGCCCAGTCCAAGACCGCCAACGCACTGTTCGCCCTGCACCTCGACGCCCTCGGTGCGGACAGCGGCCTGCACGCCTTCGCGGTCCACCCCGGCAGCATCCTCACGCCGTTGCAGCGCCACATCCCCCGCGAGGAGTGGCTCGCACAGGGCTGGGTGACCCCGGACGGCAAGCCCGCCGACGGCTTCAAATCCCCACAGCAAGGCGCGGCAACAGCCGTATGGGCGGCCACGTCACCGCTCCTCGATGGCCACGGAGGGGCCTACTGCCAGGATTGCGACATCGCCGCACCGGCGACCAGCGACGACATGCTCATCGGCGGAGTCAAGCCCTGGGCCGTGGACCCCGAGGCGGCATCCCGTCTCTGGGAACTCTCCAGCGGGCTGACGGGGCTGAATGCATTCCGGTGAGGCCGCCTCTTGCGGCGCCTCGAGGATTCCGAACGCCCCATATACCTCTGATTGACCGTCGGCTCAGCTCGGCTGACGCTCCGTCGGGCCCTCCGTCGGCCCCTCCGTGCCGAACAGCTTCGCCGAGGCGTCCACATGGGCCAGCCTGCGGAGCGCGCTGAACACCGCCTCGCCCAGTACGGTTCCGATCACCACACTCTCCACGATGTCCTCGACCGCCACCCGCTGGTCCACGTACGCGAGGTCGGCACCGGCGACCTGTTCGGCGGCGTCGGCGTAGTCGTCGAGTACCTCGACGAATGCGCCGTGCCCCAGCCGGGCCATGGCGGCGAGGGCCTTCGACAGGTCGACCGCGGCGGGGTTGGACTCGTTCGTCCGCCAGCCGCGCCGCGAGATGAGGTCGGCGACGGCGGCATGCGCGGCTTCCGACTCGGCGTCGTCGTGATCGACGCTCGCGGTGCCGAGGCGCTCCGTGGCGGCGCCGAGGACTTTGTGCAGGGGCCGCGACGGATCGTCGATGGCCGTCAGTACGTCCGCGATTTCGGCCACCTTCATGCCGCCCACATCGAGCAGTGCGCGGATGAGTTGCAGCCGACGCTCGTGCGCCTCGCCGTAGGACGCCTGATTGGGGCTGGTCAGCTCGCCGGGAGGGAGCAGCCCTTCACGGACGTAGTACTTGATCGTCGGCACCGGCACTCCGGTTCTCGCACTCAACTCGCCCATACGCACTGCCGGTTCACTCCTTGACCTTCGCCCGCCCTGCTCACTGCGCCGACCCTTGCCAGCCTCGCCTCCCATGATAGATAGTGTCGCTATCAGATAGCGGATAGCGACGCTATCCATACACGGGGAGGGTCATGTCTTCTTCATCAGCTCCGTCTTCGTCATCAGCTTCGTCTTCTTCATCAGCTTCGTCGTGGTGGGGTTCCGGTCCATGGCGGTCGTGGCATCGGCCGCTGGTGCTGTTCTCGGCGGCGATGGTGGTAATGGCGGTCCTGTCCGCCGTGGGACTCGTCGTCGACGACCGTGTCCTGGTGGGGGCGCCGATCTGGGCCAAGCCGTTCAAGTTCGCGGTCTCCTTCGCGGCGTACTGCCTCTCCCTGGCCTGGATGCTGTCGCTGCTTCCCCGCGGCCGACGCGCGGGCTGGTGGGCGGGGACCGTCGTCGCACTCGCGTGCCTCGTCGAGATGGTGATCATCACGGGGCAGGTGATACGCGGGAAGCGCAGCCACTTCAACCACGAAACCCCCTTCGACGATGCGCTGTTCAACGCGATGGCCATCACGGCCGTCGTCCTGTGGCTCGGTACGCTCGCCGTCGCCGTGCTGCTGCTCCGCGCCCGCATGGCCGACCGCGCGTCCGCCTGGGCGATGCGCTCCGGCATCGTCCTGGCCCTGGCCGGGGCCGCCGTCGGATTCCTGATGGCGCGGCCCGCGCCCGGGCAGGAGCGCGGGATCTCCAAGGTGGTCGGCGCGCACAGCGTGGGCGTGCCGGACGGCGGTCCCGCCATGCCGCTGACCGGCTGGTCGACGACCGGCGGCGATCTGCGGATCCCGCACTTCTTCGGCATGCACGCGTTGCAGCTCCTGCCGCTGGTGGTCATGGCGCTGACCGCCCTCGCCCCGCGCTTCGCCCGCCTCGCCGATGACCGGGTGCGGTCGCGCCTGGTGCAGCTCGCGTCCGGGGTGTACGGCGCCGCCTTCGCGCTCGTCCTTTGGCAGGCGCTACGGGGGCAGCCGCTCCTCCGCCCGGATGCCGTGACGCTGGGGGCAGCCGGTGTGATCCTGGCGACCGCCGCTCTCGGGACGTACGGGATCCTGCGCACCCCAACTCCCCCTTCTCGGCAGGTAACTGACGCCGGAGAAGCCGACGCCGTGCCGGACCGCGCCGCCCCGGCCAAGGTCGGCTGATCCGAGGGGTCGGCGAGGGGTCGGTCACCGCCGTGACCGGCGAGGCTCTAGGGTCCTGTGGGTGTGACTGACGCTTCCTCGTACCTCGACACGACAGCGGATGCCTACGATGCCGTGGCCGTCCTCTACGCCGAACTCGTCCGCCATGAGCTTGACGCCCAGCCGCTGGACCGCGCGCTGCTCGCCGCCTTCGCCGAGCTCGTACGGACCACTGGTACCGGTACTAGTACCGGTGCCGGGCCCGTCGCCGAGCTGGGCTGCGGCCCTGGACGTGTGACCGCCCACCTGCGGGACCTGGGCCTTGACGTCTTCGGTGTCGACCTGTCCCCGGTGATGATCGACCTCGCCCGCGAGGCCTACCCGGACCTGCGGTTCGAGGTCGGCTCCATGGACGCCCTGGACCTGGCCGACGACGAGCTGACCGGCATCGTGTCCTGGTATTCGGTCATCCACACCCCACCTCGGGAAATACCCGCGTACTTGGCGGAGTTCCGACGCCTCCTCGCGCCGGACGGCCACCTCTTGCTCGCCTTCTTCGAGTCGGAGGATGAGCCGGTTACGCCGTTCGACCACAAAGTGACGACCGCCTACCGGTGGCCGATCGACGAACTCGCGGCGCTGGCCCGCGCATCCGGATTCGCGGAAGTCGGCCGCATGCTGCGGGAGCCGCGCGAGGGGGAACGGTTCCGCCAGGGCCGTCTCCTGATGCGGAAGCGGAGTGATCAGACGTAGCAACCCGCATACGTCCGGTGATGAACGCCCGGTGATGACAGATCGCATGGCCGACCACCGATGAGTTCGACGAACGGGCGGGGTCTACCCCTACACACGGCAAGTTGCCCACAGGATCTGTGAGGGGACCATGAGCACCAACGCACTACCGCCCGTCGTCGACGCCGACACCTGGCAGCGTGAGCTCGAAGCACTGCGTGTCCGGGAGAAGGCCGCCACCCGGGAACTCGACGCGATCGCCGCCCAGCGCCGCCGCCTTCCCATGGTCGAGCTGCCCGACTACACGCTCGAGGGCGAGGACGGACCGGTCCGCCTTGCGGACGTCTTCGAAGGCAAGCGGCAGCTGATCGTCTACAACCACATGTGGTTCCCGGGCGAGGAGTGGCAGTGCCCGGGCTGCACGGGGTTCACCGCGCAATTCACCCGGCCGGAGCTCCTGGACAACTACGATGCCCGGTTCGTCATCGTCACCCAGGGCCCGATCGACGAGGCACTCGCGTACAAGCGGCGGGTCGGGAACAAGATGACCTGGTACTCCACCGCGAACAGCCCGTTCGGCACCGACGTCGGCGCACCGCCCGGCGGCGGATTCGCCGTCAACGTCTTCCTGCGCGATGGCGACACCGTCTATCGCACCTGGCACACCAACGGCCGCGGCACCGAACAGCTCAGCCACACCTTCGCGCTGATCGACGTGTTGCCGTACGGGCGACAGGAGGAGTGGCAGGACTCGCCCGACGGCTGGCCACAGTCGCCCACGTACAGCCGGTGGCCCTCCTCCGAAGACATCGCCGCGCTCTACGGCCCGAAGTCCGACTGAGGGCGTTCGTGCGGCCCTCAGGCGGGCGGGAGGAGTTGCTCGGCCCAGATTGTTTTGCCCTTGGGGGTTTGTCGGCTGCCCCAGCGTTGGGTGAGTTGGGCGACCATGAGGAGGCCGCGGCCGCCCTCGTCGTAGACGGCCGCTCGGCGCAGGTGCGGTGAGGTGGAGCTGGCGTCGGAGACCTCGCAGATCAGTGCGCGGTCGCGGATCAGGCGCAGTTGGATGGGCGGGAGGCCGTAGCGGATGGCGTTGGTGACCAGTTCGCTGACGACCAGCTCGGTGACGAAGGCGGCCTCGTCCAACCCCCATGCGGCGAGCTGTTCGGTGGCGTTCTGGCGGGCGGTGGCCACTTCTTCGGGGTCCGGTGAGAGGTCCCAGGTGGCCACTTGGTCGTCGTCGAGGGCGCGGGTACGGGCCAGGAGGAGCGCTACGTCGTCGCGGGGGCGCTGTGGCAGCAGGGACTGGAGGACCGTGTCGCAGATGGCGCCGAGCGAATCGCGGGGCCGGGCAAGGGCGCGGCACAGTTCCTCGGTGCCCTCGTCCACGTCGCGGTCGCGGCCCTCGATCAGCCCGTCCGTATAGAGGGTGACCAACGAGCCTTCGGGCAGCTCGCGTTCCGTCGCCTCGAAGGGCAGGCCGCCGACGCCGAGGGGCGGTCCGGCGGAGATCTCGATGAGCTCGACCGTGCCGCCGGGCAGCACCACGGCGGGCGGCGGGTGCCCGGCGCTGGCCAGGGACAGGCGGCGGGAGACGGGGTCGTACACCGCGTACAGGCAGGTCGCGCCGAGCTCGGCGACGTCCGCGCCGCCGGTCTCGTCGCTGGCCAGGTTGGTCACCAGGTCGTCGAGGTGGGTGAGGAGCTCGTCCGGCGGAAGGTCCACATCGGCCAGGGTCCGTACCGCCGTACGCAGCCGCCCCATGGTCGCCGAGGAGTGGATGCCGTGCCCCACCACATCGCCGACGACCAGCGCGACCCGGCAGCCGGAGAGCGGGATCACGTCGAACCAGTCGCCGCCGACGTCCGTTCCGGAACCGGCCGGAAGATAGCGGTGGGCGACCTCGATCGCCGCCTGCGGAGGCAGCCGCTGGCCGAGCAGGCTGTTCTGGAGGGTCAGCGCGGTGGACCTCTCGCGGGCGAACCTGCGGGCGTTGTCCACGCACACGGCGGCCCGGCTGCCCAGCTCCTCGGCGAGGGCCACGTCGTCGCGACCGTACGGGTCGGGGTTGACGGCGCGGACGAAGATGGCGACGCCCAGGGTGGTGCCGCGGGCCCGCAGGGGCGCCGCCACCAGCGAATGGACGGTCACGCCGCTCTCGCGGAGCTTTGCGCTGCGTGCGGGGTGCTCGCCCACCCAGCGGTCGAAGCCGGGTTCTCCGGCCCTGCTGAGCACCGGCCGCCGCTCCGCGAGCGCCCGTGCGGGCGGCGAGAAGGGTGGATATGTGTCCGTCTCGCCGAGCCCGACGACGGCTTCCGGTGTCCCCTCGGTGCCGGACCGGTGCGCCACCCGGTGCAGGACGAAACCGGCACGGTCCACCGTCGTCGCCGGTTCCTCCGCCCCCAGGACCCAGCCGAAGAGATCCACGCTGGCGAAGTCGGCAAAGCGTGGCACGGCGAGCGCCACCAGCTCCTCGGCGGTCTGCACCACGTCCAGCGTGGTCCCGATGGAGGCCGCGGCCTCGTTCAGGAGGGCGAGGCGCTGCCGCGCCCAGTGCTGTTCACTGCTGTCGAAGGCCGCCAGGGCGACCGCGATCAGCTCCCCGGAGTGGCCCCGCACCGGCCACATCTCGACGTTCCAGGCGTGCTCGCGGGTCCCGGACGGCGCACGCGTGTAGCTCTCGTAGTGGACGGGGCGGCCGGTCTCGGCCACCTGACGCAGGTGGCTGTTGAATCCCCGGCTGTGCTCCGCGTCGTCCACCGTGTCCATGTAGAACCGCCCGCGCAGTTCCTCCTCGCCGACCCCCATCACCTGGGAGGCCACTTCGTTCATCCGGAGATACCGCTGCTGGGTGTCGAAGGCGGACATGGAGACGGACGCCTGCTGGAACGCCAGCTCGGCCACGCTTGGGCCGGTGGTGTCCGGCTGCGCGGCTTGCGGCGCGGCGGTGATCACGTAACCCAGCGGGCCGCCGTCCTGGCCCTGTACGGGGCACGCCGACAGGGCCAGTTCAACGGTCTGCCCGTCCCGGTGCCGCAGGGTGACCACTCCGGTCAGCGCGGTCGCGCCCGCCAGTGCCGTGGCCGCCTGCCCCTCCGACGGCTCTCCTACGAGGAGCGCGCTCGCCTCCCGCCCCACGACCTCCTCTGCCGTGTAGCCCGTGAGTCGCCGCGCACCATCGCTCCACCCCGTCACCACGCCCCGTGCATCGACGATGGCCGTAGCGTCGGCAGCTGTCATACGACCCAGCATGATCCCCTCGCCTCACGGCAACAAGCCAGGCGGCGCGACCCCCGACAAGAGGGGAAGAAGGTGGTCAGAGGTCGCGGAGTACCAGCTCAGCGTGGTGGATGGGTCCCGGTCACCGGCTCTCGGTGGAGTCGGGAGTGTCGGGTCGGATGGCGGCGGGGGTGACGCCTTCGGCCTTGGCCGCGTCGGCGACGGCCTCGGCGGCGGCTTCCGCGGCCTGCACCTTGTCGCTGGCGGCCTGGGCGGCCATGTCGTCCGAGGGCTTCTCGCGGGTGGCCGGTGACTGGGGCAGCGCCTCGCTGAAGGCGCGGGACACGCCCTGGAGTGCGGAGGTGACCTCGCTGGGGATCACCCAGAAGGTGCTGCCGGAGCCCTGCGCGAGTTGGGGCAGCACCGTGAGGTACTGGTAGGCGAGCAGCTTGGGGTCCGGGTCGTTGCGGTGCACGGCCTGGAAGACCTCGTCGATGGCCCGGGACTGGCCCTCAGCCTTGAGGATCTCGGCGGTACGGCTGCCCTCCGCGCGAAGGACCGCGGCCTGCTTGTCGCCCTCGGCGGTGAGGATCTGCGACTGGCGTTGTCCTTCGGCCCCGAGGATCGCGGCCCGCTTGTCCCGCTCGGCACGCATCTGCTTCTGCATGGCGTCCTTGATGGACTGCGGCGGGTCAATGGCCTTGATCTCCACGCGATTGACTCTCAGCCCCCACTTTCCAGTGGCGTCGTCGAGGACGCCGCGCAGCTGGCTGTTGATGGTGTCGCGTGAGGTGAGGGTTTTCTCCAGGTCCATGGAACCCACGACATTGCGCAAGGTGGTGACGGTGAGCTGTTCGACCGCCTGAAGGAAATTCGCGATCTCGTAGAAGGCCGCTCGTGGGTCGGTGACCTGGAAATACAGGACGGTGTCGATCTCGACGACGAGATTGTCCTCGGTGATGACCGGCTGCGGCCGGAAGGAGACGACCTGTTCCCGCAGGTCGATCATCGGGTGGACGCGGTCGATATACGGGATCACGAGGCTGAGGCCGGGTTTGAGGGTGCGGTGGTAGCGGCCGAGGCGTTCGACATTCCGGGCGCGTGCTTGGGGCACGATGCGTACCGCTCGTACCACCGTGAAGACCGCGAGCAGGGCGACGATCAGGCCGGCGACGAAGAGTGCCGAGACTTCCATGGCTCACTCCCGGGGATAGACGAGGGCGGTGGTGCCGCTGATCTCCAGTACATCGACGGTTGTTCCAGGAGGAATCACCATCGTCTCGTCGTAAGCGTGGGCCGTCCATTCCTCGCCTGCGATACGGACCCTGCCGTCCCGGGCCGTCACCTCCGTCACGACATAGGCGGACGTTCCGACGAGTGCGTCCACGCCGAATCGCGCCCTTTCGGGCTGGCGGACATGGCGCAGCGCAATTGGGCGTACGAAAATCATGGTCACGGTAGAGACGAGGGCGAACACCACGAGTTGGAACGGCACCGGAAGACCGACGGCGGCGGCTCCTGCCGTGACCAACGCGGCCGCACCCAGCATTCCGAGTGCGGCGGTGAGAGTGAAGATCTCCACCACGACCAGGACCGCTGCGACGATCAACCAGATCACCCACGGATCCATGGCGATCCCCTCCTGACCCGCTGAATCGGCCTGAGGCGCCTTTAACGTTGCTTTACCCAATCCTCGGAGGCAACAACCGCCTGCGCGCGCGGGGAGGGCTCACCACATCGCCGCGATCGCGCTGCTCCCCACTTCGAGCCAGAAAGGTATGGGTCCACACCTTTACCGCAGAGTGCGCCTGCCCCGCTTGCCAGCCGCACGTGACTCGCACAGGCAACCAGCGGATGCATCGACTCCTCAGCCGCACCCCTTCCCAATCAATGGTTTGGATGCGTACCTTAAGGCGTCCGGTGCCCTCCAGCGGAGCCCCGGTAGTCCCTGAACCCACGCCAGGAGGCAATTCCGTGGCAGACAGCACGCCCCCGCTCTCCGTCGACGAGCTCAGGACGCTCGTGGACGCCGGGGAGATCGACACCGTCGTCCTGGCCTTCACCGATATGCAGGGCAGGCTCCAGGGCAAGCGGTTCGCGGCCCGGTTCTTCCTCGACGACGCGCTGGAGCGCGGCACCGAGGGGTGCAACTACCTCCTCGCCGTCGACGTCGACCTCAACACCGTGGACGGCTACGCCATGTCCTCCTGGGAGCACGGCTACGGCGACTTCGTCATGCGGTGCGACCCGGCCACGCTGCGCCGCATCCCGTGGAACCCGGCCACCGCCATGATCACGGCCGACCTGGTCTGGCACGACGGCAGCCCGGTGGCCGCCTCCCCGCGACAGATCCTGCGCCGCCAGCTCGACCGGCTCGCCGAGCGCGGCTGGAGTGCGTACGCCGGTACCGAGCTGGAGTTCATGGTCTTCCGGGACACCTACGAGGACGCCTGGAACCGCGGGTACCGGGACATGAACCCCGCGAACCTCTACAACGTGGACTACTCGATCCTCGGCACGAGCCGCGTGGAGCCGCTGCTTCGCCGTATCCGCAACGAGATGGGCGCGGCCGGGATGACCGTCGAGTCCGCCAAGGGCGAGTGCAACCTCGGCCAGCACGAGATCGCCTTCCGCTACGACGAGGCGCTGGTCACCTGCGACCAGCACTCCATCTACAAGACGGGCGCCAAGGAGATCGCCGCGCAGGAGGGCCACTCGCTCACCTTCATGGCCAAGTACGACGAGCGCGAGGGCAACTCCTGCCACATCCACCTCTCGCTGCGCGACGAGGACGGGAACCCGGTACTCGCCGATGACGCCGGAGAGTTCGGGATGTCCACGCTCATGCGGCACTTCCTCGCCGGACAGATCGCCGCCATGCGCGACTTCACGCTCCTGTACGCGCCGAACATCAACTCGTACAAGCGGTTCCGGCCGGGCTCCTTCGCGCCCACCGCGGTCGCCTGGGGCCCGGACAACCGCACCTGCGCCCTGCGCGTCATCGGCCGCGGCCACGCCCACCGCTTCGAGAACCGCCTTCCCGGCGGCGATGTGAACCCGTATCTCGCGGTGGCGGGCATGGTCGCGGCGGGCCTGTACGGCATCGAGCACGAGCTGGAGCTGCCCGAGGTCTGTACCGGCAATGCGTACACCGGCGACGCGCAGCACGTCCCGACGACCCTGCGCGAGGCCGCCGAACTGTGGGCGGGCAGCCCGATCGCGAAGGCCGCCTTCGGGGAGGAAGTTGTCGAGCATTACGCCCATATGGCCCGTGTCGAGCTGGCTGCCTACGACTCCGCTGTGACCGACTGGGAGCGGTTCCGGTCCTTCGAGCGCATGTAAGCGCGTGTAAGCGACCTGCGCCTGTCTTTAGTACCCGCCTCTGTAACTGCCTTTGTGCCTGCTTCTCTACCCGCCTCTGTACCTGCCTTCGTGCCTACGTCACCTCGTACCTGCCTCATCTGGAGAACCGCTGTGAGCGAGCATCACGTACTCAACCCGGCGACCGAGGAACTCGTCGCCACCGTCACCGCGTCGACGCCGTCCGACGTCGACGCGGCTGTCGCGCGGGCCGCACAGGCCCAGGCCCGGTGGGCGGCCCTCGCCCCCGGCGACCGGGCCCGGCTGCTGCGCCGCTTCGCCGCGGTCATCGACGAGCACGTGGAGGAGCTGGCCCAGCTGGAGGTCAGCGAGGCCGGGCACCCCATCGGCAACGCGCGTTGGGAGGCGGGCAACGCCCGTGACCTGTTCGAGTACGCGGCCGGGGGCATCGAGCGGCTGACGGGTGCGCAGATCCCGGTCGCCGGTGGCCTCAACGTCACCCTGCACGAACCGCTCGGCGTGGTGGCGGTGATCGCGCCGTGGAACTTCCCCATGCCGATTGCCTCTTGGGGGGTCGCCCCCGCGCTGGCCGCGGGCAACGCCGTGCTCCTCAAGCCCGCCGAGATGACCCCGCTCACCGCCCTCCGGCTCGCCGAGCTCGGCCTGGTGGCGGGGCTGCCCGAGGGGCTGTTCCAGGCCGTGCCGGGCGCGGGCCGGGTCGTGGGTAATGCGCTGGTCGAGCACCCGGGCGTGGCCAAGGTCGTGTTCACCGGCTCCACCGGCGTCGGCAAGCAGATCATGGCCAAGTGCGCGGGCGGCGTGAAGCGCGTGACCCTCGAACTCGGCGGCAAGAGCCCCAATATCGTCTTCGCCGACGCCGACATCGAGAAGGCCGCGGCCGCGGCCCCGGGCTCCTTCCTCGACAACACGGGCCAGGACTGCTGCGCCCGCAGCCGCATCCTCGTGCAGCGGTCCGTCTACGACCGGTTCCTTGAGCTGCTCGAGCCCGCCGTCAAGGCCGTCACCGTCGGCGACCCGGCCGACCCGGCCACCGACATGGGCCCACTGATCTCCGCCGCCCAGCGCGAGACCGTACGCTCCTACGTCCCCGAGGACGCGCCGGTCGTCATCCGCGGGGAAGCGCCGGAGGGCAAGGGCTTCTGGTACCCGGCCACGGTCCTGGCCCCGGACTCCCCCGACCACCCGGCCGCCGTCGAGGAGATCTTCGGCCCCGTGGCCGTCGTCCTGCCCTTCGAGGACGAGGCCGACGCGATCCGCCTCGCCAACGCCACCGAGTACGGGCTCTCCGGCTCGATCTGGACCCGCGACGTGGGGCGCGCGCTCCGCGTCTCCGCCGGGGTCGAGGCGGGGAACCTGTCCGTCAACTCGCACAGCAGCGTGCGGTATTGGACCCCGTTCGGCGGTTACAAGCAGTCGGGGCTCGGCCGGGAGCTGGGCCCCGACGCGCTCGCCGCCTTCACCGAGACGAAGAACGTGTTCATCAGCACCGAGGACTGATCGGCACCACCCGGGGCGGTTCCATGGCCCACCACCACAGCAAGCCACGAAAGAAAGGCTCAGCCCATGACCGAGCAGAAGTCCCTGTGCCGTCGGCTCGTCGGCCGTACCGCCGTCATCACCGGTGCGGGCAGCGGAATCGGCCTGGCCACCGCCCGGCGCCTCGCCTCCGAGGGCGCGAACGTCGTCTGCGCCGACATCGACGAGGCCGCGGGCAAGCAGGCCGCCGATGAGGTGGACGGCATCTTCGTCAAGGTCGACGTCACCGAGTCCGACGAGGTCGAGGCGCTCTTCAAGACGGCGTACGACACCTACGGCTCGGTCGACATCGCCTTCAACAACGCGGGCATCTCCCCGCCCGACGACGACTCGATCCTCACCACCGGCCTGGAGGCCTGGAAGCGGGTCCAGGAGGTCAACCTGACCTCCGTCTACCTGTGCTGCAAGGCCGCCATCCCGTACATGCGCGAGCAGGGCCGCGGCTCCATCATCAACACCGCGTCCTTCGTGGCGGTCATGGGCGCCGCCACCTCGCAGATCAGCTACACCGCGTCCAAGGGCGGGGTGCTGTCCATGTCCCGCGAGCTGGGCGTCCAGTTCGCCCGCGAGGGCATCCGCGTCAACGCGCTCTGCCCGGGGCCGGTCAACACCCCGCTCCTCAAGGAGCTGTTCGCCAAGGACCCCGAGCGCGCCCAGCGCCGCCTGGTCCACGTCCCGATGGGCCGCTTCGCCGAACCCGAGGAAATGGCCGCCGCGGTCGCCTTCCTCGCCAGCGACGACTCCTCCTTCATCAACGCCGCCGAATTCCTGGTCGACGGCGGCATCGCGGGGGCCTACGTCACTCCGGTCTAACGGGAGGCCTGCGGCTGAGCCTGCAGGGCTCCTCACCACTCCCTCTTCTGGGTCACGCCGATGACGTAGCCGTCGGGGTCGCGGAAGTAGAAGATCTGCTGGCCGTCGACCTCGGCGTCCTTGACCGCCGTCACCAGCGGCCGGATCCGGGCCACGTACGCGTCGAAGTCCTTGACGGCCAGGTAGAACATGCCGAACGCGCCCACCGGGGTGTCCGCCAGGACCGGCAGCCAGCTCCGCAGGTGCTCATCGCGGTGGACCATGAGTGCGAACTCGCCCTCGAAGAGGAGCGATCGAAGGTCGTCGTCGGGGTTGTCGCCCGCGGGCAGGGCGGTGAAGCCGAGCTTCTCGTAGAAGTCGACGGATGCCTGGGTGTTCTTCACGCCCAGGCAGGGGGCGATGGCGGGTGCCTTCATGGGGATCAGTCCTCGGGGGGAGAGTCGGAGGGAGGGTGAGGGGCGTGGTCTCCGCACCCTCCGCTCGCTTACTTGTAGTACATATGTACTGTAGCGGACTCGAACGAGGTGCGCAACTCGGACATTGAAGACAGAGGTCCGGACGCCGAGGCGCCCGGAAGGCCCGTACAGGTGCGGAGGGTGCGGAGACCAGGCACCGAGGCCCTTGCTGTACCTTTGTACTAACGACACCGTTCGCCTCCCGGTCCATGGAGCCCCGCATGCCCGCCGACAAACCCCCCTCCCGCCGACGCCGCGATCCCGAGCGGCGGATCGAGGAGATCATCGCCGCGACCGAGCGGGTCATCGCCGACCGCGGCGTCGAGGGGCTGACGCACCGCGCGGTGGCCACGGAGGCGGGGGTGCCGCTGGGGGCGACGACGTACCACTTCGCGACGAAGGAGGATCTGCTCGCGGCGGCGCTGGCCCGGGCCGTCGACCGCTTCTCCGCCTACCTGCACACGTGGGTCGCCGAGCGGCCCGATCTGACCCATGAGCAGTTCGCCGTGCTGCTCACCGATGCCCTCGTGCACAGCTTCGGCACCGAACGCGACCAGCAGGTCCTGGAGTTCGAGCTCTACCTCGCCGCGCTGCGCCGCCCGGCCCTGCGGCCGATCGCGGACCGCTACCACGCGCTGAACCTCTGGGCGCTGAACCACTACACCGACCCGGACACCGCCACCGCGGCCGCCGCCGCCCTCAACGGCATCAGCCTGCGCGCCCTGGCCACCTCGACCCCGCCCACCCGCAGCGAGATCGAAACCATCCTGCGCCGCATCCTCACCCCCAACCCCGCCTACCCCAACTCCCCTACGGGCAGCGGGATCACCGACGGAGAGAGGACGACATGAGCCTGCGCCGCAAGGTCACCGACGCCGAACGGCGCGCCCGCCTGGGGCGCCGTCACCTCCTGACGCCCGGCGGCAAGGCGGCCCGGGTCGAGGACGTCGCCGACGCCCTGGTCGGGCTGCACGCCACCGACCCGGCCACCGTGTTCCTGTCCGCAGCGGCGCGGCTCGCCGAGCCGTGCGTGGCCGAGGTCGAGCGGGGCCTGTACGACGACCTCACGCTCACGCGAATGCTGTGCATGCGGCGCACCATGTTCGTCGTCCCGACCCCGCTCGCCCCCGCCGTGCACGCTTCCACCGCCCGTGCCGTCGCCGCCAAGGAGCGCGCCGGTCTGCGTACGCTGCTCACCGGTGCGGGCTGGAGCGAGGCCAAACTGGCCCGTGCCGAACGGGAGTTGCTGGCCGCGCTCGCGCAGCGCGGCGAGGCCACCGCGGCCGAACTCGCCCGGGACGTGCCCGTACTCGCCGAACAGCTGCTGCTCGCCCCCGGCAAGAGCTACGAGTCCCGCCAGAGCGCCGGATCACGCATCCTGCGGGTCCTGGCCGCCGAGGGCCGCATCCGCCGGGCCCGGCCCCGCGGCCTGTGGACCTCCAGTCAGTTCCGCTGGACCGTGCAGCCGGACGCCGCGCGGGACTCCGGAGAGGCCGAAGTCGCCGCGGCCAAGGCGCAGTTGGCCCGCCATTATCTCGCCGCCTTCGGCCCCGCCACCGTCGACGACCTCAAGTGGTGGACCGGCTGGACCGTCTCCGACACCCGCAGGGCCCTCGCCGCGATCGGCGCCGAGGACGTCGAACTCGACGACGGCAGCACCGGCTACCTCCCCGCCGACCGGGACGAGGCCGCCCCCGCCGCCGAGCCCTGGGTCGCCCTGCTGCCCGGCCTCGACCCCACGCCCATGGGCTGGCGTCACCGCTCCTTCTACCTGGACGCCGACCACGTCCCCGCCCTGTACGACCGCAACGGCAATATCGGGCCCACCATCTGGGCCGATGGCCGCGTCGTCGGCGCCTGGGCCCAACGCCCCGACGGTCAGATCAACCACCACCTCCTGACCGACCCCGGCCGCGAGGCCCGTACGGCCATCGACACCGCCGCCCACGCCCTGGCCACCTGGCTCGGCCCCACCCGCATCACCCCCAGCTTCCGCACGCCTCTCGAACGGCAACTCGCTGCCTGATACGGCGGCACGAGGGGTTGTCCTACGGATCACCGGATCGGCTTGTCCTACGGATCACCGGATCACCTCAGGCAGGTGCCGCCTCACCGATCGAGAAAGCGGCACCCGCTGCGGCGTAGTCGACAGGACCCTTGAACCGGGCCGAGGCACGGGCCACCGCCTCGTGTGGGGTGAGGAAGCGACCCACGTGGGTGACGATCAGCCTGCGTGCCCGAGCCGCGGTGGCCGTGTCGCCGGTGTTTTCGGGGGTGTGGTGCACCTGCTCGCCCTCGGTCGGCGCCTGGGCGCTCTCGGCTTCGCACAGCAGCGCATCGCAGCCCTCGGCCAGCTGCGTGAGGTTCGCACACGGTGCCGTGTCTCCGGAGTAGACCAGCGACCGGCCCTCGGCCTCGATGCGTACGGCGAAGGCCGGGATGCCGTGGTCCACTGCCCGGCTGGTCAGAGTGAGTGCGCCGACGCGTGCCTGATGGCCGTCACGCAGCTCATGGACGGCGAAGGCGGACTCGACCGGGCTGCGCGTCGCGCTGTTGGTCAGGAAGTGGGCCAGCCGGTCGGCGATGCCCGGTGGCCCGTACAGGGGGATGGGCGTGGCGAGTCGGATGTCCGCGAAGAGTGCCGCGTAGTAGGCGGTGAGCAGGTCCGCGCTGTGATCGGCGTGCAGGTGCGAGATCCAGATCGCGTCCACCTCGTCGAGCCGGACGTGCCGCTGCAACTGCGCCAGCGTCCCGCTGCCCGCATCCATCCAGACCCGGGTGTCGCCGCTGGACACCAGGTAGCCGGAGCACGGGTTGTCCACGCTCGCGTAGGGCGTCGAACTCCCCAGGACAGTGAGGCGGAGAAGGTCGCTGGTCATCCGGGGAGTGTATAGAGCGCTTGATCCAGGGGAAGTTGGCGGGTCGGCGGCCGCGTCCCCGGAGGAAGCGACGTCTTACGGAAGCGTCAGGCGGAACAGCGCCCCGCCTCCCGGGGCCTGCTGCGCTGTCAGGTCCGCTCCGTGGGCGCGGGCGATCTGGCGGGCCATCGCCAGGCCCAGGCCCGAACCGGGCAGGGCGCGGGCCGATTCGGCGCGGTAGAAGCGGTCGAAGACGTGCGGGAGGTCTTCCGGGGCGATGCCTGGGCCGTGGTCCCGTACCGTCAACTCGGCTGTTGTCAGGCGGATTTCCACCGGGGCTCCGGGCGGGCTGAACTTGGCCGCGTTGTCCAGGAGGTTGGTCAGGAGGCGGGAGAGGCGGGACGGTACGCCGGGCAGCGTTGCGCCCTCCGCCGCCGCGGCGTCGTCGATGGACAGCGTGAAGGGGGTGCGCGGCCAGTGCGAGCCCGCCGTGTCGACGGCGTGCCGGACCAGCGCGGGCAGGTCGACCGGCTCCAGGAGCGGGTGCGGCTCCTCGTCGCGGGCCAGCTCGATCAAGTCGTTGACCAGGCCGGTGACTTCACGCAGTTGGCGGGTGAGGGCGGCGGCGGCCCGGTCGCGCTGGGCCGCGGTGAGACGGTCGGCGCGGGCCAGGAGTTCGGCGTTGGTGCGCAGCGCCGTCAGCGGGGTGCGCAGCTCGTGCGAGGCGTCGGCGACCAGGCGGCGCTGGGCCGTGACCGACTGCTCCAGCTCGCCGAGCATGGTGTTGAAGGTGGCGGCCAGGCGGGTCACCTCGTCCTCGCGGGCCGGTGGGCCCTGCGGGAGTTCGATGCGGTGGCGCGGGTCACGGGTCGCGGCGATGCGCTCGGCGGTGGCGGTCAGACGCGTGACGGGGGCGAGTCCGCTACGGGACACCCAGTAGCCGAGGCCCGCGCCGAGCAGGACGCCCGCGGCGCCCACGGCGGACAGGAGCGTCGCGGCCTGGTGTACGCCCCGGTCCGCGATGTCGGCGCGCAGCGCGACCTGGACGGCCTCGCCGGTGCCGAAGGTCGTCGTGTACATCCGGGCCGGATGGCCTTCGAAGGTGAAGTTCTTGTAGTACGGGGCGAGTTGGCCGGAGGCGACCTGCCGGGTCGGCGCGGTGACCGGCAGCAGGAACGGCTTCGCCGGGTCGTCGGCGCGATCCGCGGGGACGACTTGTGAGCACGCCGGGGCGCCCAGGTAGCGGCACTCCCCGGTCAGCACGCCGGGGCCCTCCTCCCGGTGCTGTTGGGCGATCAGGGTCGCCGACTGGGCCAGGTTCTGGTCGAGTTGCTGGTAGAGCTTGAAGCGGATCACGAAGAACGCCGCCGCGCAGATCCCGACCGCCACCAGGGCCACCGCGGCCGACGTGGCGAGGGCGAGCCGGGTGCGCAGCGGCCTGCGCCGCCGCCAGCGGGCGCCGAGCCGGTGCAGGCCGCTCACGCCAGGTCCAGGCGGTAGCCGATGCCGCGCACCGTGTGCACGAGCCGGGGCTCGCCGCCCGCCTCCAGCTTGCGCCGCAGATAACCGACGTATACGGCGAGGGAGTTGGAGTCGGGGCCGAAGTCGTGGCCCCACACCAGGTGCAGGATGCGCTCGCGCGGCAGGACCTGGCGCGGATGGCGCAGGAGCAGTTCGAGCAGCGCGAACTCGGTGCGGCTGAACTCCATGCTGCGCTCGCCCCGGCGGCCCGTGCGGGTCTCCGGGTCCACCACCAGATCCGCGAACGACAGCTCCTCGCCGCCGTCCACCGGGTCCGGGGCGACGCGGCGCAGGAGGGCGCGCAGGCGGGCCGTCAGCTCGTTCAGGGCGAAGGGTTTGACCAGGTAGTCGTCGGCGCCCGCGTCCAGGCCGTCGACGCGTTCGCTGACCGAGCTGAGCGCGGTCAGGACGAGCACCGGCGTACGGTCGCCCATGGCGCGCAGGCGGCGGCACAGGCCGAGCCCGTCGAGTACCGGCATCATCACGTCGAGGACGATCGCGTCCGGCTGCCAGGCCGCCACCTCGGACAGGGCGCTCAGGCCGTCGGCGGCGCCCCGCACCTCGTACCCCTCGACCGTCAGGCCGTCCTCGACGGCGGCGCGCACCTCGGGCTCGTCGTCGACGACGAGGATCTTGGCGCTCGGGACGGTGTGGCGGACGGACTGGCTGGCGATCATGGCGTCAAGCCTGCCAAACCTCATTCTTAAAGACCTCTTACGGGACGTTGCCAGTGTGCTGCCATGCGCACACCACTCACGGAACACCCGGAACACCCGGAAGTCCCGGTCGGCACGGACCGTGGCGCGCCGCTGTCCGTCGTCATCGGCGCGGGCGGCACCGGCGGCCACATCTATCCGGGCCTCGCCCTCGCCGATGCGCTGCGCCGAGCGGTGCCGCAGGCGGTGATTTCGTTCGTCGGTACGGCCCGGGGCCTGGAGACCCGGCTCATACCGGAGGCCGGGTACCGGCTGCACACCGTCGACATGATCCCTTTCGACCCGGCGCTCGGCGCCAAGCGCTATCTGCTGCCCGCCGCGCTCCTGAAGTCGGGCGCGCAGTGCCGGGCGATCCTGCGGGCCCAGCGGGCGCAGGTCGCCGTCGGCATGGGCGGCTACCCCAGCGCGCCGGTGATCGTCGGTGCCCGGCTCGCGTCGCTGCCCAGCGTGATCCACGAGTCGAACGCGGTGCCCGGGCGCGCCAACCAGTTCGCGGCCCGGCTCACCCGCAATGTGACGGTCGCCTTCGACCGCAGCCGCGCCCATCTGGCGGGCGGCGCAGGGGCACGGACCGTCGGCATGCCGATCGCGGCGGCGCTCGCCCGGCTCGACCGCGCGGCTCTGCGGGACGAGGCCCGCCGTGCCCTGGGGGTCCCTCAGGGGGCGCGGCTCGTGGTGTTCAACGGCGGCAGCCTGGGGGCGGCCCGGCTCACCGAGGCGGCCGTCGGCCTGGCCGCGCGCTGGCGGCACCGCACCGACGTACACCTGCTGATCAAGACCGGGCCCGCCGCCCTCGAGGAGACCCGACGGCGCCTCGACGGCTCGCCGGTCGCCCGCGCGGTGCCCTATCTGGACCGGATGGACCACGCGTACGCCGCCGCCGATCTGGTCGTCTGCCGGGCCGGTTCCGCGACCGTCGCCGAACTGGCAAGCACCGGCGTGCCCGCCGTCCTGGTGCCGTACCCGCACGCGCCCGGCGACCACCAGACCCACAACGCGCGCGTGCTGTCCGACGCGGGCGCGGGACTGCTGCTGCCCGACGCCGACACCACCGCGGACGCGCTCGCCGCGCTCGTCGAGCCGCTCCTCGCCCGGCCCGAGCGGCTCGCCGCGATGAGCGGCGCCGCCGACCCGGGCCCGCACGCCCACGCGGCCGAGCTGCTCGCCGCGGAGGTACTCAAACTCGCCCACCCGCAAAGGAACTTGGAGCCCGTCGCATGACCACCCCGAAGACCGCCCGGAATACCGGCACGCCCGGCACCCGCGACACCCATACCCACGACACCCGTACCCGCGACGCCCGTACCGCCTTCGACTGGACCGGCCGGACCGTCCTCGTCACCGGAGCCGAGGGCTTCATCGGCTCGACCCTCGTCGACCTGCTCGTCCAGCACGGCGCGCGCGTCAAGGCGTTCGTGCACTACAAGCCGTACGCCGAGAAGGGCCACCTGGCCCGCTATCTGTCCGGGGGCGGGTCCGGGGACGCGGCCGCGGACGTCGAGATGATCGCGGGCGACGTGCGGGACGCCGGGCGCGTGATGGACGCCGTCGCGGGCTGCGACACCGTGTTCCACCTCGCCGCGCTCATCGGCATCCCGTACAGCTACGACTCCCCGGGCGCGTACGTCCAGACGAACGTCGTCGGCACGGAGAACGTCGCCGAGGCCTGCCGCAGGCACTCCGTGCGGCGCCTCCTGCACACCTCCACGAGCGAGGTGTACGGCACGGCGCGCACGGCGCCGATCAGCGAGGCGCACCCGCTCCAGCCGCAGTCCCCGTACTCCGCGTCGAAGATCGGCGCCGACATGATGGCCCTGTCCCACTGGCACGCTTTCGAGCTGCCGGTGACCGTGGTGCGGCCGTTCAACACGTACGGCCCGCGTCAGTCGGCCCGCGCCGTGATCCCGACGATCCTGTCCCAACTGCACTCCGGCGCCCGGCAGATCAGGCTCGGCTCCCTGACGCCGACGCGGGACTTCACCTACGCCACGGACACCGCGTACGGCTTCATGGCCCTGGCCCACTGCGACCTGGCGCTCGGCGAGGTGGTGAACCTCGGCTCCGGACAGGAGATCGCCATCGGCGACCTGGCCCGGGAGCTGATCGCGGCGTCCGGGCGGGACGCGGAGATCGTCGTGGACGCGTCGCGGCTCAGGCCGTCCGGGAGCGAGGTCCAGCGGCTGCTCTCGGACAACGCGCGGGCGCGCGACTGGGCGGGCTGGGAGCCGCGGGTGCCGCTCTCGGAAGGGCTGAAGCGGACGTCCGAGTGGGTGGCGGAGAACTTGGAACTGTTCGCGCCGGGGCGGTATCAGGTCTGACGTTCCACCGCCGCTCCCCGGCCGGGATCAGGCGCGTGGTCGGGCGCGTGGTCGGGCGCGTGGTCGGGCCGGGGCGTCGTAGACCAGGGTGTAGCGCCAGAACAGGCGGCGACGGATCCGGGCGCCGGGGAGCTCCTGGGCGGCCGCGGCGCGGATGTCGTGGAGGGTCTCCTGTGGATCGGTGGTGGCTGCCCTCATGTGCGCGGGCAGCTCGGTCGAGCGGGACGGGTGCTTGGCCAGGCCGACGACGGGGTTCGCGAGTGCGGCGGGCAAGGTGGCGAGCAGGTCGGCGGGGCCGTCCTCGCGGTAGCAGCCGACGACCACGAGGCGCCCGCCCGGGGTGAGGCAGCCGCGCAACTCCCGCAGCGTGGACACCAGCGGGAGGTGGTGCAGGACGGCGACGAGGGCGAGGGCGTCCCAGCGCCGCTGCCGGTCGCGGCCCGCGAAGTCGGCCTGGACGATGGTGACCGCAGGGTCGTCGGCGAAGCGCTCCGCCGCGGCGCGTGCCGTCATGGGGTCGGGTTCGAGCCCGGTGACGGTGACGCCGCGGCGGCGGAGCAGTGCGGCGAGATTCCCCGTGCCGCACCCGACGTCCAGGACGGTACGGGCCCCGGATGCGGCCACACGCTCGGCGGCCAAGCGGCCGTAGTGGTCGTTATGACTCCACGGATGCCGTTGATTGAAGCGGTGGAGGCGGGACAGCAACGCCATGGCGCCACGGTAGTCGGGCGCCGCTCCGTGATGTCGGCGCCCCTCGGCCCCCCCTAGGTACCCTCTCGGACCTCACCCGCCGACGATCGCCCGCAGCGTCACGTACAGCACCGACGGGCCGAGCAGGCAACCCACTCCCGTATAGAAGGTCGCCGTCATGGCTCCGTAGGGCACCAGGCGTTTGTCGGTGGCCGCGAGGCCGCCGGCCACGCCGGAGGTCGTGCCCATCAGGCCGCCGAAGGCCATGGCGGACTTCGGGTTGTTCAGGCCGATCAGCGGGGCGATGAGCGGGGTTCCCACCATCACCACCACGGACTTGACCAGGCCCGCGGCCACGGACAGCGCGATCACGTCCGAACTCGCGCCCACCGCGGTGCCGGTGACCGGCCCGACGATGTACGTGGCCGCACCCGCGCCGATGGTGGCCAGGGAAGCGGCGTCCGTGTAGCCGAACATCGCGGCGATGGCGGCCCCGATCACGAACGAGACGAGCACGCCGAGCACGATCGACAGCCCGCCGGACAGCCCGGCGCGCTTGATCTCCTTCAGGTCGACGCCGTACGCGGTGGAGACGATCGCGAAGTCCCGCAGCATCGAGCCGCCCATCAGGCCCAGGCCGGAGAAGACGGCAAGGTCGGCCAGGCCGTCCTCGCCGCCGGTCACCGAGCCTCCCCAGTAGGCGAGGACCAGGCCGAGCAGGATGGCGATGGCGGAGCCCTGAAGGCGGCCGCGGGTCAGCGCCTTGGACAGCCACCCGGACACCAGCATCAGCCCGCCGACCAGCGCGAAGGCCACGATCAGGGCGTTGTCCTCGAAGACCGAGGCGAACAGATCCATCTCAGACCTCCTGCTTCTCTGCTTCGGTCAGCGGCGCCAGGGGTTCCGCGGGCTTGCCGATCCGCGCGAGGACGGGCACCAGGGCGCATCCCGCGGCCAGCGCGCCGAGGCCCGCCAGGATCGCCATCGGCCCGCCGGTGATCGCCGTGACGACGTCCTGGGTGGCGGCCATGGCGACGACGATCGGTATGTACATCGCGCTCCAGAAGAGCACGCCCTGCTCGGCGGGCTTGGGGAACCTGCCCTTGCCGCGGAGCCAGTGGGTGACAAGCACCAGCATGATCATGGCGAAACCGACTCCGCCGACATTGGCGTCCACGCCCACGGCGACGCCGAGCAGTTCACCGACGAGCGTGCCCACGAGCATGCACACCGCCAGCGCTGCCACTCCATAGAGAACCATCGTCTTCTCCACACTCTGGGATCAGGCGTCCGCGGACGCGAACAAGTACGAAGTCGAGCAGTTCCCCGGCCTGGGGCTGCTCGCCGCCCGGCGCCGGGACGACGACGGCCACCACCGTCTCCCCGAAGTCCGGATGGGTACGCCGATCACGGCGGACTCGAGCACCTTGGGGTGGGCGTCGAGCAATTCCTCGATCTCCTTGGGGTAGATGTTGTAACCCCCGGAGATCACCAGGTCCTTGCCCCGGCCGACGATGCACAGGTAGCCGTCCTCGTCGATGCGGCCCAGGTCGCCGGTGATGAAGAAGCCGTCCGCACGGAACTCGGCAGCGGTCTTCTCCGGCATCTGCCAGTAACCGGTGAAGACATGGGGGCCGCGGACCTCGATGCTGCCGACCTCGCCGTCGGGCAGTGCCCGGCCGGTCTCCGCGTCCACGACCCGGATCTCGGTGCCGGGGAGCGGCTTGCCTACGGTGCCGGGTTTGCGCGGCCCGCCGTCGTAGGGGTTGGTGGTGTTCATGCCGGTCTCGGTCATCCCGTACCGCTCCAGGATGGCGTGGCCGGTACGGGCCTCGACTGCCTCATGGTCACTCGCGAGCAGCGGGGCCGAGCTCGAGGGGATGGCGGCGCGGCTCTCCGCCCGCCGCATCGAGCGGAAGTCCCTGGACGACCTCGAACAGGCCTTGCGGGAGTGCGAGAAATACGCGACGGCGGGCGACGCCGACCGCTACTACTACGCCAACGCCGAGTTCCACGGCATCGTGTACGACTCCTGCGGCAACGAATACCTGCGCCAGCAGACCCGCGCCCTCAAACGAGCCCTCCAGCCCTACCGCCGACTTCAGTTGCGCGTCCCCGACCGGATGCGCCGCTCCCTCGCCGAGCATCGAGCGATCACCGACGCCATCGCGGCGGGCGACGCCGAGACCGCGGAGAACGCCGCCCGCGACCACGTACTCGTCCAGGTCAAGGAGTTCGGCCAACTGGTGCGGACGTGGAAGCATCTGACGGAGCCACAGGCCGGATGAGGCACGTGCGCTGACGGAACCCCGGTCCGGTGCCGTGCGTCCCTCACGGCGAAGGAACGTCACGAGGGCGGGGGAGATGGAGCCGAGGGATTTCGTCGGGTGCGGTGGGTGTGCCGTCGCATTCGTGGGGGCCGTCTCCGCCGTGACCCTGTGGGGTGTTTCCGGGCGGACGCGGGTGCACCTGGGGGGCGGGTTCGAGGGCAACGGTACGGACTTCTCCGTGCTGTGGACCGAGCTGCCGCTCGTCGCCGTCGCGGGGGCGGTGCTGCCCGTGGTGGGGCTCGTACTCGGCCTGCGGCTGCTCCGCGTGCTGCGCAGGCCGGGCCGTACGGGTTCAGAGTTCGACCAGTAGCTCCGCGAAGCCCCGGATGACGTAGCCGTCCTTGCGGCGCGGCTGCCGCGCGGCGAGCCGCAGCGTCGGGGCTTGGCTCAGCAACTGCCCGAAGGACGCGGCGAGTTCGAGGCGGGCCAGGGCTGCGCCGAGGCAGTAGTGGATGCCGCCGCCGAGGCTGACGTGCGGGTTGTCGGGGCGGGTCGGGTCGAGGGTGTCGGGCCGCTCGAACACGGCCGGGTCGCGGTTGGCGGAGCCGAAGAGCAGGGCGACCTCGGCGCCGCGCGGGATGTGTACGCCACCCACCTCGATGTCTTCCAGGACCCAGCGCTCGAAGAGGTGCAGCGGAGTGTCGTAGCGCAGGAGTTCCTCCACCGCGGGGGCGGGCAGCGGGCCCGTGGCGGCGGCGGAGCGCAGGGCCGCGAGTTGTCCGGGGTGCTGGAAAAGGGCCCACAGGCCGTTGCCCGTGGCGTTGACGGTGGCCTCGTGGCCCGCGTTCAGGAGCAGTGCGGCCGTGGACACCATCTCCTGTTCGGTGAGCCGGTCGCCGGCGCCGTCGTCGTCGGCATGTGCGGCGATCATCGCGGAGATCAGGTCGTCGCCGGGTTCCTTGCGCCGTTCGGCGATCAACTCACGTAGGTACGCGGAGAATTCGAGGGAGGCCGTGACCGCGCGGCGGGCCGTCTCCTCGGGCGGATTCAGCTCGTACATGCCGCAGATGGCCGCCGACCAGGGGCGCAGCAGGCCGCGGTCGCTCGGGGGCACCGCAAGGATCTCGGCGATGACGGCGACCGGGAGCGGCTCGGCGAGGCTCGTGATCAGGTCGCCGCCGCCGTCCGCGACGAGCCGTGCCACCAGCTCTCCGGCGAGCTCCTCGACGTACGGCCGCAGCCGCGCCACGGTGCGGGGCGTGAACGCCTGGGAGACCAGGCGCCGGATACGGGTGTGCCGGGGCGGCTCCAGGTCGAGGAGGCCGTTGTCGTTGAGGGCGTGGAACGGTTCGTGCCAGGCCGGTGGCGGGGTGCGGCCGAACTCCTCGTGGGTGCCGCGGTGCAGATACGTACGCCCGAGGCGCCGGTCGCGCAGCAGCGCGGTCACGTCGGCGTGGTGCGGGATCAGCCACTGGCGCGTCGGCTCGAACCACAGGGCGCGGCCCTGGGCGCGCAACGCGTCGTAGGCGGGGTACGGGTCGGCGGCGAAGGCGGGCGACCACGGGGTGAACAACTCCGCCGATGCTTCAGGGTGTCCGGCCATGGGGTCAGTCAACCTCGGTCGGGGCGGGGTGGCCAGGGTGTCTTCGCCCGTCGCTGGGCCCGTCGCTCTGCCCGTCGCTCGGCGGCGCAGCTAGGTTGAGCTAGCTAGGTTGTAATCCTGACTAGGTCGGGATACCGTCTAGGTAGTTACAGAAGGGGGATTCAGAGACATGACCATCTCACCCGAGTTCAGCACCGTCTCCACGGCCGTCATCGCCGCCCTGGCCGCGTACTTCACCTTCGGCGAGCCCTGGCTCGGCCGACGCATGTACGCCTCGCTCGAACGGCGCCGGGACAGCGAACCCCGCGCCCTGGTGCGGTACTTCCGGTCCGCGCTCATCATGTGGTGGGCCCTGGCCGGGCTCGCCGTCACCGCGGTACTGCTCTCCCCGGGCGTGAGCGGCGCGGACCTCGGTCTCCGGCTGCCGGACGAGTCCGTCTACACCTACATGGTGATGGCGCTCGTCCTCGTCGCGACCGTGGCCGGCGGGGTGCACAACCGGCGCCTCGTAGAGCAGGACAAGCACGTGCCGGGGCGGGACGCGGTGGCCGCGATGCTTCCGCGCACCGCGCGGGAGCGGCGGCTCGCGGCCGCCGTCGCGGTGACCGACGGGGTGGCCGCCGAATTCGTGTACCGCGGCCTGTTCATCGCCTTCGGCGTCGGCGCCCTCGGGCTCGACCTCTACGTCGCCGCGGCGCTCTCGCTCGTGATCTACGCTCTGGCGGGCTGGTACCAGGGCCGCGCCGGGGTCGGGATGTTCGCCCTGTTCGGCCTGGGGACCACGCTGCTCTACGTCTTCACCGGCAGCCTGCTGCTCCCCGTGGTGTTCCACCTCTCGGTCACGGTGCGGGACCTGGTGTTCCTGCCCGCCCCGGAGCGGATGCCGGAGCGGCTCGGGGCCACTTCCTGACCGATCACGTACGTCATGGGCAGAGGAAAGGACCGCACGTGACCGACCGCCGCGCCAGCTGGTTCAAGGGCGTACTCGATCTCCTGGTGCTCGCGAGCCTCACCGACGGCGAGAGCTACGGCTACGAGATCGCCAAGACCCTGGCGGGCGCGGGGCTCGGCCAGATCAAGGGGGGCACCCTGTATCCCGTACTCAACCGTCTGGAGGAGGCGGGCCTGGTGGCCGCGGAGTTCCGTGCCACGGAGAAGGGGCCGGGGCGCCGCTATTACTCCCTCACGGATGAGGGCCGTCGGACACTCGGCGAACAGGGGCGCCTGTGGCTGGAGTTCGACGCATCCGTCCGGTCCGTCCTGGCCAAGGCAGGGGTGACTCCGTGACCGACAACACCGGCAACAGCGACCGCACCGGCCCCACCGGCCGCACCGGCCACGAGACCGCCTACCTCGACGCGCTCGCCGACCGCCTGCGGGCCGAGGGCCTGCCCGACGCACACGTCACCGCCACGGTCGCCGACCTCGCCGCCCACCTGGCGGAGACCGAGGGCGAGCCGGAGGACGAGTTCGGGCCGCTCGAGGAGTTCGCCCGGCAGCTCGTGCCCGGCGGCGACGGGGCGCCGCCCGCCCCCGAGAGCCATGTCGAGACCTGGCGCTGGGTCGCGGACACGTACGTCGACGAGGAGCTGCTTTGCCGCTTCGGCGCCGAGGGCTGGGAGGTCGAACGGGTCGACGCGCTCGGCCGGTTCGTCAGCCACCGCGACCCGGAGCGGCCGCAGCGCTGGGAGTACCGCCGCGAGCTGGTCTCGCTGCGCGGCCGCGAGGGCCTCGACGAGAAGCTCGCCCCGGACGGCTGGGAGGCCTGCGGCAACTGGCTGGTGTACGCCTGGTTCAAGCGCCCGATGGCGGCCAGCGAAGGTCCGGCCGCCGAGCTTGCGGCGCCACCGCCCGTGCCCGTCCGCACCCGCTTCCTCAGCCGCCGCTTCTACCTCCTGTACGCCACCCTGGCGGTCGTCGCCGTCGCGCTCGGCGTCGCCGTCGCCGTGGATGAGGGCGACCCCGCGTCCGGCTTCGGCTTCGTGGCCGGGCTCCTCGCCGGGTCGGCGGTGCCGATCGGCGCGGTGGCCGTCGTGGCGCGGCGCCGCGGGCAGAGCGGGCCGTTGGGCTGAGGCGACCACGGTCCCGGGGGCTTCCGAAACCCCAGGAGCGCGGTCAGGAGACGACCGACTGCCCCACGGCCTCGCCACGCCGTGCGAGGCCGTCGATACGCCGCTGCTGCGCGGAAGTGAGCGCCCGTACGACGAACGCGCCCGCCAGCGCGGCACCGGCGAGGCCCGCGTCGCCGACCAGGAGCCAGTTCACGTCGTCGTACGCGCGGGCGATCACGGTGTCCGTGGAGCCCGTATACATCGGACCGAGGCCGCTCGCCAGGCCGACCAGCCACAGGCCCCACCACACGTTCACGACCCACGGCAGCCGCTCGTCCGGGGCGGACGCACGGTGGGCGTCGGCGACGATGCTGCGCGGCACCCAGAGGTTGATGATGGGGACGATCCAGCCCGCGTAGACCCACGGCCAGCCGTAGCGCGGCGGCTGTCCGGATAGAGCTCGGGCGTTGTCGCGTACCCGCCACAGCCAGACCAGGAAGGTGATCGCGCAGAGTGCGGTGGTCGCGTCGCCCAGGTCGCTGACCAGGTGGTACGAGTTCTCCAGGGCGTTCAGCGGACGGTGCCGCCCGCCGCCCTGGTCCGGCGGCCCCGATGCCGGTACTCCGGCCGCGGCGAGCCGGAGCTGCCACAGCGCGCGGACCACCCAGGCGAGGACGGCGAGGGCGAAGGCGACGATGGCGCAGCGGGCGACGGTGCGGACCGGCCGCAGGGATTCCGGTGCTATGGGCTCGTTCAGCGCTGCTACGGGCTCGTTCAGTGGTGCTATGGCCTCGTTCACCGAGGCTTTGGGCTCGTTCACCGGTCCATCCTCGCCCATGCCGGTGCCGGTCCCCCGGGGCGGGGTGGACCGGCACCGGTCACCGAGTGGGCGGTACGGCTACCGGACGTCGACCAACTCCCGCCGCTGGCCCGGGCCTTCGTCGGATTCCGGCTGTGCCGCGGTCCCGTCGCCGAGCCGCTTGCGCAGTTGCTCGCCCTCCACGTCGACGTTGGGAAGCAGCCGGTCGAGCCACTTCGGCAGCCACCAGGCGCGGTGCGAGAGCAGGGCGAGTACCGCGGGGACGATGGCCATCCGTACGAGGAACGCGTCGAAGAAGACCGCGATGGCGAGGCCGAAGCCGATCATCTTCACCATCTGCTCGCTGGAGCCGATGAAGCCCGCGAACACCGCGATCATGATCACCGCGGCTGCCGTGACCACCCGGGCACCGTGCCGGAACCCGGTGACGACGGCCTGGCCGGGCCGTTCCCCGTGGACGTACGCCTCCCGCATCCGCGTCACGAGGAAGACCTCGTAGTCCATGGCGAGGCCGAAGACCACGCCGACCATGAAGATCGGCATCATCGACATGATCGGGCCGGTCTGCTCGACGCCGAACAGCGAGCCGAGCCAGCCCCATTGGAAGACCGCGACGACCGCGCCGAGCGCCGCGATCACGGACAGCAGGAAGCCGAGCGCGGCCTTGAGCGGGACCAGGATGGAGCGGAAGACGACCATCAGGAGCAGGAAGGCGAGGCCCACGACGAGCGCGAGGTAGGGCAGCAGGGCGTCGTTGAGCTTCTGCGAGACGTCGATGTTCATCGCGGTGGTGCCGGTGACCATCGTCCTGGCGCCGGTGTCCGCGGTGATCTGCCCGCCCGCGTCACGGATCGCGTGCACCAGGTCTTCGGTCTCGGTGCTGCTGGGCTTGGAGGAGGGCACGACGGTGAGTACGGCGGTGTCTTCGGCCTTGTTGAAGGTGGCCGGGGTGACGGCGCCGACGTCGTCCAACTTCGAGACGGTCTTGGCCACTTGGTCGGCGGCCGCCTTCGGGTCGGCACTGTCCTTGGCGTCGACGACGACCATCAGGGGCCCGTTGAAGCCGGGCCCGAAGCCCTCGGAGACCAGGTCGTACGCCTTGCGCTGGGTGGTGCTCGTCGGCTGCGCGCCGTCGTCCGGAAGGCCGAGCTCGAGCTTGCTCGCCGGGATCGCGACGGCGCCGAGTCCGACGACGCCGACGAGCAGCACGGTCAGCGGCTTACGCAGCACGAACCGCGCCCACCGGGTGCCCATGTTGTCCTTGGTGTCCTTGGTGTCCTTGGTGTCCTTGGTGTCCTTGGCGTCCATGCCCGAGCCCGACGCGGCGGGCTTGTTCCGGTCCTTGCGGCCGACGACGCTTCCCCAAGCTCTCGACTTCGCTCGAGCAGGGGAGACCCCACTCCCCGCGTACCCGAGCAGCGCCGGAATCATCGTCAGCGCGATGAGCACGGCGATGGCGACCGTACCGGCGGCGGCGATGCCCATCTTGGTGAGCATGGGGATGTTGACGACGGCGAGCCCCACCAGGGCGATGACGACGGTGAGCCCGGCGAACACGACCGCGGAACCGGCCGTTCCAACGGCCCGGCCCGCGGCGTCCTCGCGCTCGCGGCCCTCGGCGAGCTCGGCCCGGTAACGGGACACGATGAACAGGGCGTAGTCGATGCCGACGGCGAGGCCGATCATCATGGCGAGCGTGGACGTGGTGCTTGACAGATCGAGCGCGGTGGCGAGCGCGGTGATCGCGGAGACCCCGATGCCGACCCCGATGAGGGCGGTGAGCAGCGGCAGACCAGCCGCGATGAGCGAACCAAAGGTGATCACGAGAACGACGGCCGCGACCCCGACGCCAATGATCTCAGTGGCCCCGGTCTCGGGAATGGCCTGGAGCGCGTCCCCACCGATCTCGACGGTGAGCCCGGAGCCCCGCGCCTCCTGTCCGACGTCCTTCAGCTCATCGCGCGAGGACTCCTCCAGATTCATCCCGGAGACCTCGTACGAGACCTGGGCGTAGGCGGTCGTTCCGTCCTTGCTGACGGCCTTGGCCTGGAACGGGTCGGCGACGTGGGCGACTTCAGCGCCGCCCTGCAGCTCGTGCACGGCCTTCTCGACAACGGCCTTGTTCGCCGGGTCGGTCATCTTCTGACCGTCCGGGGCCTTGAAGACGACCCGGGCGGTGGCGCCGTCCGGATTCGCCCCCGGAGAGCGCTGCTCGAGCAGATCGAAGGTGCGCTGGGCCTCGGTGCCGGGAATGGAGAAGGAAGTCGAGCCGGCGCCGGAGGAGTTGGCAGCGCCGACCCCGGCAAGGGCGAGCAGCGCGACCCATATCAGGACGACGAAGTGCCGCCGCCGGAACGAGATCCGGCCGAGTTTGTAGAGGAACGTGGCCACTTGGGCGTACTCCCGGTCAAGTCGTGGGTGTGTTCAGGGCAGGACGGACCGGCCCGACGACGTGAGCGGCGCGTCAGGTGGGGCGGTACGGGGGGGTGTTGGTGTGGGGTTGCGGGTGGGTCCGGGTGTGGGTCAGACGCCGAGTGCGGGGAGAACAACGGCGTCGACGTAGGAGCCGAGGAAAGCCTTGTCGAGCGGCTTGCCCTCGACGAGGTGCCGGGCGATGAACGCGCCGACGAGCATATGGACGACGAAGTCCAACGCCGGGTTGTCCGGGTCGACTTCGCCCCGCTCCACTGCCCGCCGCAGGAGCGCGTCGAGCCCGGTCATCTCGGGCTCGATCATCAACTCCCGCATGGCGTCGTGGAGATCGGGATTTCCGTGGATGGCATGGGCGAGCCCTCGCATCAGCGCGGAGTCCCGCTCCATCTGGCAGTCGTCGGCACGGGCCACCATCTCGTGGAAGTCACCCCGGAGGGATCCGGTGTCGATCTCCGCGAAACTGACCGGCTTACCGTGCCGCAGCGCCCTGGCGACCAGCTCCGCCTTGCTCCCCCACTGGCGGTAGAGGGTGGCCTTGCTGGACTTCGTACGAGCGGCCACGGCGTCCATGGTGAGGGCGTCGTAGCCGACGTCACGCAGCAGATCGAGAACGGCCTCGTACAACTCGGCGGCGCGCTCGGGGGTGATCCGACTCCGTGCCATCGCCCGGCCTCCTTCTCCCCCCTGCGTGAACGAAACGGTTTCGTACGCATACGACGATACGCCACCCCGAAACGAAACGAAACCGTTTCGTACGTGTCCCGGCTCACGTCGGCCGCTCGGCGCCCCGCCCATGGAGGACGCCATAGCGCCACGGAGCGGTACGGGGTGGAATGGTGCCGAGGAGGCGGGCGTCATGGACGAGCGCGAGACGTCGCTTCGTATGGGCCGTGCGGCGCACCGCCGTCCGGACTGGGCGCAGGCGTACGAGGGATTCGCCCAGGCCGATGGTCTTGAGCCGCTGGGCGGGGCGGATCTGGAGCTCCTTGCGGAGGCCGCGGAGATGGTGGGCCGTCCCGAGGCGCCGGTCCGGTACCTGGAGCGGGCCTTCCGGATCTACGACGAGCAGGGTGACTGCGCGGGGGCGGTGCGGTGCGCGTGGTGGCTGTACTACTCACACCGGCAACGGGGCGAACCGGCGCACGCGGGCGGCTGGCTGCGGCGGGCCCGGCGCCTCGCCGAGCGGCGGCCGGAGGACTGCCCGGAGCTGGGGTACCTGCGGATCCCCGAGGCCGAGCGTCTGGACGCGGCCGGTGACCACGACGGCGCCTGCGGCATCGCCGAGGAGGCCGTACGGATCGGTGACAGCGGTGTGGTGGCGCTCGCGCGGCACGTGCAGGGCCGGGCGCTGATCAAGGCGGGGAAGGTGGCGGAGGGCCTGGACCTGCTTGACGAGGTCATGGTCATGGTCGTGTCCGGTGCCGTCTCCGCGCGCGTCAGCGGCTGGATCTACTGCAGCGTCGTCGACGCCTGCCACGAGCTGTACGACCTCCGGCGCGCCCGCGAGTGGACCACGGCCTTGACGCGGTGGTGCGAGGCCCAGCCGGGGCTGCGGGGTGCGTATCCGGGCATGTGCCGTATCCACCGGGCAGAGCTCCTGCGCGTCTCGGGTGACTGGCCGGCCGCGGCCGCCGAGGCCCGCGCCGCGTGCGAGCTGCTGACCCGGGGCTTCGGTCGGAACGTGGTCGGCGCGGCGTACTACCAACTCGGCGAGGTGCACCGGCTGCGCGGCGAGACGGCCGACGCCGAACGCGCCTATGAGCAGGCCGATGCGTGGGGCTGGGATCCGCAGCCGGGGCTCGCGCTGCTGCGGCTCGCCCAGGACCGCCTCGATGCGGCGGCCGCCGTGCGGCGGGCACTCGCGGAGAGGAGTGAGCCGCTGGCCCGCGCCCGGCTCCTGCCCGCCCAGGTGGAGATCGCTCTGGTGGCGGGGGACGCTCCGGCTGCCCGGGCCGCGGCCGCGGAGCTGGACCGGGTCGCCGCCGCGTACGACGTACCGGCGCTGTACGCGCTCGCCGCCCAGGCGCAGGGCATGGTGCGACTCGCCGAGGGAGACCAGGCGGGCGCGCTGGGCGCCTTGCGCCGGGCCTGGCGGCTGTGGGAGGAGCTGGACGCCCCGTACGACTCGGCCCGTACCCGCCTGCTCATCGGGCGGGCCTGCCGCGCCGCCGACGACAACGACACCGGCGACCTGGAGATCCGCGCGGCCCGCGCGGCCCTGCGGCAGCTCGGCGCCGCCGTACCGGATACCTCCGGCCGCTTCCCCGCGCCGCCCGAGGCGGATGCCCCGGTGCTGACACCGCGCGAGACGGAAGTCCTCCGGCTGATCGCGTCGGGCCGGAGCAACCGGGACATCGCCGCCGAGCTGTTCCTCAGCGAGAAGACCGTCGCCCATCACGTCAGCAACATGCTCGCCAAGCTCGGTGTCCCCTCACGGACGGCGGCCGCGGCTTATGCCTATGAGCACGGCCTCCTGCGCACGACGGGGGCCTGAGCGCCCGCGCTTACACAGAATTGCCCAGCCCGGCCCCTTGGAGAAGTTCGAGAGTTGGGCACTTCTCCCGAAGCGCCGCCCCTGGCCCGCCCCGTAGCGTCGAAGCCGTATCCAGCCGAAGGCGGGGTCGAGGAGGCCACCATGCCTGTCCTGGAAGTCAAACTCATCGCGGGCGTCTTCACGCACGAGGAGAAGCGCCGGATCGTCGAGCGCCTCGGCGAGGCCCTCATAGAAATCACGGGAGAGCAGATGCGGCCCGTGACCCACACCTTCATCACCGAGACCCCCAGCGGAGAGTGGGCAATCGGCAGCGTCGCCAAGACCGCCGAGGAGATCAACGCCATGCGCCATGCCCAGCCCGTGGGCTAGTACCAGCACCGGTCCGAGGAGGCCACCATGCCTGTCGTGGAAGTCAAGATCATGGAGAACGTCTTCACCCATGAGGAGAAGCAGCGGCTCATCGAGGGGCTGTCGGAGAAGCTCGTCGAGCTCACCGGCGAGTGGGCACGTCCCTACACCTACACCTTCATCACCGAGGCCCCGAACGGAGAGTTCGCGATCGCCGGCGCCGCCAAGACCGCCGACGAGATCAACGCCATGCGCCATGCCCAACCCGTCGGATGACGCGGACGTTGCCCCACGCGGCGCGCACCGCCGGGGCCGAGCCGGCCGGGCCGGGGAGTTCTCGCGGCCCGGCCGACCCGTGCGAGGGTGAACCGACTCCGTCGCCCCAGCGTCTTCATGATCGACGAACGTACGAGGGACGAAACGTACGAGGGACGAAGCGACACGAGGAGAGGGAGGGACGACGGTATGGCCAAGCCGGTGCGTGCGGCTCTGGGTGAGCGGTGGATCACCTGTCAGTTCTGCCAAGGGGAGTTGTTCCGTGAGCGGGGCGTGAAGCTGAACAGCTCCGGCATGGAGTTCATGAACCTGGCCTGGGCGAATGAGACGGCCACCGGGCTGATCTGCTGGAGCTGCGGCTACGTACACCTCTTCGCCAACCGGAATATCCAGCTCTATCGAGCGGACAGGTAGGCCGGACGAACGCGGGCCACGCCCGCGAGTTCCTACGTCGCGAAGGCTGACTCGTGGCTCCGGCGTGCCGAACTCCCCTCCCCGCACGCCCCCTTGACCTGGTCCAGACCAACGCGATTGAGTGCTCCCACCCCCACACGCGAGGAGCACTCCATGGCGAGAAAACGCTTCGTCTCCCTACTGGCCGCCGGCGCGGCGGCCTGCGCCTTTCTGATTGTCATGCCCATGATGTCGCAAGCGACGCCCACGACGCCCGCGCCGTCCCCGAAGAAAGCGGCTGCCGAATTCGTGGTCAGCGAGGCGCAGTTCGAGCAGATGTTCCCGAACAGGAACCCCTTCTACACCTACGAGGGCCTCACTGCGGCGCTCAGCGCGTACCCGGCGTTCGCCAACACCGGCAGCGACACGGTGAAGAAGCAGGAAGCGGCCGCCTTCCTGGCCAACGTCAGTCACGAGACCGGCGGCCTGGTCCACATAGTGGAGCAGAACGAGGACAACTACCCCCACTACTGCGACGCTTCGCAGCCGTACGGCTGTCCGGCGGGCCAGGCCGCGTACTACGGCCGCGGGCCGATCCAGCTGAGCTGGAACTTCAACTACAAGGCCGCGGGGGACGCGTTGGGCATCGACCTGCTCAACGACCCGCGGAAGGTGGAGAAGGACGCGGCGGTCGCCTGGAAGACGGGCCTCTGGTACTGGAACACGCAGACCGGCCCCGGCACGATGACCCCGCACGACGCGATGGTCAACGGCGCCGGCTTCGGTGAGACGATCCGCGCGATCAACGGCAAGCTCGAGTGCGACGGGGGCAACCCCGGTCAGGTGCAGAGCAGGATCGACAACTACAAGCGCTTCGTCGAGGTTCTGGGCACGGTGCCTGGAGACAACCTGAGCTGCTGAGGCGAACGGCCGGGCCGAGCGTCGGCTCGGCCCGGCCCGGCCCGGCCCGGCCCGCACCAGTCACTCAGCCTCGCCGGGCCAGAGACGTGCCGAGGTGACCCGCCCCGGTCGGAGGATGCGTACGCGTTGGCCGCCGCACCGGTCGCACCCGTTGTGGGTCAGGGGGGAGGGTACGCGTACACCTGCGACGTGGTAGGTCACGTGCACGCTGCCCGCCGGATCGGTGAAGTGGCGGATCTCGTACTCGCGCTCCCAGCCGTGTCCGCAGTTCAGGCATACGAATGAGTAGGCCTCGTGGACCGGTTCCTCGGCCATGTCGTCCACCTCCTGTCACCGCCGTACGGCTGTATGACTTGGGCTGACTTGGGCTGGCTTGGGCTCTCTTTTACTATTGCACTGTGCAATGAATGCGGCAAACGCCTACCGCGGAAAGCGGGGTAGGACGGAAAGCGGGGTATGAAGGCGCCATGACGCACGCTGACAGCGACGGGCAGCCGTCCGCCGCACGGACGCCGGAGCTTGACGCGGAGGCCGAGGAGGTGGCCGTGGCCGTCATGGCGGCCTCGCGGCTTCTTGTCGCCATCTCCGCCCGGGCCCTTGCGGCCGTCGATGACACTCTCACCCTTCCCCAGCTGCGTACGCTCGTCGTCCTTGACACCCACGGACCGGTCAAGCTCGCCGCGCTGGCCACGACCCTTGCGGTCAACCCGTCCACGGCCATGCGGATGGTCGATCGTCTGCAGGCCGCTGGTCTGGTCGACCGCAAGGCGAACCCGGGCAACCGGCGCGAGGTCGTCCTCAATCTCACACACCAAGGCCAGAGCCTGGTGCAGCGAGTGACCGCACACCGCCAGGAGGAGATCCGCAGGCTTGTGGCCCGCTTGCCCGCCCATGAGCGCGCCGGGCTGGTCGCCGCACTGCGCGCGCTGACCGACGCGGCGGACGACATGGACCGCGCTCCACTGGCGGGCGTACGGCGTTCCGGGGGTCTGGTTGATCCGGAAGACGGTCCCTAGAGCTCCGGACACCCTGATCGCCTTTGACCGCCCCCTGATCAGAGGGCGAGTTCGTCGCGGTCGTCGCTGGGCGGGGGCGGGGGCGAGGGCGGGACCGGCCCGGCATCGCCGTGTTCGCGGCGCGTCGGCCGCCCGGCCGCGGGTGTCGTGGCCGACGGCGAGGCCGGGGTGCGTCGTGGCCCCAAGTGGCGTTGTGCGTGGTGCTCTTCGTGGAGGTCGACACGGCGTGCGTGCAGGAGGTGGCGGAGGCTGACGATGCCTTCCGGGCGCGGGTGTTCGTCCCGGCTGACGATGAGGACGCGGGTGATGTCGTGCTGGGCCATGCGGTTGGCGAGGGTGCGTAGGGTCTCGTCCTCGTACGCGGTGACGGCCGGGGCAGCCAGCTCTCCCAGGGGCGTGCGGTCGTCATCGGCGTGGTCCACGAGCTCGCTGCGCGTGACCACGCCGAGGAGGTGTCCGGCCGGGTCGAGCACCGGGTACAGCCGTTGGGACAGAAGGCGTTCGGGGTCGCCCGCGTCGTGTGCGGCACGTAGCACGGCGGCGGCCTGACCGGCCGTCATGCCGGCCCGGAACGTCCTCGATACCGGGATCTCCAGCTGGCGTACGAGGTGGACTTCGAGTGGGTCGACGCTGTACTCGCGGCTCAGGTGCAGCCCGCGGCGGGCCAGCTTCTCGGTGAGGACCGACCTCTTGAGGATGACGGCGGAGAGCAGGTAGGCGGTCGAGGATGTGATCACCAGGGGGATCAACGCGTTGAGCTCGTGGGTGAGTTCGATGCAGAAGACGATGCCGGTCAGCGGCGAGCGCATGACGCCGCCGAGGACGCCCGCGAGCGAGACCAGCGCCCAGAAGCCCGGGCTGACGTGCGGGAAGACGAGCCCTTCGGCGGCGCCGAGCGCACCGCCGATCATGAACATGGGGGCGAGGACGCCACCGGAGGTGCCGGAGCCGAGGGAGAGGCCCCAGATGAGCGTCTTCACGATGAGGATGCCGAAGATGAGGCCCACCGTGGCCTGCCCGGTCAGGAGTTGCTCGATGACGTCGTAGCCCACGCCGAGGGCCCGCGGCTCGATGAGCCCGCCGATGCCGATGATCGCCCCGCCGATGGCGGGCCACCACATCCAGTGGAACGGGAGCTTGGCGAAGAGGTCCTCGGAGAAGTAGACGAGCCTGGTGGCGCCGAGCGCGAGAAGTCCGGCCGCAAGGCCCGCCACCACGCACAGCCCGTACGCGCTGAGGGGCAGGTGGGAGGGGACGTGGGCACGACCGAACAGCGGTTCGGAGCCCAGGAGCGGGCCGCGGACCAGCGTGGCGGTGACCGCGGCGACGGCCACCGGCAGGTACGTACGCGGCCGCCACTCGAAGAGCAGGAGTTCCACGGCGAGCAGGATGGACGCCAGCGGCGCGTTGAAGGTGGCCGCCATACCGGCCGCCGAACCGGCCACGAGCAGGGCCTTGCGCTCGTCGGCGGTGACCCGCAGGAACTGGGCGAAGATCGAGCCCACCGCACCACCGGTCATGATGATCGGCCCCTCGGCCCCGAACGGTCCGCCGGTCCCGACGGATATCGCGGCCGACGTCGGCTTCAGTACGGCGACGCGCGGCTGCACCCGGCTGCCGCCCACCAGGATCGACTCGAGTGCCTCGGGCATGCCGTGCCCACGGATCTTCTCCGAGCCGTACCGCGCCATGAGGCCGATGATCAGGCCGCCCACGATCGGCATCACGAGCAGCAGCCACGGGTGCGCCGTACCGTGCGGCGTGGCCTCGGTGACGCTGAACCGGCCGTAGTAGGCGAGGTTGGTGACGAGCTCGATCAGCTTGAGCAGCGCGACGGCGACCAGCGCCACCACCGCACCGATCGGTATCGCGAGCGCGGTGATCGCCACGGCACGCGGCGGGACGTGGAAGTCCCCCAGGTGCGCCACCACCTTCGCCCCACCGGTACGGCGGGGGGTGGCCTTGGCGGGCGGAGCGGTCCGCGATGGGGCGGGGTCGGGGCAGGCCAAGGTCATCTCCGTAGCAGAACAGTCGTGAACACAGGGCAGGGCTGACATGCGGCAGCGGTCGGCCTCGCTGCGGACGGGGCCTGTCGCATGCGTGCAGGGAGGTGTGGCGGTAAGCGGAGGGGGCGGCGTGTTACGCGGTACGCGGGAGCCGTGAGAGACGGTCCGCTACGCCCGTCAGAGCGCCGGATGCGGCGTCAATAGACGTGCGGACAGGGGGAGTTCACACGCGCGGCTCGTGGAACGCGCTTCGGCTCGGCCTGCATGTCATCACTTCCTTCGCCCCGGGTCGGCCGCGCCCGCGCCGCCCGGTTCTCCAGAACCTTACTATTGCAGTGTGCAATAGTCGCAGGCGGGGTCACCGAACCCCCCAAGATCAGGGCGCCGACCAGGCAAAATGGCGACCCGCAAGGCTCAGCTCTCAGACCCCCAGGGCCGCGAGCAGGACGACGACGAGGGTGGCGGCTCCGAAGAGGCCGTGGCCGAGCACGATCCGCTGCGGCAGGTGGCTCTCGGCGGGGCCGCCGTCCGGCCCGGCCGCCGCCGTGCCGCGTACCGGAAGCCAGCGGGCGAACATGGTGAAGCCGAGCAGGGCCACCACGACGAGGAGCCCGAAGCCGGTCCAGGCCAGTGAGGTGCTGTCGGCGACGAGATAGACGATCCAGACCACAAGGCCCACGGCGGCGAGCAGGAAGTGCCCGAAGACGAGCGGGGCCGGGAAGCGGGTCGGCCCGGTCTTCTGCTGGCGCAGGCCGCCGTGCGCGATCCAGCGCGCGAGCAAGACGAATCCGCCCAGCGCGGCGAGCACCCATGCGATGAGTCCGGCGACATCCATGACGTACTCCAAATCCGTTGCTCTGTGCGGCTATTGCGATGAGCCGCCGGTGGTCGGGGGCGTGAAGCCCTCGGCCTGGGTGCCTTCGTCGGCGACCCGCACCCCGTAGCGGTAGGCGAGCTTCCCGCCGAGGTACCCGGAGACGGCCAGGACGATCAACAGGCAGGCGGAGAGGGCCAGTTGAGGGCCGGGCACCGCTTGCCCGGCGGGGTATCCGTCCGCCTGGCGCCAGGCGAAGCCGCCCGCGTAGGCGGCGGTGATGGCGAGGTTGAGCGTCATGTGGATCAGTGCGGTGCGGTACGCCGTCGTGCCGGTCGGGATGGCGAACAGGTCGAGGAAGCCCACCGTGGCGGCGGCCAGGGCTCCGAGGACGCCGATCGCGATCAGCCAGGCGGAGCCGCGGGCGAGGAAGCCGGGGTCGTCCACGAAGTGGGACCCGATGTCGAAGACGAGGCTGGAGACCCAGGCCCCGATCGGCACGGTGACCAGGATCGGGTGGAACGGGTGACCGTACGGCCCGGCAAGGGCACCGCTTACGGGCCTCTTGGCCTGGTGCGGATCTGCGTTCGCCGACATCCGGCACCTCGCAGGCTAGGGAGTTTCACCAACAATTGTTGGTCTTATTCCGGGGTCGGGTCAAGTGCAGCGCCCCTGCCCCAGCCCCGAGCCGCCCGGACCGGGCCGGTGTGCCACCGATGAGAGTTACCGTGAATCCGTGATGTCCGACCCCGAGGCCGCCCCGTCGAAGGGCCCCTCCTCCCAGATGGCCGCACTGGCGGTCCTGGGCGACGCGTCCCGGCGCAGACTGCTCGATTTCGTCCGCCGGGCGCGGCACCCGGTGACCCGCGAAGAGGCGGCCGCCGCGGTCGGTATCTCCCGGAAACTCGCCGCCTTCCACCTCGACAAGCTCGTGAAGGCCGGCCTGCTCCAGGCCCGGCACGGCGGGCACGGGCCGCGCAGGGTGGGGCGGGCCCCCAAGGTGTACGAGCCGGGTCCGCAGTCCATCGACGTGAGCCTGCCGCCGCGGCGCCACGAGCTGCTCGCCTCGCTCCTGGCCGAGGCGGTTACGGGGCAGCAGCCGGGCGAGAGCGCCGTGGCGGCAGCCGTGCGCATCGCACGGGAACGCGGCGCAACCCTCGGGGCCGAGGCCCGCACCCGGGACCTCACGCAGGAGTTGGAAGAGCTCGGCTACGAACCGGAACGAGAGCCGGAGGGGCACACCGTGCTCCGTAACTGCCCCTTCCACGCCGTCGCAGCGCAGGCACCCGAACTCGTCTGCGCCATGAACCAGGCGTTCCTGCACGGGTACTTGACCGCGGTCGGGGCCACCACGACCACCGCCGTACTGGCCCCACGCCCGGGAGTCTGCTGCGTCGAACTGCACCCCGAGGCGGCTCCGAAAGAGGCGGCCCCGGAAGAGGCAGCCCCGGAAGAGGCAGCCCCGGAAGAGGCGGCCCCGCGAGAAGCGGCTCAGGGAGAAACGGCCCCGCGAGAAACGGAACGGCAGGACGGGACCACCTGCGCCCGCGACACCACCCCATAGCCGCGCACCTGCCAAGGGCGGCGGCGGGCCCGGAGGTGGAGAGCACGGCCACTACCCGTTGAACGCGCGCGTCCACCTGTGGCCATGGCGGCCCGTTCGGATGGCCCACCGGCGGGAATGCGACATCACCCGTGGCGGCCAAGGGTGCCGTCGCAGATCTGCCAGCCACCTCCTGATGAGGGCTGTTGGACTGATCGCGAAACGCCCTTGCCTTCACAGGACGGAACGCCGCCATGCCCGCATCCACTGCCACCTCGTTCGACACCCAAGCCCCGGCCCCAGCCCCAACCCCGGCCCCGGCCCCGGCCCCGGCCTTATCCGCTCGGTCCCCGCTCATCGGCTGGCTGGCCGTCGTCTCGGTGATGTTGGGGATCTTCGCCATCGTCACCACCGAGATCCTGCCGATCGGGCTGCTGACCTCGATCGGGTCCAGCTTCACCGTCTCGGACGGGATGGCCGGATTGATGATGACCATGCCGGGGTTCCTGGCGGCGATCGCCGCTCCCCTGGTCACCGCGGCCACGGCACGCTTCGACCGCCGACTGATGCTGTGCGTGTTCATGCTCCTGCTGGCACTGGCGAACTTTCTGGCCGCAGCGGCACCCGACTACTGGCTCGTCCTGATCTCCCGGATCATGGTCGGGATCACGATCGGCGGCTTCTGGTCGATCGGGGCCGGATTGGCGGAACGACTGGTGCCGTCGGCCTCGGTCGGCAGGGCAACTGCCGTGATCTTCTCCGCCGTTCCGCTGGGATCCGTCCTCGGCGTGCCGACGGGCACCCTCATCGGGGATCTCGCCGGATGGCGAACGGCCTTCGTCGCCATGGGCGTGCTGACGGTCGTCGTCCTGGTCATGCTGTTCTTGCTCGTGCCGCCGCTGCCTCCGGTCCGGGCCACGCGGCTGGGCGTCCTCGGTACCCTGCTCCGCGGCGCCCCTACCCGCTTCGCGCTCCTCCTGACGTTCCTTGTGGTGCTGGCTCACTTCGGTACGTACACCTACGTGACACCGTTCCTGGAGCAGGTCACCCACATCAGCGGAGGTCTGATCACCACATTCCTGCTGCTGTACGGTGTCGCGGGCGTCCTCGGCAACTTCCTGGGCGGCGCCTGGGTGGGCCGATATCCCCGCATCGTCATCGGACTCGCGGCCGGGCTGATCGGTGCGGTGACCCTGCTGCTGCCGGTGTTCGGCGGCTGGGCGGCGGGCGCGGTGCTGCTGCTGATCGTGTGGGGCGTCGCCTACGGAGCCGTACCCGTCGCGTCGCAGACCTGGTTCTCCAAGGCGGCGCCGCACGCACCGGAAGCGGCCTCGGTCCTGTTCACCGCCTCCTTCCAGGCGACGATCTCGATCGGCGCGCTCGTAGGGGGAGTTGTCCTTGACCGCACCTCTCCCTCCACGGTGATGCTGCTGGGCGGGTGCACCGCGGTGCTGATGGTGTGTGCTCTCAGTGGCCGGTCCCTCAGGGCGGGCTGACAGCAGATCGGCTACAGGCCCACTCAAGCCCCATGGAGCCCAACAAAGCGGAGGGCTTCATACCGGTACGCGGATGATCTTCCGGTACGTACAGTGGCCACCGACCATCAAACAACCGTGCGCACGCTGCGATCGCTCAACCCAGCGCGCCAGAAGGTGAGTAGACGGATGCAACCCACGTTCGTGCTGGTACACGGGGCCTTTGCGAACTCCTTCTCCTTCGCACCGCTCCAGGCCGAACTCGGCCTGCTCGGGCACCGTTCGGTCGCCGTCGACCTGCCGGGGCACGGCTTCGCGGCGACGTACACCCGGGCCTACCAGGCACCGCAGGATCTCGAAGGGCTCGCCACCGCGCCCGGCGCGATCAAGGGCGTCACGCTCGCCGACAACGCCGCGTATCTGATCGGGATCCTCGAACGGGCCAAGCGGAACGGGCCGGTGATCCTCGTCGCCCACAGCCGCGGCGGCGTCACGGCCACCGCCGCCGCCAACGCGCGGCCGGACCTGATCGACCGTATCGTCTACGTCTCGGCCTGGTGCCCGGTCGATCTCGACGTCAACGACTACTACGCCGAACCGGAGATGGCCACGG
This sequence comes from Streptomyces sp. NPDC002851, assembly GCF_053591935.1. Classification (NCBI taxonomy): domain Bacteria; kingdom Bacillati; phylum Actinomycetota; class Actinomycetes; order Kitasatosporales; family Streptomycetaceae; genus Streptomyces; species Streptomyces sp. NPDC002851. The sequence goes on along the minus strand of NZ_JBSFUT010000004.1, from coordinate 260,111 downwards.
TCGACCCCGCCGCCTTCGCCCCGGCCGTGGCGGGCAACCCGGCCGAACTCGGCCTGCTCCGCGTCAACTTCCGCACCGCCGACCCGGCCGCCCTCCCCGCGCTCAAGTCGGCCCTCTTCGCCGACGGCACCGACGAGGAGTTCCTGACCTTCCTCAACACCTTCCAGCCGGACGAGAACCTGGACGTCGGCACCTCCGCCGACCGTGCACAGGCCGCGACGTGGGGCCGGATCCCGAAGACGTACGTCCGACTGCGCGACGACCAGAGCCTGCCGCTCGCCATACAGGACCGGCTGATCCGCGAGGGCAACGCGCTGACGCCCGAGAACCCGTACGACGTCCGCACCCTCGAAGGCAGCCACCTGAAGTGGCTGGTCGACCCGGCACCGGCGGCCCGAGTCCTGGGCGAACTCGCCGCGCTCCCCTAGCCTTCCTGGCTCTGACTCTTGCTCTCGCTCTGGCTCTTGCTCTGGTGGCGGTCGTAATGGCGGACCATCAGCTCCCAGTAGACGAGGAGCAGGGCCATCTCCGCGGCCGTTGCGGCGGCCGCGGGCCCGAGGCGGCGACGGCGCGCGGCGATCAGCGCGGCCAGGGACGCGGCGGAGGCGGCGGCGTTGACCGCCATGGCCGCGTCCCGGGGGCGCTCGACGAGCCACATCTCCTCGCCGAGCATCGCGCGGCTGGCCCAGGCCCGGTTGTCGGCGGGCTTGGGGAAGATGACGGGGTTGACCGCGAACCACGCGCCGACCACGGCCGCGTGCCGCCAGCTCCGGGTCCACACCGGGACCGCTACCAGCGGTGCACTGGCCCAACGGGTCCAGGCGCTCCAGGGGTTGGCGTGCCGGGCGAAGATCGCGCGGCGGGTCCGTGCGAGCAGGCTCGGCCGGGAAGAGTTCGTCGGTCGGGGAGAGTTCATGGGCGTGCTCCTCCGGGGTGTTTCGACATCGCTCGACATCGCTCGACAGGGCGCCGACCAGGCTTCCCGGCTCACCGGCTCAGAGCGTACGGCACGCGTGGTGCCGCGGGTGAGTCATTTTTTCTTGACCTCAACCGCACTTGAAGTTCAAGACTCCTCTCATAGCGATCAGCTCCTACCGATCACAGCGAGGGATGTACGTCATGCGCGTGGCACAGGTGACGAAGTTCGGCGGCCCTGAGGTCCTGGAGACGGCCGAGGTGCCGGACCCGGTGGCGGAACCCGGCGAGGTGGTGATCGACGTGGCGTACGTCGACACGATCTTCGTCGAGACCCAGGTACGGGCCGGCGCCGGGTTCTTCCCGGTCGAACCGCCGTACGTACCAGGTGGCGGGGTCGCCGGAACGGTCCGCGCCATCGGCGAGGGCGTCGCCCCCGAGTGGCTCGGCCGCCGGGTCACGGCCACCGTCGGCTTCACCGGTGGATACGCCGAACAGGTCGTCGCGGCAGCCGACTTGCTGGTCCCCGTGCCCGACGCCCTCGGCCTCCGCGAGGCCGCCGCCGTCGTCCACGACGGGGTCACCACCCTCGCACTCGCCGAACTCACCGCCGTCGCACCGGATGAGCGGGTCCTGATCCTCGGCGCGTCCGGCGGCATGGGCACCCTCCTGGTCCAGCTGGCGCACGCACGGGGCGCGCAGGTCGTGGCCGTCGCCCGCGGTGAGCGCAAGCTGGCACTCGTACGGGAGTTGGGCGCGGACCACGCGATCGACGCCACGCACGACGACTGGCCGCAGCGGGCCCGTGCGGCACTCGGCGCGGGCGCGGCGGATGTCGTCCTGGACGGTGTGGGCGGCCACGTCGGCCTGGCCGCCTTCCCGTTGACGGCGGACGGCGGACGGTTCTCCGCGCACGGCGCGCCCACGGGGGGCTTCGCGCCCGTGGACGCGGCGGAGGCCGAGCGCCGCGGGATCACCCTGCTCGGCATCGACAACGTGCAGCTCTCGCAGGAGGACCGTAAGCGACTCGCCGCCGCGGCCTACGAGGAGGTGGCCGCGGGGCGGCTGCGCCCGGTGATCGCCGAGGTGTTCCCGCTCGACCGGGCGGCCGACGCGCATACGGCCATCGAGGGCCGCACGTTGCTCGGGAAGGTGCTGCTCGAGGCGTGAGGGGTGCCGCACCTCGGCCGGGGCGATGGGCGGTGCCGCGGTCCATCGTCCGGCCAGGGTGAGCTGCGATATCGTCGCGTCCCCACCGGCAACGGAAGGACTCGCGTGTCTGCTACGGCTTCTCCGTCCCCGATAGACCCGACGGCCCCGCAGGTCCCCAAGTCCCCGCGAGGGCGGGTACGTAGGCGGATGGGTGCCGTGGGTGCAGCCCTGCTTGTCGGCCTCGGGACCGCTTCCCCTTCTGCCGCCTCCGCATCCGCCTCCAGCGCCTCCGCCTCCGTCTCCACCGCTTCCTCCTCCGACGTACCTCCGCCGACCGCCGAGGAGCGGCGACTCGACCGTGCCGCGCCGCAGGAGATTCTGCGGCGCAGTGGATTCGACGCCGTGGCACCGGAGTTCGCGCGGGAGCTCGGCTCGGCGGACTCGTACGCGCGGGCCAAGGACATCGTCGTACGGCAGGGTTCGGCGCTGTGGCGGCGTGCCGTCGACCGGGTGCAGGGGCGCGGGCCCGCGGGTGGGGATCTGAGCCGGGACGACGACCGGCCGTTGTACTGGGCGAGGTTGGCGATGGTGCGCGAGCTGCGGCAGTGGGAGCCCGCGCAGTTCGAGCTGACGGATGGCCAACGGGCCGTCCTGTCCCGGGCGTTGGAGACCACGTCGCGCGGCCAGGACTCCATCCGTTACCCGAAGGGACAGGCCGGGCACGCCGCCAAGCGCATCCTGGCCACCGGCTTCGACCCCTTCACGCTCGACCGCGATGTCCGGATCAGCAACCCCTCCGGCGCCACGGCGCTCGCGCTCGACGGCACCGTCATCCAGACCGCTGACGGGCCCGCCCGCGTCGAGACCGTCGTGTTCCCCGTGCGCTGGGACGACTTCGCGGAGGGGACCGTCGAGCGCACGCTGCGGCCGCAACTGCCGCGCGTCGACCTGTTCACCACCATCAGCCAGGGGCGCGTGGGCCGTTTCGACATCGAGCGCACCAACGGGGCCTGGCGCGGCGGCTTCCCGGACAACGGGAACCTCTCGCGGACCGGAACCGTCCCGGTCACCGATCCGGCCTCGCAGCCGCAGTGGACGACGACCACGCTCCCGTACAAGAGGATCGTGAGCGGCGAGACGGGGCGCTTCCCGGTGTACGACAACACGGCCGTCACCGAGATCCCGGCGGGCGGCACCGAGCCGGTGGAACGGCCGGACGGGCCGACCGAGGGTTCCACGGCCCGGAAGGGCGGCGGCGGGGACTACCTGTCGAACGAGATCGCCTACCGGGCGACGCTCCTACGGGACCGCCTCGGGCTGCACGACCGGCTGCCCGGCGGCCATGTGCACACCCCGGTACTGCAGTTCGGGACCGGGAACACCGATCCGGAGACCGGGAAGGTCACCGACCCCGACTTCGTACGCAACCGGCTCGACATCGTCGCGCAGGTACGGGCGATCCTGACGGTGGCGGCGGAGGACGAAGACTGAGCCGCCTGGCGAGCACGCCGCGCCCCGGGTCACCCGACGTCGCGGCGTAGCAGGTCCTCGTACGTCTCGCGGCGCAGCACCACGTGGGCCTCGCCGTCGCGGCAGAAGACGACCGGTGGGCGGCGGGCGCCGTTGTAGTTGTTGGCGAGCGAGTGGCAGTACGCGCCGGTGACCGGGACCGCGATGACGTCGCCGACGCGCGGCTCGCGCAGCGGGACGTCCCGTATCAGGGTGTCGCCGGACTCGCAGTGGCGGCCGACGAGGTCGCAGCGCTCGCCGCCGCCGACGCGCGTGCCGACCGTGGCCTCGAAGCGCTGGCCGTACAGCATCGGTTCGAGGTTGTCGGCCATGCCGCCGTCGACGGCGACCAGGGTGCGCCCGGCGGCGCCTCGCTTGACGGTGACGGCGCGGTAGAGCGTGGCGGCCGCCCCGGCGACGAGTGAGCGGCCCGGTTCGACGATCAGCCGGGCGGTGGCGGGCAGGTGCTTGCGGGCGGCGTCGGTGAGGGTGCGGACGTACTCCTCGACGGTCGGCGGCCGGTCGTCGTAGGTGTAGCGCACGCCGAGCCCGCCGCCCAGGTCGTACACCGCGTGCTCGCCAAGCTCGCCGATGGCCGCCACGGCCTCGACGGCGCGCGCGAACGGCTCGGTATCGAGGAGCTGCGAGCCGACGTGGACGTGCAGTCCGTCCAGGCGCAGCCGGTCGCTTGCGCACAGCCGCTCGGCGGCGCGTACGGCGTCGGCTATCGGGAGTCCGAACTTCGAGCCGTCGTGGCCGGTGGCCATGGCCTCGTGCGTGTCGGCCTCGACGCCCGGGATGACGCGGAGCAGCACACGCTGCTCGCCGCCGTGGGCCCGGTCGCCTCCCAGCAGGCGCTCGAGGCGGTCGATGTCGTCGAAGTTGTCGATCACGATCGTGCCCGCCCCGGCGTCCACCGCCATGGCCAGTTCCTCGTCGGTCTTGGCGTTGCCGTGTACGACGAGCCGGGCCGGGTCGGCGCCCGCGGCGAGCGCGGTGACCAGCTCGCCGCCCCCGGCGACGTCCACGCCGACGCCCTCCTCGACCAGGACGCGGACGACTGCCGTGCAGGGGAAGGACTTCGAGGCGAAGACGACTTGGCTGTTCGGCCAATGGGTTGCGAGGGCCCGTACGTATTCCCGCGCGCGGGCCCGCACGGCGGCCTCGTCGACGACGACGGCCGGGGTGCCGAAGCGCTCCGCGAGGTCGGTGACCCGGCAGCCGCCGAGGATCAGCTCACCGTCTTCTGCCAGGTGAGAGCCGGGTGGGAAGAGGCCGACGAGATCGGCGGCGGTGGCTTCGGACGGTTGGGTCACGGTCATGGGCGGTTGCGTCACGGTCATCGGCGGTGGCTCCTGTCCCTCCGGTGAGCGGGGTGCTCGGGATTGCGTGGCCTATCCTGTCCGCCGGTCCGAGGGCGCGCCCACGCCGATCGCCCCAGGAAATGAGGAGCTCGTTGTCCGATTCCACAACAGCCATGGCGGACGGGACGGCTGCGGCGGCGGCCGCGGTCGACGGCCGGGCCGCCGGTACGTTGCGCCTCGTCCTGGACACCGCCGACGTCGTCCGGGTGCTCGCCGCGCCCGCCGGACTCGATGTCTCCGTGCGCGGCACGGTGATCCACGACCCCGGCGACCCGCTGCCCGCGGCGCCCGGCGCGCTCCTGCTGCTCGTGGGGGCGGACGTATCGGATCCGCGGACGTGTGCCGTGCTGTGGCGGGCGGCCGAGCAGGGCTTCGCGGCAGCCGTCGTCAAGCGGCGCGGGCAGGACCCGGCGCGCCTGGTGGCGGAGGCGGAGCGGCGCGGTATCGCCCTGCTCGAGGCCGGGGACGCGGTGCCTTGGCGGTACGTGGACGCGGCGCTGAGCTGCGCGCTCGCGGCGTACGGGGTGGGCGACGCGGCGCCGTCCGCACCGGTCGGCGGCGAGGAGCTGTTCGCGCTCGCGGACTCGCTGGCCGCGGTGGTCGGCGGCTCGGTGGCGATCGAGGACCTCGACCAGCACGTGGTCGCGTACTCCAAGGTCCCCGGTCAGCGCATCGACGCGCTGCGCGAGCGGGGCATCCTCCAGCGCCGGGTGCCGGACCTGCCGTACCAGCGGCAGCAGTACCGCGACGTGCTCGCCGCCCCCGGTCCGGTCCGCTTCCCCACCACGGGCGACGAGTTGGCGCGGGCCGCCGTCGCGATACGGGCGGGGGCGCTGCCTCTGGGCACCCTGTGGGCGATCGAGCCGGAGGACGGCCTTCCGCAGGAGGCCGAGACCGCCCTCCTGGACGCCGCCCGCCTCGCCGCCCCTCATCTGCTGCGCGCCCTGAACGCCCCCGAGGCGGAACGGCGGATGCGGCAGGACACCCTCCGCGCGGTCCTCGAGGGCCATGGCCCACCACCTGAGGATGCCACCGGCCGCCTTGGCCTGCGGCCGGGAGCGGACCTCTGTCTGGCCGCCTTCGCGGTGGGCTCTCGAACCCCGGACGGTTCCGCGGCCCCAGGCACGGCCGGAGACGCCCTCGGCCCCGCACTCATCCCCCACGTAGAAGCCGCCCTGGTCCGCTTCTGTGCCGCCCACCATGCGGAGGCGACGGTCGCGGCGACCGCCCGTGCCGTCTACGTACTGCTGCCCGCGCCCGGGCCGGGGGCCGGGCCGCGGTTCGCCGATGCCGCGCTCGGCGCCGTGCGGGCGGCGGTCGGCGCCTCGGCGGGGGTACGGGCCGCGGTCACCCGCCCGTACGCCGACCTGCTGCGGCCGGGCACGCTCCGCCGCGAGGCCGACGACGTACTGCGGGCCACGGCCCTGGACGGTGCGGACCGGCCCGCGGCGATGGCGGGGGACGTACGCCACCGCATCCTGCTTGACCGGCTAGGCGACGAGCTGGCCCGCGACCCGTGGCTGCAACTGCCCGGTGTGGCCCGGCTGTTGGCGTACGACCGCGAGCAGGGTACGGAGTACGCGGCCACGGTCACCTGCTGGCTGGACGCGGTCGGCGACATCGCCGCCGCGGCGGCCCGGCTGAACGTCCACCCCAACACGCTGCGCTACCGCCTGCGCCGCATCCGCGAACTCTTCGGCCTCGACCTGGACGACCCGGACACTCTGCTGGCCAGCTGGCTCCAACTCCGCGCGGCGGGACGGCCCGGCAAGGCGGGACGGCCCGGCAAGGCTTGAGCCGGGTCCGTCTCAGGGCGTCGCTGTGCGCGGGCGACCAGGACGAACGTCACCGTGATCAGCAGGGACCAGGCGGCGAACTTGTCGATGCCGACGGGCTGCCAGCCGTCCGCCTGATACGGGTAGCGCCACGCCCCCAGGCCGGTGGCGAGGTTCTCCGCCAGCCACAAGAAGAAGCCGATGAGCACGAACGACAGGGCCAGCGGCATCCGGTGGCGCCGCCCGCTGACCGTGAACTCCACCCACGTCCCCCAGGTCACGGCGAGGAGCAGGACGGCCAACAGCCAGCGGGCGTCGGGCAGCCAATGGTGGCTGAAGAAGTTGACGTAGATCGCCGCAGCCAGGACCTCGGTGGTCCGCGCCCGGTACCGGACCAGGCCGAGGTCGAAAAGCCGCCAGGCACGGCACACGTAACTGCCCACCGCCGCGTACAGGAAGCCCCCGTACAGGGGTACGCCGCCGACCTTCAGGACGGCGGGCTCCGGATAGCTCCAGGAGCCGAGATAGACCTTGAGCAGCTCGAAGGCCAGGCCGATGACGTGGCAGACGGCGATGACCGCCAGTTCGCGTCCGGTCTCCCAGCCGCAGGCCCGGAACACCACCGTGAGCAGCACCCCGTACACAAGCAGCAGGTCGTAGCGGGCCACCGGCAGCTGCGGCATCAGCCCGGACAGGGCGACGCCCGCCAGGATGGCCGCCGCGAAGGCACAGCAGCGGAGCTGTATGCCCGCGAAGAGCCACAGTTGCCTGAGGGTCGTGTGCGTCGTGTGTATCGAGGTCATGCGGGCTAAGACGGGCGACCGGGTGGGGCTGGTTGCCCCACCGGCCTCGCCGCATCGCCGCTAGCCCCGTACCTCCGCGACGGGCTCCGCTTCCGTACTCGACTGCGATTCCGTCGTATCCGTCGTACCCGGTTCGGCATCCTGAAGCGCCGAGTGGCGGCGCCCGAAGGCCAGGTACAGGGCGGCCGCGAGGAGCAGCCAGCAGGCGAAGAGGGTCCAGGTGATGCCGGGCAGCAGGTACGCCAGGTAGAGGCAGGACACCGCGGAGAGGATCGGCACGACCGGGTACAGCGGCACCTTGAACGGCCGCGGTGCGTCCGGGGCGATCCGGCGCAGCACGATCACCGCCGCGGCCACGGCCACGAACGCGACGAGCGTGCCCATGCTCGTCAGGTCCGCGAGGTACTGGAGCGGCACGAACGCCGCGAGGCCGCCGACGCACGCGCCGACGATCCACGTGTTGTGCACCGGGGTGTGGCGTTGGCGGTCCACGCGCCGGAACAGCTGCGGCACCAGACCGTCCCGCGCCATCGAGAACAGGATCCGGGTCTGCCCGAAGAGCGTCACGAGGACCACGCTGAAGATGGAGACCACCGCTCCCGCGGCGAGCAGCACCGCGGGCCATCCGGCGCCGGTGACGTCCCGCAGGATCTGCGCGAGGACCGCCTCGCCCGCGTCCGCCTGCTCGCCGAACCTCCCGGCGGGCTGGGCGCCGACGGCCGCGATCGCGACGAGGATGTAGAGCGCGGTGACCGTGGCGAGGGTGAGCAGCAGGGCGAGCGGAATGGTGCGGCGCGGGTTGCGCACCTCCTCGCTCGCGGTCGCGACGGTGTCGAAGCCGACGTACGAGAAGAACACCCCGGACGCGGCGATGCCGATGCCGCCGATCCCGTGCGGGGCGAAGTCGCTGAAGTGCTCGGCGCGGAAGGCGGTCAGGGCGACGGCGACGAAGAGCAGCAGCACGCCGATCTTCACGCACACCATCACGGCGTTGACGGTGGCGGACTCGCGCGTGCCGCGGGCGAGGAGAAGCGAGCACAGCAGGACGACGACGAGCGCCGGGATATTGACGATGCCGCCCGCTCCCGGTGCCTGGCTGATCGCGTCGGGCAGGGTGAACCCGAAGACGGAGCTGGACAGTTCGTTGAGGTACTGGCCCCAGCTGACGGCGACCGTCGACACCGCGACGCCGTACTCGAGGATCAGACACCAGGCGACGAGGTAGGCCGCCCCTTCCCCGAGCGAGGCGTACGTATACGAGTACGTGCTGCCCGCGACGGGGACGGCACCGGCCAACTCCACGTAACAGAGCGCCGCGAGCCCGGCCACGACGGCGGCGAGGACGAAGGACAGGATGACGCTCGGACCGGCGTCGGGGACGGTGGTGCCGAGGACGAAGAAGATGCCGGTGCCGACCACCGAGCTGATGCCCAGGAGCGTCAACTGCCCAAGCCCCATGGAGCGTTGGAGGGAGCCGGAGTCCGAGCCGGAACCGGAGGGCGGATCGTCACTCTCGGCGATCATCCTGCCCAGTGGCTTACGGCGACACAGCTGGCCTGAGATGCGGCCCATGGCTCTCCTCCTGGTGATCCCGACGGGACGGCTTCGGGTTCCGGGGATCTTGCGGGATGACGGAGGGCCGGACAACGTCGGATAAGTACAAGTCACCGCTGGCGAGTTGGCCGATCCGACAGGTTGCGTTGGCGATCAGTGCATGCCGTGTTCCGGATCTGCGTCCTTCCAGCCCCGCTCCACCTGGTGCGCCTGCCGGGTGAGCGCCGCCACCAGGTCGCGGGTGCTCGGCGCGGCCGTGGTGCGCAGCACGGCCACGCTGATCTCGCGGGCCAGCGGCGTCCCTTCCAGATGGCGTACGGCGATGTCCTCGCGCGGCGTGCCAAGGGCGAGCCGGGGCACGACCGCCACACCGGCGCCCGCCGCGACGAAGCCCTGCACCATCGCGTAGCCGTCGGTCCGCAGCGTGTGCACCGGCTCGAACGCATGCCGGGCGCAGGCCCAGGAGAGCAGCCGGTCACATGGGTCGTTCGGGTCGGCCGCGCCGATCCAGTCCTCGTGGCGCAGCTCTTCGAGGGGTACGCGGTCCCGTGCGGCGCAGGGATGGTCGAGGGGCAGGACGAGCAGCAGCGGGTCGTGCAGCAACGGATGCACGTCGAAGTCGTCGTCGAGGTCCAGGCGGTCTCCGGGCTGGGAGAAGACCAGCGCCGCGTGCAACTCCCTGGCCCTGAGCCCCTGCAACAGCGCGGGCAGTTCGCCCTCGGTGAGCGAGACGTTGATGCCCGCGGTGCGCAGGGCCTTCACGGCGGGTGGCAGCAGCAGCGCTCCGGCCGTGGGGAAGGTTCCGATGTGCAGGGTGTGCTTCCCGCGCTCGGCCAGATCCCGCACCTCCCGTTCGGCAAGCCGCAGCCGTTCCACCACGGCCTCGGCGTGCGGCAGCAGCGCGGCGCCGACCTCGGTGAGTACGGCGCCGCGGGGTCCCCGGCGTACCAGCGAGGCGTTGAAGTGCGCCTCGAGGACGGACAGGTGGTGGGTGATGGTGGGCTGGCTGTGGTGCAGGGCACGCGCCGCACCGGCCAGGGAGCCCTCCCGGGCTATGGCTTTGAGGACGTGGAGTTGGCGGAGTTCGAGCATGGGACCGTTTCGGGGGCTGAATCGGGCTGGTGACTGGATCGGGCTGTTGCCCCGGCAAGAGCTATAGACCGTATATGGAGGGATGAAGGGAAGTGGCGTATTCCTCTATGGCTCGCACCCTGCCACGCTGACCTGCGTGAACACCAGATCCACCGCACTGGCCGACACCGCGGCACACACCGGCACGCCTCCCGCCGCCCCGCCCCCGCCCCCGCCTTCGTCGCCGCCGCACGAGATGCGCTCTTCGGCCCCCTACGCCGAGGCCCTGCGCGCGCACGCGGGGCGCGGCTGGCTGCGCCTGAACGTGCCTGGGCATGCCGCGGACCCGACCCGCTTCGGCCCGATGTCCGCACTCCTCGGCCCCGCAGCGCTCGCCCTGGACTTCCCGCCCCTGCTCGACGGCATCGACCTGGGCGCCGCGGCCCCGCTCCGGCAGGCGGAGCAACTGGCGGCCGAGGCCTGGGGTGCCCGCCGCACCTGGTTCCTGACGAACGGCGCCTCGCAGGGCAACCAGATCGCCTCGCTGGTGGCACCGGCTCTGGGTGACACCCTCGTCGTGCAGCGCAGCGTCCACTCGAGCGTCATCGACGGCCTGGTCCTTTCCGGCCTCGACGCCGTCTTCGTACCGCCCTCCGTCGACGCGGACCAAGGCATCGCACACGGCGTCGACGCCGCCGCCCTCGCCGAGGCCCTGGCCCGCTGCCCGCGCGCGGCGGCGGCGTACGTGGTGTCGCCCAGCTACTTCGGTGCCGTCGCCGACGTTCGGGCCCTGGCCGAGGTCGCCCACGCCGCGGGTGTCCCGCTGATCGTCGACGAGGCGTGGGGCGCGCACTTCGGTTTCCACCCGGCGCTGCCTGCGGGCGCCCTGGCCCAGGGCGCCGACCTGGTCACGTCCAGCACTCACAAACTCGGCGGCAGCCTGAGCCAGTCGGCCATGCTCCACCTGGGCCACGGCCCGTTCGCCGACCGCCTCGAACCCCTCGTGGACCGAGCCTTCCGCCTGGTCCAGTCGACGAGCGCGAGCGCCCTGCTGTTGGCCTCGCTCGACCTGGCACGGGCCCAACTCACAGCGGAAACGGGAGAGTTGACCGCGTCGATCGAAGCAGCGAACCGAGTACGCCACACCATCCGCCGCCTCGGCCGCTACGCGCTCGTCAGCGATACGTTCGGCCGCTTCGCCGACATCGCGGACACCGACCCGTTGCGCGTCGCCATCGACACACGCGGCGGCGGCATACCCGGCCACGAGGCGCGGCGCCTGCTTTACCACGACCACCAGATCATGGTCGAGGTGGCCACGGACGCGGCGATCGTCGCGGTGGTCGGCGCGGGCTCGCTCCCCGATACGGACCGCTTCATCGAGGCCCTGCACTGCCTGCCCACCCCGCTCACGGACAGCGCCACGCCACCCCGGCCCGCGCTGCGTCTCCCCTCCCCCGGCCCCGCACGCCTGTCCGCCCGCGAGGCATTCCTCCGCCCGACCCGCCTGCTCCCCGCGGCCGAGGCAATAGGCCACATCTCCGCGGACACCCTGGCCGCCTACCCGCCGGGCATCCCGAACGTGCTGCCCGGCGAGCTCATCACACCCGAGGCCGTCACCTTCTTGCAGCACACGGCGGCCGCCCCGCACGGCCATGTACGCGGCGCCCATGACCCGGCGGCCTCCCGGCTGCGCGTCGTCGATTCCGGTGCGCGTGCCGGTACGTGACTGAGGGCCGTCCCCGGCGATATCGGATGGCGGGCCGGGGCACGGGTTGGCAGGCTTTGGCGCTATGACCAAGCAGTCGCAGCGGAAGGAAGCTTCCGGCCCGCCCTGGCTCGGTCCGCCTTGGCTCGGTCCGCCGATCGACGCCCGCTGCCTGTTCGCCCCGGAACAGGCAGCGCTGACGGCCACGCTGCGAGATCTGGACCGCGCCGACTGGGCCAAAGAAGCGGTACCGGGCTGGACCGTACGCGATGTGGCCGCGCACCTTCTCGGCGACTACTACGGACGCCTGAGCCGCGACCGCGACGGCCACCGGGACGGCCCCACCTTCGCACCGGGCGAGACGCTGGAAACGTTCATCCACCGCATCAACGAGGAGTGGGTCGACGCACTCCGCAGGGTCAGCCCGGCCGCCCTCACCGACACCCTGGACATGATCGGCAGACAAGTCGCCCACTTCTTCGGGACCACCGACCCCAACAGCCCGTCGCTGGGAGTGTCTTGGGCCGGTGTGGACCCGGCCCCGATGTGGCTGGACACCGCCCGGGACTTCACCGAGTTCTGGACCCACCGCCAACAGATCCGCCACGCCACCGGCCAGGCCACGGACCCCGACCCGCGCCCCCTGTCCGTAGTCCTGGACACCTTCATGCGCGCTCTCCCCCACACCCTGCGCGACACCCGAGCCCCCACCGGTACCCAGATCCAGGTACACGTCACCGGCCCGCCCGGCGGCACCTGGACCGCCACCGCCACGCAAAACCACTGGTCCCTGGCCAAACCCGAACCCGAACCCAAAACCGAAGCCGGACCACCCGCGGCCCGCCTCACCCTGGCCCCGGAGACCGCATGGCGCCTGTGCACCCGAGGCCTCACCCCGGACACCGCCTTCGCCGAGGCCGACGTGGACGGCGACCCTCAACTCGCCGAAGCGGCCTGCCAGATCGTCTCCATCATCTACTGACCCCGACGCAAGGGATCAGCCCGTCAGCGAACCCGCAGAGTGAGCGTCTTCGTTACCGAGGACCAGGTCGTCGTCGACGTACTCCTCGTAGACCACGACGCTCCCGCCGCCGAGGAGCAGGACGGCGACCGCGCTCGCGCCCCCCAGCGCCTTCTTCCTGCGCAATGCGTCCCCCTTGGATTCTCAGCGCACCGGCACCGCCAGGTACTGGTACTCCAGGAACTCCTCGATCCCGACCCGGCCGCCCTCCCGGCCGAGCCCGGACTGCTTGACGCCGCCGAAGGGCGCCGCCGGGTTGGAGACGAGACCGGTGTTGAGGCCGACCATGCCCACCTCCAGGCGTTCGCTCACGCGCAGGGCGCGGTCCAGGCCCTCGGTGAAGACGTAGCCGACCAGGCCCCAGGGGGTGTCGTTGGCGCGGCGTACGACCTCGTCCTCGTCGTCGAAGGTGAGGATCGCCGCGACCGGGCCGAAGATCTCCGTGTCCATCAGGCGGCTGCCGGGGTCCACGTCGGTGAGCACGGTCGGCGGGTAGAAGCAGCCCGGCCCCTCGGGCGTACGGCCGCCGACGAGCACCTGAGCGCCGCGCTGCACCGCGTCGGCGACCAGCTCCTCGACCTTGGCCCGGCCGGCCGCGTCGATCAGCGGGCCGACATCGACCCCGGCCCGGGTGCCGGGACCCGCGACGAGCGCCCCCATCCGATCGGCAAGGCGCCGCCCGAACTCCTCCGCCACCGACCGGTGGACGAAGAAGCGGTTCGCGGCGGTGCACGCCTCGCCCATGTTGCGCATCTTGGCGAGCATCGCGCCATCGACGGCCGTGTCCAGGTCGGCGTCCTCGAAGACGACGAAGGGCGCGTTGCCGCCCAACTCCATCGACGTACGGACGACAGTGTCGGCGCACTGGGCGAGCAGCAGCCGCCCGACGGCCGTGGAACCGGTGAACGACAACTTGCGGACACGCCCGCCGCGCAGCAGCGGCTCGCACACCTCGCCCGCACGGGAGGTCGTGATGACGTTCAGCACGCCGTCCGGCAGACCGGCCTCCTTCAGGATCCCGGCCAGCGCGAGGCTGGACAGCGGGGTCTGCGGGGCAGGCTTGAGGATCATCGTGCAGCCCGCCGCGACCGCCGGGCCGATCTTGCGGGTGCCCATGGCCAGCGGGAAGTTCCAGGGGGTGATGAGGAGGCAGGGGCCTACCGGGCGGCGGGAGAGCAGCATGCGGTTACGGCCGTCCGGCAGGACGCCGCAGCCGCCGTCGATGCGTACGGCCTCTTCCGAGAACCAGCGGAAGAACTCGGCCGCGTACGCCACTTCTCCCCTGGCCTCGGCCAGCGGCTTGCCCATCTCGGACGTCATCAGGTGGGCGAGCTCGTCGGTGCGCTCGAGGATGAGCTCGTACGCGCGGCGCAGGATCTCGCTCCGCGCGCGGGGTGCCGTACGGGCCCACTCCGCCTGCGCCTCCACGGCGGCATCCTCGGCGAGCCGGGCGTCCTTGGGGCCCGCGTCGGCGACATGGCAGAGGATCTCGCCGGTCGCGGGGTCGTCCACGGGCAGGGTGGCGCCGTCCGCGGCGTCCACCCAGGCACCGCCGATGAACAACTGCGTGGGTGTGTCGGTCATGAGGTCTCTCCTGGTCGGTCAGCGGCGGGGGCGAGGAGTTCCGCCAGGTGCGGGGCGGGGATGCTCGGTCACCGGCGACGGGTCGGTGGGGCCGGGGCCGGTCTCGCTCTACCCGCAAGTCGGGGGCGGGCGCGGCGAGTTGGGCGATGCGGGACGCGTGGGCCTCCGTCAGCGGCCCGCCGGTCCTGACGTACCGGCCTCCACGGCGGCCGCCCATGCCTGGAGCCCTTCGTCCACCGCCGTCTCGTCGATCACCAGCGCCGGGATCATCCGTACGACCTGGTTCCAGGCGCCGCACAGGAGCAGGAGGAGGCCCTGGTCCACGGCGGCGCGCTGCACGCGGGCGGCGGTCTCGGGGGCGGGGCTGCCGTCCTCGGTGACGAACTCGGTGGCCAGCATCAGTCCGAGACCTCGTACGTCGCCGATGGCCGCCGTCCGTTCGGCCACCGCCTCCAGGCCGTGCCGCAGCCGTGCGCCCATCGCCTCGGCGTTCTCGACCAGCTTCTCGTCCCGTACGACATCCAGGGTCGCGCATGCCGCGGCGCAGGCGACGGCGTTGGCACCGTACGTACCGCCCTGGGAGCCGGGCCATGCCTTGGTCATCAGTTCCTCGGAGGCGGCGATGCCGGACAGCGGGAAGCCGCTGGCCAGGCCCTTGGCGGTGATGAGGATGTCCGGGGTGACGCCGAAGTGGTCGTGGCCCCAGAAGCGGCCTGTGCGGCCGACGCCGGTCTGCACCTCGTCGAGGATCAGCAGGAAGCCGTGCCGGTCCGCCCGCTCCC
This sequence comes from Streptomyces sp. NPDC002851, assembly GCF_053591935.1. Taxonomy (NCBI): domain Bacteria; kingdom Bacillati; phylum Actinomycetota; class Actinomycetes; order Kitasatosporales; family Streptomycetaceae; genus Streptomyces; species Streptomyces sp. NPDC002851. Next base: position 244,873 of record NZ_JBSFUT010000004.1, on the reverse strand, counting down.
GCAGGCCTTCCAGGAAGGCGCGGGTCGCGGGCACGTAGCCGCCCTCGCCCAGCACCGGCTCGACGATGATCGCGGCCGTGTCGGCGGGCGAGGAGATCGTCTGGAGCGTGTAGTCGAGCTCCTGGAGGGCGAAGCGGGTGGCGGTGTCCTCGTCCCAGCCGTAGCGGTACGCCGTCGGGAACGGGGTGACGACCACGCCGCTCATCAGCGGGGAGAAGCCGGAGCGGAAGCGGATGCCGGAGGTGGTCATGGCGGCGGCGGCCACCGTGCGGCCGTGGAAACCGCCGTGGCAGACCAGGACGTTGGGCCGCCCGGTGGCCTGGCGGGCAAGCCGCAGCGCCGCCTCCACCGCCTCACTCCCGGAGTTGGTGAAGAACAGACTGTCCAGGCCGGACGGAAGGACCTCGCCCAGCTTGTCGACGAGCTGCCGGAGGGGCTGGTGCATGACCGTCGTGTACTGACCGTGGACCAGCGTGCCCACCTGCTCCTGCGCCGCCGCCACGACCTTGGGGTGGCAGTGCCCGGTGCTGGTGACGCCGATTCCGGCGGTGAAGTCGAGGTAGCGGCGGCCGTCCTCACCGTAGAGGTGGACGCCCTCGCCCCGGGCCGCCACCACGGGCGTGGCCTGACGGAGGTGCGGCGACAGTGCGGTCATGTTCGTCTCCCGGCGTGCGTCGTCGGACTGTGACGGTCCTTCGAGCATCGCCGCCGTCCGGCAGGGAGCCAACGCGCGAACTGTCCGACGGGGGCGCGGTGTTCGGACGGTGTGTCAGGCGCGGGGCCGGAGTGCGGCGTTCGCTGCCCCGTCCGGGCCGGGCGGAGGCCCTCTTGCACAGGTCAGCGCGGCTTGTTCGGCTTGTCGCAGTGACCAGGCACGCAGGGAGACACCGTGAACGACACCCACCCGACGGGGCGCCCGCCGGACCCGGACGACCTGGACGGCAGCCCGTCCGGCCGTGCCCTCACCGTCGCCGACGTTCTGGTGCTCCCCGTCCTGGCCGCCGGACAGCCGCAGGTCGTCACCGGTGTCACCCACCTCGACCGGCCGGTCCGCTGGGTCCACATCACCGAACTGACGGACCCCGCCTCCTTCCTCAAGGGCGGCGAACTCGTCCTGACCACGGGCGTACCGCTGCCCGAGGACGCGGCGGGCGTACGCCGGTACGTCGACGAGCTCGCCGGGATCGGAGCGGCGGCCCTGGTCATCGAACTCGTACGCCGCTACCACCGCCCGCCCGCGGCCCTCGTGCACGCCTGCCAAGCCCGCGGCCTGCCCCTGATCACCCTCGCCAAGGACGTCAACTTCCTGGAGGTCACCCAGGTCGTCCATGCCCTCATCCTCGGCAACCAGGCCGAGGCGATGCGCCGGACCCAGCAGATCCACGAGGCGTTCACCGCGCTGACGCTGCGCGGTGCGGGGCCGGAGGAGGTGGTGCGGGCGGCGGCGGAGATGAGCGGCCGCACGGTCGTCCTGGAGAACCTGGTGCACCAGGCGCTGATCTGCGAGCCGTCCGGCACGACGCTGGAGGAGGCGCTCGCCGACTGGGAGCGGCGGTCCCGGGCGACGCCGCCCGGCGAGGGGACGGCCCTGCACGGGCCGGAGGGGTGGCTCGCCGCGCCGGTCGAATATCAAGGCGAACGCTGGGGTCGAGTAGCCATGCTGCCCGCCCCCACCCCCACCCCTACCGCCACCACGGACCCGGCCTTCGGCCCGGAACACCTCACCGTCCTGGAGAGAACGGCGATGGCCCTGACCGTCGCCCGCCTCATCCACCTCACCCCCTGGGAACGCGGCGCACACCGCAGCGCCCTCCGCGACCTCGTCGAGCAGCGCCACCGCTCCCCCGAGGACGCCCGCGCCCGCCTGGCCGCGCTTGGCGTGCCCACCGAGAACCGCCGCTTCCTGGCGGTCGTGGTGGACCTCCCCACTGAAGACGGCACCCTGGACGTGGAGACCCGCCTGTCCCAGGACCTGCACACGACGGGAATCCCGGCACTCGTCGGCGAACTGGCCCCCGGCCGCCTGGGCGTCCTGCTGGCCCTGAGCGCCTCCCGCCTCTGGCAGCCCGCGGCCGAACGCCTCAGCCGCACCGCACTCGACCTCACCCCGCAGGCCACGGTCAGCGTCGGCACCGAGGTCGACGACCTCACCGACGCCCCCCGCTCCTTCCACCAGGCCATCCGGGTAGCCGAGGCCACCCCGCCGGACCAGCATCTGCCTCCGGACCGCTCCTTCCACGAGCTCTCCGATGTCGACCTGCGCCGCCTCCTGTACGCGCTTCGCGAGGACACCCGGATCCAGGAGTACGCCGAACGCCAACTCGGCCGACTCCTCGACCACGACACCCGCCACGGCACCGACCTGCTACCGACCCTCCGCCACTACCTGGACGCCGCGGGCAACAAAACGGCCGCCGCCCGCCACGGCGGCCTCTCCCGCGAAACCTTCTACCAACGTCTCCGCACCATCGAACGCCTCCTCGACCGCACCCTTGAGTCCGGCGAACAACGCACGGCCCTGCACGTGGCCCTCACAGCACTGGATGTCCTGCGGGTCCGCAGCTAGGAGCGGTTCCACCGGGGGGCGGCGTCTACTACTCGCCGCACCGAGCCGGGCACCCAGCGCTGTCGACCGTCGGTCACAGCGAAGGTTTATCTCGCAAACAACAGTAAAGAGGGAGAATCGGGTCACAAGGGGTTAGGAGGAGCCATGGCACAGACGCGATTCGCCCCCGACCGCGGGCTCACCTCGCGCATGGTCACGACCATGTTCTTCATCGGCCTGCTGTATGTGGTCCTCGTCGGGGCACTGGTGGTGCTGCTCAAGGGCGCGTGGGTGGTGGTGCTGCTCATCGCGGGCGGCCTGTTCGTCGCGCAGTTCTGGTTCAGCGACCGGATCGCGGCCTTCAGCATGGGCGCGCGCGAGGTCACGCCCGAGCAGGCACCCGAGCTGCACGGTGCGGTCGACCGCCTGTGCGCACTCGCCGATATGCCCAAGCCGCGCGTCGCGATCGCCGAGTCCGACGTCCCGAACGCCTTCGCCACCGGCCGTAACCAGAAGAACTCGATGGTGTGCGCCACGACCGGGCTGCTGCGGCGCCTCGAGCCCGAGGAGCTGGACGGCGTGCTCGCGCACGAGCTGTCGCATGTCGCGCACCGCGACGTGGCGGTGATGACCATCGCCGCCTTCCTGGGCGTACTGGCCGGAATCATCACCAGGGCCGCACTGTGGAGTGGCGTCGGCCGCCACAGCCGTGACAACAACGCGGCCATCGCCGTCCTGGTGGTCACGCTGGTCAGCGTGGTCGTCTACGCCATCAGCTTCCTGCTCACGCGGCTGTTGTCGCGCTACCGCGAGCTGTCCGCCGACCGGGCCGCCGCGATCCTGACCGGACGGCCCTCCGCCCTGTCCTCGGCACTGACCAAGATCACCGGACAGATGGCGCGGATCCCGACCCGCGATCTGCGCAAGGTCGAGCCCTTCAACGCCTTCTTCTTCGCACCGGCCATCAGCAAGGAGAGCTTCAGCCGACTGCTCTCCTCGCACCCGACGCTCGAGCAGCGCCTCGACCAGCTGGGCCGCATCTCCGCCCAGCTCGGCCGCCCGTAAAAGACCGTCGCTCCTGAGCCCGCTCCCGCGCAGCCCCGCAGCCCCCGCCGCTCCCGAGCCCCGCCCGCAAGCCTCCGAGAAACAAGGAACGCGTACCGCATGGGATTTCTGGACACGCTCTTCGGCCGCAGCAAGCCGGTCCGGCCCGACCTCGACCAGCTCTTCGCCCTCCCCTCAGCGGCGATCACGCTACAGTCGGCGGCCGGATTCACGCCGACCGGCCTCGGGTCCGTCTGCTTCGCGAGCGTCGAGGGCGGGGCGTTCTCCCGGATCCAGGAGGACGTACGGGCTCTCCTTGACGCCCCGGTGGAGTTCAGCCAGGACGAGCACGGCTATACGTGGCTGCTCGCGCGGCACTCCCCCGACGACATCGCGGGCCTCGTCAACGATCTGCACGCGGTCAACACGTCCCTTCAGGAGGGCGGGTTCGGGCCGCATCTGCTGTGCTCGCTGATCGGCTTCAGGGACGAGCGCCAGCGCCCGATCGCGCTGGTCTACCTCTACAAGCGCGGCACGTTCTACCCCTTCGCCCCCAAGCCCGGCGCCGCCGAAAAGCGCGACAACCCCCTGGAGCTGCAAGTACGGGCGATGCTCCGCGACGACTTGACCATCGAGAAGGACCTGACCCGGTGGTTCCCGGTGTGGGGCACGCCCGGGCTGTGAACACCCGGCCGACGGCCGCGACGGCCGCCGCGGTGGCTGCCCCGCCCTCCGTGACGGTGGGCGGGGCACAGCCTCCCCGGACAGGGATCCGGGGAGGCCACCTGGGAGCGGTGCGTACCGCGTCGGGTTACTCCTTGCCCGACAGCTCCCAGAGGGTGCTCGCCGCGACATCCGCGTTGATGTCGAGCGCCTTGGCGTCGATGTTCTCCGTGGTGTCGCAGGCCGCGTGGTAGCAGGGGTCGAAGGCCTTGCCGGCCTCGCCGCCCCACTTCTCCGCCTGCGCCTGGGACTTGGTCCCCTCGGCGCCCGTGAAGAGCCCGCCGTTGGCGATGCCCGCCTCGGAGAACGCGGCGTGGTCGGAGCGGCCGTTGATGTCGGACGCCTCGGCCGCGATCCCCGCCTCCTCAAGGCCCTTGGTGAGGGACTTCTGGACGGCCTCGGAGCCCTCGGGCTCCTTGGCGCTGTCGTAGACGAAGTACCCGGGGTTGGGTGAGCCCGTCATGTCGAGGTTCAGGTAGGTGGAGATCCGCTGCTTCTCGTCGTCGGCGAGGCTCTTGACGTACTCCTTGCTGCCGACCAGGCCGATCTCTTCGGCGCCCCACCAGGCGAAGCGCAGCTTCTTGGCGGGCTGGTAGCCGGAGTCGGCGACGGCCAGGGCGACTTGGAGGAGGGTCGCGGAGCCGCTGCCGTTGTCGTTGATGCCGGGGCCCTCGTCGACGCTGTCGAGGTGGGCGCCCGCCATCACGACGTCACCGGCCTGCGCTCCCGTGCCGCTGCCGCCCGGCCAGTCGGCGACGAGGTTGTAGCCCTCGGCGCCATCCGCGGTGAACTTCTGCACCTGGGTGGTGAACCCGGCGGCGTCCAGCTGCTTCTTCAGGTGGTCGATGGACGCCTTGTAACCGGGCTTGCCGTGTGCGCGGTTGCCGCCGTTCGCCTCGGCGATCTTCTGGAGTTCGGCGAGGTCGCCCTGGATCTTCTCGACCGAGATGTCCGGGGCCTCGGCGGCGGCCGGGGTGGCCATCGCCTGGGCGAGGCCGAGGGCGCTCGCGGTGAGCGCGACGGCTCCGGCCGCGGCGATGGTGGCGGTGCGCTTGCGCGTGCGGATCGCGTGCTTCCTGCTGCTGCTCATCTTCGGCTCCCTCGCCGTCACTTGACGTTGACGGCGGTCCAGGCGGCCGCGACCGTCTTGGACTCCGTGCTGTCCGCGCCGTACAGGTCGTCGGCGGCCTTGAGGGTGGCCTCGCGGGCGGCCTTGTAGTCGGTCGTGCTGGTCATGTACGTGGTCAGCGCCCGGTACCAGATCTGCACGGCCTTGTCCCGGCCGATGCCCTTGACCTTGGAGCCGTCCTTGGTCGGGCTGTCGTACTTCACGCCGTTGATCTCCTTCTTGCCACTGCCCTCGGACAGCAGGTAGAAGAAGTGGTTGGCGATGCCGGACGAGTGGTGGACGTCGACGTTGCCCGCGTCCTCGGACCAGTAGTCGAGGGACTTGCCGTCCTTGCTCGGCTCGTCCATGTAGCGCAGCGGCTTGCCGTCGCCGAGCAGGTCGACCTTCTCGCCGATGAGGTAGTCGCCCTTGTCCTCGTCGTTCTTGGCGAAGAACTCGGCGTCGGTACCGAAAATGTCGCTGGTGGCCTCGTTGAGACCGCCCGACTCGCCCTCGTAGTTGAGGTTCGCGGTGGCCGAGGTGACGCCGTGGCTCATCTCGTGGGCGGCCACGTCGAGCGACGTGACGGGCTTCTTGTTGCCCTCGCCGTCGCCGTACGTCATCGCGAACGCCTCGTCGTTCCAGAAGGCGTTGGCGACGCCGTCGCCGTAGTGGACCCGCGAGAGGGCGCCCTTGCCGTCGTCGCGGATGCCGTCGCGCTTGTGCACGGACTTGTAGTAGTCCCAGGCGTTCGCGGCGCCGTAGGCCGCGTCGACGGCGGCGGTCTGCCGGTCGCCGCCCCACTTGTCGTCGTCGTCCGTGAACAGCTCGCCCTCGCTGGCGTCGTCCTCGGCCTGCTTGAGGTCGGAGACCCAACCCCCGCCGCGCTTGGGGTCCTTGAGCTCGAAGCCCTTGTCGCCCTTGGTGGTGTCGAGCTCGACCTCGCCGCTGTAGCCGCTCTCGCCGGTGCCGGACTTGACGGCATCGCTGGTGGCGAGGCGCTTGCCGCTCGCGGCGTCGGTGAACACATGCAGGCGGCTGGGGGTACCGTCCGCGCGCTTGCCGTCGACGACGGTCTCGTACGCGAGCACGGGCTTGCCGTCACCGGCCGCCCAGACGACGCGGGTGGGCTTCTCGGCCTTCGCACCGCGGATCTTCTCGTCCTCGGCAACCTTGACAGCGGCCTTCTGCGCGTCGGCGGGGACGGACCGGGCACGGGTGGAGGCCACCGCGATGTCCCGCTCCTGGGCCTTGGTGACACTCTGCTTACCGCCGGCGGGCTTGTGCACGATCAAGTCGCCACCGATGACGCGGAGTCCGTCGTACGTCCGGTCGTAGCGGGTGTGCACGGTGCCGTCCGCGTCCTTGATGACGCTGCGGGGGACCAGCTTCTCCTTGTCGCCCAGGCCGAGGGACTTGGCGGTCGCGGCATGCGAACGGTCCGCGGCCGACGGGGCGTTGTGGTCCGCCCCGCCGCCCCCGCCCGCGAGCGCGGAGCCGCTCGCCACGGCGGCGACGAGCATGGCGGCGGCAGCGACGGCTATGCCCGCGCGCAGCGGGGTGTTCCGCCCCTTGCGGTGCCGGACGCGTGGAAGTTCGGAATTCCCCTCGCTCTGGGGGAATTCGGGTATTCGGGAGGTGTCTCGCACGTGAGAGCTCCTGATGTTCGGCCGTGCGCACACGGCTTTGTGTGGGGGGTTACCGGGCCAAGTCGCCCGGGTGGTACTGAATTGCGCGCGCCGCCGCGGCCCATTCCGGAGACGGTCCACGATGGTTCCGTGGCGTTTCCGCACTGGTTCCGCTGCGGCGTTCGAACGATCGTGCCAGGACACTCCGGGCGAACCGCTCTTCGGAGCCCTCTTCGTTATCGCAGCTTTACCAACGGCCAGAACTTAACTGGGGGTTATCCAGCAACCCACACAAATAGGCCGGATAAAGGTACGGACCACCACTGGTCGTGACGGGGCGTCAGTGCGGGCGTACGGGCAGCTGATCGAGGAACTCGCCGACCAGTTCCAGGCCGGTTGTTGACCGCGGTGAGCTTGGCGTCGGCGGTGACCAGACGGTCGAGTTCGTCGAGGTTGGGCAGCCATCCATACTCCTCGCGCAGCGTCAGGCCTTGCGCAGCGTGGCCAGCACGGGCTGCTCGGAGACATGGGGAGAGGTGATCACTCGCATTGTGGGCAATATATTGCCCACTTGCCGATCATGGCCAGCAATCTGCGCACTATACTGCTCACTATGAGCCCTGAGGTCGCCACGAGCCGCACCGCCGCCCAGCAGTTCATCACCCGCATAGGCGGGCGTATCCGCGCGCTGCGCAAGCAGCGCGGCTGGAGTGTGCAGCGGCTGGCCGAGGCCGCCGAGCTCAGCCGGAGGATGCTCACCGATATCGAGCTGGGTCAGGCCAACCCGAGCCTCGCCACCGTCGACCGCGTCGCACGTGCCCTGGACACCGACTTCGCGGCCCTGGCCCTGCCCGAGGACGACACGGCGGGCGCCGAGGTCGAGGGAACCCTCGTGTGGCAGGCCCGGGACGGCAGCCAAGCGCTCCTCCTGGGCGCGACCGAGCACCCCCGGTCCGAGCTGTGGCGCTGGACCCTGGCGCCCGGGGGCCACTACGAGGCCGAGCCCGACCGTCCCGGCGCCCAGGAGATCCACCACGTCCTGGCCGGGCGCCTGACCCTGGCCACGGAGACCGGACCGCCCCAGGTCCTCGCACCCGGGCAGAGCGCCGTCATCGCCACCGACCAGGCGTACGCCTACCGCAACGAAGCAGCCGAACCGGCCGTCTTCATGCGGGTCGTCACTGGCGCCTGACCCACCGCTGAGGCGACGCACATGGCGGTACGGACGTGCTGCACGCCCCGTACGACTCGATCATGGTGGGGTGTTCGTGAACCGCCCGCCACGCAAGGCGCGGAGCTCCACCGCGACCGACGTGACCGCCGGCGCCCCGGGGGCACCCGCCTTGGCGCCGCGGTGGACGCTGTTCCTGCCGTGGCTCCTCATCGCCATCGCGGTCGTCCTGGAACGGGCGACCCCGCCCTCGTACACCTTCGCCACCCTCCCCGCCGGGGCCGCGCCGCTGGCCGCGATGGTCTACCGGCCCGGCATGACCGCCGTCACGGGTGTCGCCGTGGTGGCCGCGACCGTGCTGCTCGACCAACGCTCCGGAACCCCCACCGAGCACGACTGGATCGACGCGACCTCCCTGGGCTCGGTGGCGCTCCTGTCGGTGCTTGCCTCGGTGCTGCGGATGCGCGCCCAGCGGCGCCTGAGCCGGGTGCGGGCGGTGGCTGAAGCGGCACAAATGGCACTCCTTCGCCCGATGCCGCCGCGGCTCGGCCCGGTCCGGATGGCCGCGGCCTACCGGGCGGCGGACACCGAGGCGCTGGTCGGGGGCGATCTGTACGGGGCGCGCGCCACCCCGTACGGGGTGCGGGTCATCGTCGGCGACGTACGCGGCAAGGGCACCAAAGCCGTGGCCACGGTCGCCACCGTGCTCGCGGCGTTCCGGGAGGCGGCGATGGTGCACGAGGAGCTGACGGCGGTCGCCGAGCGGATCGAGCAGGCGCTCAGGTACGAGACCGAAGCGGTGGGCGACGCCGAGCTGTTCGTGACCGCCGTACTCCTGGAGTTCCCCGAGCACGAGCCGGTGGTCCGCGTCCTCGACCGCGGCCATACGGCCCTCCTGGTCCTCGACGAGAACGGCGTACGCACGCTCGACGCACCGGACGGGCTGCCGCTCGGGCTCGCCGCGCTCGCTCCGGGACCGGCGGGGCAGCAGGTCACGGAGGAGCTGGGCCCGGGGCGACTGCTTCTGGCCTGCTCGGACGGCGTCACCGAAGCGCGCGACCGGGCCGGGGTGTTCTATCCGCTCCCCGACCGCCTCGCCGGACACTTCGGCACCGACCCGGTGCCGTCACCCGGCGAGGCCACCACGTTCGTGGCCCAGGACGTGAACGATTGGGCCCCGTGGCTGGCCGACGACATGGTGGTGGTCGCTCTCGGGCGCGCGGACGAGGGCGGGGAGACGGCCGCACCGTAGCTCAGCCGCAGCTCGTGGCCCCCACATGGAGCGCCAGCGCCGTATGGGACCCGAGCGTCGCCGTGAACTGCCCGGCGCCGTTCACCGTCACACTGTTCCCGCTCTGCACATCGCAGTACGTGCCCGCGGCCAGGGACGTCTGGTACGTGCGGGTCAGCGGGGACGACTCGTGGTTGAGGGCCACGTAGCCCTTCGTACCGCGGCCGAACGCGATGGCGTCGGCCCCGTTGTCCCACCAGTTCGTGACGGGCTCGCCGCGACCGGCGTTGCGGAAGGCGACCATGGACTTGATCTCGGGCCAGTTGTGCTGGCACTTCCAGCCGTCCTGCCAACAGGCTTTCACCTGGCCCCTGTTGGGCGGTCCGGCATCGGAGTCGGACCACTCGTAGCCGGAGTTGATGTCCGGGGCTCCGTACGGCCAGGCCAGCATGAAGACGTTGGCGAGCGTGTAGGTCGCGCCGTCCTTGTAGCTGAGCGTGGAGCCGTTGCGCTCGGTGTCGTGATTGTCGACGAAGACCCCGGACCGGTCCGAGGCCATGTACCCCCAGCCCTCGCCGTAGTTCTTCAGATACGCGAGGTTCTCGTTGTTGAAGACCCGCTTGAGGTCGAAGGCGTAGCGGAACTCCTGCACGTCCCCGGTGTTCAGGTACTCGTTCGGCGAGACGACCTCACCGGCGCCGTGGATGGCCTCCTGCTTCCAGTACGCCGACGGATCGCTCAGGCGGGCCTTGATGTTCGCGAGGTCGTCGGCCGGGATGTGCTTGGCGGCGTCGATGCGGAAGCCGTCGACGCCGAGCGAGAGCAGGTCGTTCAGGTAGGCGGCGATCCGGCCGCGCACGTACTCCTCGCCGGTGTCCAGGTCGGCGAGGCCAAGCAGTTCGCAGTTCTGCACCCGCCACCGGTCGCCGGTGTAGTCGGACTGGTTGATGGGCGTGGTGCAGTTGTCGAAGTCGTACGAGGAGTAGATGCCGGGGTAGTCGTACTTGGTGTACGAGGAGCCACCGGTGCCGGTGCCCGAGCCCGCCGACATGTGGTTGATGACGGCATCGGCGACCACCTTCACCCCCGCGGCATGGCATGTGTCGACCATGCGCTTGAAGGCCGCCCGGTCCCCCAACCGTCCAGCGATGTCGTAACTGACCGGCTGATAGGAGGTCCACCACTGAGAGCCCGGTATGTGCTCCTGCGGGGGTGACACCTGGACGTAGCCGTATCCGGCAGGACCGAGCGTGGCGGTGCACTCCTTGGCGACGGAGGCGAAATCCCACTCGAACAGTACGGCGGTCACGTCCTTGTCCCCAGGAGGGACCGCCTGAGCGGCTCCGCCCGGAGCGGTGACGGCGAGCGTCATGCCCGCGGTGAGGGCGAGCGCGACGGACAGGGGTCTCGTGGCCATGCTTCCTCCGCGGGGGTGGAGGGCGGGTGAGAGTGAGGGTGAGGCTGCGGGTGCGTGTGAGGCTGCGGGTGCTGGTTCTTGCTGAAAACGGTGGCAAGAACTTGCGCGGACCGTAGAGCGACACTGTTCAACGGTCAACCCTCCGGGCACAGTTGAGGAGGTTCTCAGAGCCACACGTTGTCGTTGACCGAGCCGAGCCCCGTCCCGGAAAGCCGCCGGTGCAGCGCGAGTGCCTGGCCCTCCGTCAGAGATGCCACATGGTCGGCGGCGGCGCGCAGGCCGTCGCCGTGCAGCTGTAGTTCCTCGGCCCGGTCCGGTGGCAGCAGCTCGGGCGACTGGTGGCTCCAGCGCAGCAGTTCGCTGACGACCCGGCGCTTGCCGTGCTGTTGGGTGGCGAGGGCCGGGCGGTCGATGACGTAGGCCCAGACCAGTTCCTTCAGGAGGTCGCAGGCCGCGCGGCGTTCGGCGGGGATGACCAGGCGGGCGCCGTAGCGGACGGCGGCCTTCCCGCCGACCTCCAGGGTGATGCCGCGGGTGAAGTAGTCGATGAGATCGGCCGTACGGCGGTTCACGGCGACGGCGTCCTTGTGGCTGCCGCTGTACGGTGCGGGCACGCTCAGCCGCTTGCCGATCTCGGCCATCAGCTCCTGCGCGGACGACCGGTCGAACGGCACACCGTCGCGGGCCCGCTTGCCCTGCACGTAGTCGAGGAACCGCCGCTGCTCCCGCTCGGTCTCGCCGCCCGCGGTGCCCGGCGGCGGGAATAGGGAGGCGAGCGGGATGAGGCCGGTGCGGTAGAAGTCCTCCACGTCGTGACAGGCGTACGTGACGTCGTCGGCCCAGTCCATGACCTGCTCCTCGACCGGCACGGCGGCGTCGGTCCGCCCGTTCCTGACCCAGGCGAACGCCTCGCGGTCGGCGTCGTACACCCCCCACTTGACGTGGCGTGCCGGGTCCTCTTCGCGGGTCGTGCGCCGCCACGGGTACTTCGTCGAGGCGTCCAGGCAGGCGCGGGTGAGGTGCAGACCGCGGTGGCCCGGGTATTTGTGGGCGGCCAGGAAGGTCAGCACGCGCAGCGTCTGCGCGTTGCCCTCGAAACTGTCCAGGCGCTGGTCAGGGTCGTGCGAGCGCAGTTCGTCCATGGTGGCGCGCAGCGCCATCTCGCCCGCGTGGCCGAAGGGCGGATGGCCGATGTCGTGCGCCATGCAGGCGGCCTCGACCAGGGCCGGGCTCGGGCCGCCGTAGCTGCGCTCGAGGCGCTCGGCCATGCGCCGACCCAGCTGGGCCACCTTCATCGAGTGGGTCAGGCGGGTGTGGTACGCGCCGAGTTCGCCGCTCGCCACGACCTGGCTCTTGCCCGCCAGGGCCCGCCACTGCGTCGAGTAGAGGATGCGGTCGACGTCGTGCTCGAACCCCGAGCGCTGCCCGTCATCGGGCACGCGGCGTCGCAGGGAGTGCTGTTCCAGGTCGTCATCGCTGTATGTGGCGGGGCGCATGCGCGGATCGTATGCCCGCGGCGGCCGGACGCTCATCCGCCTTTTCGCTTCTCGGATTCGCCGTACGCCTCCGCTGCCGGTTTCGCCGTACGCCTTCGCTGCCCGGGTTCGCCGTACGCCGACTGGATCTTTCCGGGTACGAGGGCAAGGCTGGGGGCATGAACGCCTCCACCGGCGGCTCACCGCCCGAGCCCGCCCCGGGACCGGCGCCCGGCGGCGTCCGTATCGCCTCTCCCACCGGCCGCCGGGTGCTCCTGACGACGGTGCTCGGCTCGAGCATGGCGCTGCTCGACTCGACCGTGGTCAATGTGGCCCTGCCCCGCATCGGCCGCGATCTCGGCGCCGAGCTCGCGGCGCTTCAGTGGACCATCAACGCGTACATGCTCGCCCTCGCCGGTCTGATCCTGCTCGGCGGCGCCCTCGGTGACCGCTTCGGCAGGCGGCGGATCTTCGTGCTCGGGGTGGTGTGGTTCGCCGCCGGGTCGCTCCTGTGCGGGCTCGCTCCGAACGCCGGTGTCCTCATCGCCGCCCGCGCGCTCCAGGGCGTCGGCGGCGCGCTGCTCACGCCGGGCTCCCTCGCCCTGATCCAGGCGTCCTTCCACCCGGACGACCGGGCCCGCGCGGTGGGCCTGTGGTCCGGGCTCGGCGGGGTGGGCGCGGCCGTGGGTCCGTTCCTCGGCGGGTGGCTGGTGGACGGGGCGGGCTGGCGCTGGGTGTTCCTCATCAATGTCCCGCTGGCCGCGCTGTGCGTGCCGGTGGCGCTCAAGTACGTACCGGAGTCGAGGAATCCGCAGGCGACGGGCCGCTTCGACCTGTGGGGCGGCGCGCTCGGCGCCCTCGCGCTCGGCCTGGTGACGTACGCGCTGATCGAGGCCCCGGGACGGGTCGTGTCCCTGCCGGTCCTCGGCACCGCGGCGGCGGGGCTCCTCATGGGCATCGCGTTCGTGTACGTCGAGCGCGGGCGGCGCCATCCGATGATGCCCCTGGACATCTTCGCCTCACGCCGCTTCAGCGCCATCAATCTCGTCACGCTGTGCGTGTACGCGGCGTTCAGCGGCTTCTTCTTCCTCGCCGCGCTCCAACTACAGGTCGTCTCGGGCTACTCGGCGCTCGGCGCGGGTACGGCGCTGCTGCCCACGACCGCGCTGATGCTGCTCCTTTCCGCCCGCGCGGGCGAGCTGGGGGAACGCATCGGGCCGCGTATCCCGCTGACCGTGGGCCCGCTGGTGAGCGCGGCCGGGATGCTGCTCATGCTCCGGGTGGGCCCGCAACCTTCGTACGTGGCCGATGTCCTGCCCGCCGTCATGGTGCTCGGCCTCGGCATGGTGACCCTGGTGGCCCCGCTCACCGCGACGGTGCTCGCTTCGGTCGACGTCGGCCGGGCCGGGCTCGCCAGCGGCATCAACAACGCGGCGGCCCGCGCGGCCGGGCTGATCGCGGTGGCGGCGCTGCCGCTGCTCGCCGGGATGGGGGCGGACGCGTACCGCTCGGCCCCGCAGTTCGACGCGGCGTTCCAGCGCGCCATGCCGTGGTGCGCCGGGATCCTCACCGTGGGCGCGCTCCTCGCCTGGTCGACGATCCGCCCAGCACCGCCCGCGGCCTACCACCCCGAGCCCCATATGCACTGCGGGGTGGGTGCGCCTCCGCTGGAGCCGTCGCCCAAGGAATCGTCGACGGACTAGTCCCTGTCGTTCAGGGTGGCCCGGCAGAGCGGCAGTACGGTACCGCCCGCCGCTCCCCCGGCGGACCCGGCACAGCGGCATCGAGCCCCGTCAACGGGCGGTTGTTGGACCGTTGGACGGGCGGCCGTCAGACGGACGCGGAGCGGTCGTCGGGCAGGCGGCGGCGGAGCGCGGCGTGTTGGATGGCGGGGGTGCTGTAGGCCATCTCGAGTGCGCCGATGTCGTTGCCGGGGGGTGCGATGGCGTCGATGCTGTCGAGGATGTCGTCGGTCAGGGTCGTCTCGGCGCCCGCGAGAAGGTCGTCGAGGTGGTCCATGGTGCGCGGGCCGATGATCGCGGACGTGACGCCGGGGTGAGCGATCGCGAAGGCCGTCGCCATGTGAGTGAGCGACATCCCGGCCTCCGCGGCGAGCGGGATGAGTTTTTCGACGGCGTCGAGGCGGTTCTCGTCGCTCATGTGCTTGAAGCCGTAGGCGGCCCGGTGCGTGTCGGGCTGCTTGCCCTTGCGGTAGCGGCCGGTGAGCAGGCCGCCCGCGAGCGGGCTCCAGACCAGGGTGCCCATGCCGTACCGCTCGCAGACCGGCAGGACCTCGCGCTCGATGCCGCGGTTGAGGATCGAGTACGTCGGCTGCTCGGCGCGGAACCGCTCCAGGCCGCGCCGCTCGGCGACCCACTGCGCCTCGACGATCTCCGAGGCGGGGAAGCAGGAGGTTCCGATCGACCGGACCTTGCCCGCGCGTACCAGGTCGGTGAGGGCCGAGAGGGTCTCCTCGACATCGGTGTCCGGCGCGGGCCGGTGGATCTGGTACAGGTCGACGTGGTCGGTCCCGAGGCGGCGCAGCGAGTCCTCGAGGGCGCGGATCAGCCAACGCCGCGAGTTGCCCTGCTGGTTGGGGTCGTCGCCCATCGGCAGGTGGGCCTTGGTGGCCAGTACGACGTTGTCGCGGCGACCGCCCTTGAGGGCCTTGCCGACGATTTCCTCGGACTCGCCCTGTGAGTAGGCGTCGGCGGTGTCGATGAAGTTGATGCCCGCGTCCAGCGCCTTGTGGATGATGCGGATCGAGTCGTCGTGGTCGGGGTTGCCTACGGAGCCGAACATCATCGCGCCCAGGCAGTAAGGGCTGACCTTGATGCCGGTCCGGCCCAGCGTGCGGTACTTCATGGTTCTCCTCGTACGTGGGAGGTGTCCGTGGCAGCGCGCTACGCTTACGTAAGCGGAACAGTGTTCCGCTCTGCTGGAAACGATACGGAACAGTGTTCCGGTTAGCAAGAGTCAGCAAAAGGGTCATCAAGAGGAGGAGACCGTGAACCCTGGCCGCACGGATGCGGAGCACCCACGCCAGCGCGTGCGGGCCGACGCGCAACGCAGCATCGACACCCTGCTCACCGCGGCCGCGGAAGTGTTCACCACCTCCGGCGTGGACGCCCCCGTACGCCAGATCACCGCCAAGGCGGGCGTCGGAGCGGGCACCCTCTACCGGCACTTCCCGCAGCGCTCGGACCTCATCGCCGCCGTCTTCCGCCACGAGGTCGACGCCTGCGCGAGCGCCGCACCCGCGCTCGCGGCCCAGCACGCACCGGTCGAAGCGCTCGCTCAATGGCTGCGGCGCTTCTCGGAGTTCATCGCCACCAAGCGCGGACTCAGCGCGGCTCTGCACTCAGGAGACCCGGCGTACGACAGCCTGCCCTGCTACTTCCAGGAGCGCTTCGTGCCCGTGCTCCGCGGACTCCTCGACACCGCCGCGCAGGCCGGACGGATCCGCTCCGACATCGACCCCGAAGACCTGCTGCGCGCGGTGGCCAACCTGACCCTGCCCGCCCAGGCGGACGACAACGGCCACACGCAGCGCATGATCGCCCTGCTCGTGGACGGGCTCCGGTACGGCACCAACACCGGGGCCGATACGGGATCTTGAGCCCCGCGCCCCGAGAGCTCACCCTCATCCCTGGCTGCCCCCTGGAAGGATGCTCGCCGTGCCGTACGCCATGACCCCGGACGGGGTCCGTATCGGTCCGTGGGCTTGTTCTCGGGTGCACCTCTCCCGGTGGCCGGTACGGTGTCGAGCGCTCCGATGACGTGGCGCAAATCAGCCCACGATCAGGCAGAACGGATGCCCGGCCGGATCGGTGAGGACCCGCCACCTGCCCTCATTCGGCTGGTAATCCGGCTTCCCCGCGCCGAGTTCAAGCAGCCGAGCCTCGGCCTCGTCGAGATCGTCCACCGCGAAGTCGAGGTGAAACTGCTGGGGAACGGTCTGATCGGGCCAGCACGGAGCCCGGTAGTCGTCGACCCGTTGAAAGCCGATGAAGAGCCCGTCCTCGCGGGTGAGACCGGCGAATTCGGCGTCGGATTTCGGGTGCGGTTCGAGGCCGGTGGCCTGCCGGTAGAACTCCAACAGGGCCATGGGGTCGGAGCAGTCGAGCGTTATCGCGCGCAACTTCATCTGCAGGGACGGGGCCATGGCACCTCCGGGCCGGGCGGTCGACGATCACGACCCACACCCTAGAGAGGTCGCTGATGAAGTCGGGTCGACTTCCCCTCGCGTATACGGCAGTTGAACGACAGACAAAATCTTCGCATTCGCGATAGTGTCACTGTCTGGACCGCCGTTGACACTCTCCGTGTGCGGTACTAACTTCTCGCGCGTCGCCACACCGGAGGCACGGGGCCTCCAGGGACTAGCGACCCGAAGGACACTTTCAGTTGACGACAGCGACCGAAATCCTTGAGATTCAGTCCTGCCCCTCACCTGCAATTGCAACCGGAATCTTTGCCGTCAGGCCCTACACCCCGCACTGCGAGGTGATCCACGCGGCCGCGGACCACGCCATCATCGGCGTCTCACCGGGCAACAGCTACTTCTCGGCCCAGCGCCTGCACGACCTGGCCCGCTGGGGCGTCGAGCACTTCGACCAGGTCGACTTCGTGTATACCGACCTGCATGTGGCCGAGATGTACGAGACGTTCGGATACAGCACGCAGGACGCACGCCGCAAGGCGGTGAAGAACATGCGCGGCGTGCGGGCCAAGGTGACCAACGCGGTGCAGGACGCCCGGGCCGCGGGCGGCCGCATCGGGGCGTACGCCATGTCGGACTTCGCGTCGAACGCGGAGTACCGAAGGATCCACGACCACCTGTGGACCCTCCTTGAATCCGATGCCGACTTCCGCACGACCTGCGAACGGCTCGTGGACTCCTTCCTGTCCTCCAAGGTGCTCGACGGCAAGAGCAGTACGGAACGGCAGCGCGCCGTGTGCCTGGAGTACGTCTGCGCCGAGGCGCCGCTGTTCCTCGACACCCCCGCCATCCTGGGGGTGCCGTCCTCGCTGAACTGTTATCACCAGCTCCTGCCGATGGCCGAACTCCTTTACTCCCGCGGCTCCGGGCTGCGTGCCTCCCGCAACCAGGGGCACGCCATCGTCACCCCCGCCGCACCGACTGCCTCCGCATCCTCCGTATCCACCGAAGGAGAAGTGCGTTGACCGCCGCCGCTACCGAAGCCCTCCTCGACTTCCCCTTCTCCTCGCGGGGCGACCAACTCCCGTACGAAATGGAGATCCTGCGCAAGGAACCCGTCAAGCGCGTGCGCACCATCGCGGGCGACCCGGCGTGGCTGGTGTCGTCGTACGAGCTGTGCAAGCAGGTCCTGGAGGATCCGCGGTTCAGCCTCAAGGACACCTCGGCGCCGGGCGCACCCCGGCAGTACGCCCTGACGATCCCGCCGGAGGTCGTCAACAACATGGGCAACATCACGGGGGCCGGGCTGCGCAAGGCCGTCCTGAAGGCCATCAACCCGAAGGCCGACGGCCTGATCGACTGGATGCGCTCGTACGCCGACGAGCTGGTGGACGGACTGCTCGCGGAGGGCGCCCCGGTGGACCTGCGCGGCGAGTTCGCCAACCCGTACTCCGAGGCGATGCACTGCCGCATCCTCGGCCTGCCGCTCGAGCACGGGCCCCGGCTCGCACGCAGCCTGGACATCGCGTTCATGAACTCGGCGTGCCCGGTCACCGGCGCGCGGCTGAACTGGGACCGCGACATGGCCTATATGGTCGAGCGCCTCGACGACCCGGCGACGACGGGCCTGATGGCCGAGCTCGCGGGGCTGCGCGGGGACCCGGAGTATGCGCACCTGACGGACGAGATGCTGGCCACGGTCGGTGTGACCATGTTCGGCGCCGGGGTGATCTCCACGGCGTCGTTCCTGACCATGGCGGTCTTCTCGCTCCTCCTGCACCCGGAGCTGCACGCCGAGCTGCTCGCCGACCGGAGCAGGATCCCGGCCGCGGTCGACGAGCTGCTGCGGATCAACCTGTCCATCGGCGACGGCCTGCCGCGCCTGGCCACCGAGGACGTCACGCTGGGCGATGTGGAGGTGAAGCAGGGCGAGTTGGTCCTTGTCCTGGTGGAGGGCGCCAACTTCGACCCGGCGCAGTTCCCGGACCCGCACACGGTCGACCTGACCCGTGAGAACCGGGCCACCCACCTGTCCTTCGGCGGCGGCCGGCACTACTGCCCGGCCACCGCGCTCGGCAAGAAGCACACCGAGATCGCCCTGGAGACCCTGCTCGACCGGATGCCGGACCTCCGGCTCGCCGTCCCGGCCGAGCAGTTGGTGTGGCGGACCAGGTTCATGAAGCGGATCCCGGAGCGGTTCCCCGTGATGTGGTGAGCACGGCGCCGTGAATCCGCCGCCGCTGTAAGCGGTCGGTGACGGTCCCGCACGCGCCCGGTTCGGGCGGGTGCGGGACCGTCGGCCCCCACGCACACTCGCTCTCCGAACGCGGGTCAGGGCAGCAGTCCGACCCGTCCCGAGTCCAGGTCGAAGCGGGCCGCGAGCACCGTCGTGCCGGAGAGCTCGTGGTCCCGTCGCAGGGCGTCGCGGACGCGGAGCGAGTTGGTGCGTACCGCGCGGTCCGCCCAGTCGCCGGGGCCTTCCCGGGTGGCTTCGGCCGCGAGTGATATGGAGTCGATGAGGCGGGCGAGGTGGCCGGGGGCGGGTTCCCCGGTGCGTACGTGGTCGAGGGTGGCCGCGACCGCGCCGCACCCCTCGTGGCCGAGGACGAGGACCAGGGGGATGTGCAGCTCCGCTATGCCGTACTGGATCGAGCCGAGGACCGCCTCGTCCAGGACATGACCCGCCGTACGCATGCAGAACAGGTCGCCGAGGCCCTGGTCGAAGATCAGCTCGGGCGGTACGCGGGAGTCGACGCAGCCGAGGACGGTCGCGAACGGATGCTGGCCGCCCACGAGGGAGTGCCGCCGGGCGAGGTCCTCGTGCGGGTGGCGGGAGTGGACGGCGGCGTACCGCCGGTTGCCCTCGATGAGCCGGGCGAGGGCCTGGCGGGCCGTCAGAGGGACCGTCAGGTGGCGGGGGTCGGGGCCGCCGTCCCCGGCCGCCGCGGAGGCGGTGACCGGGGTGGCGGCCGAGGCGGACCTGGTGGTGGCCGAGGCGGCGGTGGTAGTGGCGAGCGCGGCGGTGGCTGCGGCCGCGAGGAAGGTTCTTCGGTTGGTGGACATGCTCCGGACGCTAGTCAGGGGATGTCATGTTCAGTGCATGTTTAACAGGCCTTGGCCGACTGCGGAGTGAATCATCAGGAAGGGGTTGCCGGTTCGTGGGCCGCCGCCCCGGATTCCCGGGCCGGTCCGGGTTCCGCCGCGGCGATTCCGGCCGCCCTGCGTGCCCCGCTGCGCCGCGCCACCAGCCAGTACAGGAGCGCCGGGACGGCCAGGCCCACGATCCACGAGATGTCCGCGCCGCCCAGTGGGGCCACCAGAGCGCCCGTGTAGAAGTGCGTGACCAGGAACGGGAGTTGGGCCAGGAGGCCGATGACGTACACCGACAGGGCGTCCCAGCGCCAGGTGCCATACCTTCCGTGCGGGTCGACCAGGGCCGGGATGTCGTACCGCTCGCGCGAGATCAGGTAGTAGTCGACCAGGTTGATCGCCGACCACGGCGTGAAGAAGGTCAGCAGGAAGAGCAGGAAGTCCTTGAAGGCGGCGAGGAAGCTGTCCTTGCCGAGCAGCGCGACCGCCGTGCCCGCGATCATGATCAGGGCGATGTAGACGGCGCGGCCGCGCGGGGAGCGTCGTACGCGGCAGATAGCGCGAGTAGTCCGCCACGTACGGCCCGAACGCCAGCTGCCACGAGGCCGAAAGGGACATCGCGAGCAGGAACATCGGCAGGTCGAAGTGGGCGTCCGAGAGCAGCGTCCACAGATCCGTACGCCCCAGGAGACGGATGCCCAGATAGACGAAGGCGAGCGCGCAGACGACGCTCGCCACCCGGCCCACGGTGTGGATCAAGCGGTAGCCGACCGCGGCCATGATCCCGGAGGCCGCCGCGAAGATGAGGATGCCGGGGGTCTCGCCGAGGCGGGTGAGCTCGCCGACCGCCTGCCCGGCGAGCACACTGCCGGACGCGAAGAACCCGACGTACATCAGGATCACCAGAAGCAGCGGCACGACCGCCCCGTACACCCCGAACTGGGCGCGGGACTGGATCATTTGGGGCAGCCCGAGCTTCGGGCCCTGCGCCGAGTGCAGCGCCATCACCGCGCCGCCGAGCACATTGCCGAGGACCAGGCCGACGATCGACCAGACCGCATCACCGCCGAAGACGACCGCGAGCGCGCCCGTGACGACCGCGGTGATCTGTAGGTTGGCGCCGAGCCAGAGCGTGAACTGGGAGAAGGCGGTGCCGTGCCGCTCCTCGTCCGGTACGACGTCGATGGAGCGCTGCTCCACGAGTCCGGCCATGGGTTCTCAGTCCCCCTTCTTCTTGTTCTTCTCGGTCTGCTTCGTCAGCCCGTGCGCGGACGCCCATGCCTGCGCGACGTCCTCCGGGTCCTTCTTGTCCTTGTCGACCTGCCGGTTGAGCTCGGTGAGCTGCTCGGTCGTCAGCGCGTTGCCCAGGCGGGCGAGGGCCTTGCGTACGGTGGCGTCGGCCTTGCGGTCGGCGATCAGGGGGACGATGTGCTGGCCGGGGATGAGGTTCTTGGGGTCGGTGAGGACGACCCAGCCCTCGGCCTGGATGTCGGTGTCGGTGGTGAAGAGGTTGGCGACGTCCACGTCCCCCTTCTTCAGGGCGCCCTTCACCAACGGCCCGGAGGAGTCGAGGGACTTGAACTCCTTGAATTCGACGCCGTACACGTCCTTGAGTCCGACCGCGCCGACGGCCCGCTTCTTCACCTCGGGGGCCGCGCCGATGACCAGCTTGCCATTGTGCTCGGCCAGATCAGCGAGGGATTTCAGGCCGTACTTCTCGGCGGTCTCGCGGGTGACGGCGAAGGCGTCGGAGTCCTCGGCCCGTCCGTAGGGCAGGACTTGGAGGCCCGGCGGCAGGGCGACGGCGAGGGCGTTCTGCATCTCGCCCCGGCCGGATCGCCCGCGTCCCCGGCCCCCTCCCCCCCTCGTCCTCGACGGCCGGAGCCTGACCGTCACCGATGTCGTACGCCTCGCCGACGGCGCCGCCCGCCCCCTCCCCGGCACCGACGCCATGAAGCGCGTCGAGGAGTCCTGGAACACCGCCCGCGAACTCGCCGTCTCGGGCCGGGTCTACGGCCGCTCCACCGGAGTCGGCGCCAACCGCAACGAGTCGGTGCCCACCGAGGAGGCCACCGAGCACGGACTCAGACTGCTCCGCTCACACGCCGGAGCCGTCGGGGCGCCACTGCCCCCGCGCGAGGTCCGGGCCATGCTCGCGGTCCGCGCCAATCAGCTGCTCGCAGGCGGCGCGGGCCTGCGCCCCGGCGTCGTCACGGCGCTCTGCGAAGCCCTTGAGCCCGGGGCCCACCCGGTCGTGCACGAGTACGGCTCGGTCGGCACCGGTGACATCGCCGCACTCTCCGAGGCCGGACTCGCCCTGGCAGGCGAACGCCCCTGGCAGGGCACAGGAGCACCCGAGGCCCCCGCACCACTCGCCCTGGACAACAACGACGCCCTGGCTCTGATCAGCAGCAACGCCCTGACCCTGGGCCAGTCCGCGCTCGCCCTCGACGAACTGCGACGCCTCGTCGCGGCCACGCAGGTGGTCGCCGCCCTCTCGCTCCTCGCGGTCGACGGCTCCTACGAGGCCTTCGCCGAGCCCGTCCACGCGGCGCGCCCGCACCCCGGCTCGTACGCGGTCGCCGCCCGCAGCCGCTATCTCCTCGGCGCCCCGGAACGCCCCACTCCCCCGCTCGGCCGGATCCAGGACCCGTACGGCTTCCGCTGCCTGCCACAGATCCACGGCCCCGCACACGACGCGGCCGACGCGCTCGACCGCACGCTGTCCGTGGAGCTCAACGCCGCCGCCGAGAACCCACTGATCTGCGCCGACGAGGGCGCCGCATACCACCACGGCGGCTTCTACATGGCCCAACTGGCCCTGGCCCTGGACCACTTCAGACTGGCCCTGGTCCACACGGCACGGCTCTCCACGTCCCGCCTGTCCGCCCTCAACGAACCGGCCTACACCCGCCTCAAGCCCTTCCTCACCGCGGGCGAGGCCGCCTCGTCGGGCGTCATGATCCTCGAGTACGCCGCCGGAGCCGCCCTGGGCGAACTCCGCTCGTTCTCCGCCCCGGCCTCGCTCGGCCACGCCGTCCTCTCCCGCGGCGTGGAGGAACAGGCCAGCTTCGCCTCCCTCGCCGCCCGCCAAACCCTCCGCACGGCCGAGCCCTACCGTCTGGTCGTGGGCTGCGAACTGGTCGCCGCGGTAAGGGCGTTGCGCCTGCGCGACCTGCATCCCGACACGGACCTACCGGTCGGCCGAGCCTTCGAGCTCGCCGCTGCCGCCCTCGACCCCGACCCGGTGGACCGGCCGCTCACGGACGATGTGGAGGCGGCGGCAGCGCTGCTCGACGCGTTCGCGGAGCTCTAACACTCAGGTAGACCGCGTCAGAAGTCAGGTATACCGCGTCATTCGTCGACGTTGAGCTTCAGATGGACGTGGTTGCCATCCAGGGTGATGTAGCCGTCACCGTAGGCGGAGCGGTAGTCGCCGGTGCCGCCGACGATAGCGGTCTTGGCCGTCACGGGCGGCACGGGCCCGTAGGTGATCATGTCGCTGAGCCTCAGCGACCCCTTCTTCAAGCGCAGAACGCGAGTGCACTGCGCGGTCACCCGGTCATGGTCGATGTGGACCACGCTGCAGGCCGACGCACCGTCACCTGCGTGCCGCAGCTGATTCTTGTCCGCCTCCGTCTTCCCCACTGCGTACAGGTCCAGACGGTTCGTCCAGCCGTCACCGACCCGGATCTCTCTCCGGACGGACGCATGCGATGTGGTGGGCCGGCTGACGCCGGTCAACTCGACCCTCTCGATGTCGTTGTCACTGTCCTTCCCCTCGGCCTGCGCCGACGTCGGCAGAAGGGCGAACGTGGTGGTGAGGGCGGTGACGGCAACACCGCGGACAGCCGATTTGATCACGGCACCTCCAGGCCGAACCAGGCGCCCCAGGCGTTCCGGAGCACGGGCGAGTTATTCCGAACTTCGTTCCTGCCGGGCACGGCAGCCCGATCAGTCGTCGACGTGCAGGTCGAAGAGAACGCGGTCGCCGTTCAGGGTGATGTAGCCCTCTCCCTCGGCATCGTTGTAGACGCCCGTGCCGCCCGCGATGGCGGTCTTCGCGGTGACGGGCTCGTTGCCCTGACGGGTGATCACGTCGTGGAGTGTGATCTCTCCGTTCTTGAGCCGCAGCACCCGCGTGCACTGGGTGGTCAGCCTGTCCCGGTCGGCTTCGACGACGTCGCACCGTGAGCCGGCGTCTCCGACGAACTTGCCCTTGGGGTTGAAGAGGTGCAGGTAGCTGACCCGGCTGGCGTCCGGACGGGTGGAGGGCGACCTCGGGTCATGCACGGTGGTGCCGACAAGCCTGACCCGCACGGTGTCTTTGTCCCCGGCGTCCGCCGCGGCCTGCAGGGTGAGCGAAAGGGTAACTGCGGTGGTCAGAGCGCCAACGGTCAAGGCGCGGGGAACAGTGGCAGCGGGCATGCATCCTCCCGGGTTGCTGTGGGTGCTCGGTCCTCCGGAGCACTGGCCAGTCATTCCAGGTCCGATAATCCTTCCGCGCAAAGCGCCGTGCGCGGCAGGACCGCAAGGTCCACTCCAACAGAGGGACGGGCGGTCCCCGCCGCGCAGCGGACGCCGTCGCCCGCTTCCAGGACGCCTGGCATCAGCTCAACCTCGGACGTACGCGCCGCACTGGTCACCGGAGCCGGGCCGGGTCGGCCCGGGCCGCTACCGACAGGGCATCAGGAAGTGGACCTGCCCCGCCGAATACGCCACCTCAGCACCACGAACAGTCCAGCTCCGGCCACTGCCGCCACAGCCATGAGGACCTTGTCGTTGCCGAGTCCGGACGAGGGCGAGTCAGCGGCGGTCTTGGGGGCGGCGTCGGCGCCGGTGGTCGCCTTGCTCCCGGGGTTGCCGATCACCGGCTTGCCGTCGCTGCTGCCGCCGCCTTCGTGAGCCGTGGCGGGCTCCTGCTCGGGCGGGGTCGGCGCCGTGGACGGTCGGGCGACGCCGCCGCAGCCGCTGAAACCGGAGTGCGGGTCGGGGCGTACGCAGACGACGGGGTGCGACTGGACCGGTTCGCCATTGGCGGCGCGCTCGCCCGACTCCGCGTGCACGAACGTCGTGCGCACCGTCGCGCGCCCCTTCGCCTTGAAGGGCTCTCCCCAGATCAGCCAGTCCTGCTGGGCGCGGGCGGTGGGTTCCGTGGCCAGGAGCCGGGCGTCGCTGGGGAGCATCTGGACGATCTCGGCCCCCGGGTATTCCTGGCCGGTCCGGTTGCGCACCTCCGCCTCGTACGTGACCTCCTTGGCGCGGTCGCCGGTGGCGGACACCCGGCGCACGGTGACGGCGAAGATGTCCGACGTCGGTCCGACCTCGCCGCGCTGCGCGTCGTGCCCGGCCGCCCCATGGTCCGCGCCGTGCCCACCGCCACCGTGTCCACCGCCGTCGTGGAGGGAGTCGGCAACGGCACTCGCGGCCCCGCCTGGGGCGGCCGTGGCCAGTGCGGCCGCCAACAGGCCGGCCGCCAGGAAGTGTCGAGCCCGGCCGGGGTTGCTGCCCATCGGATCTCCGATCTCGTGTATGTCGTGGACTGCCGACCACCTCCGCCGGACGCTGGAGCGGCAGCCGCAGCGGCACGCGTGATCGAACTGGATGCGTCAGTACAACTACCGGCGCACCCCTACGCCCCTGCGGCACCACGCTCGGAATCGGGCCCCTGCCACCCGGTTGCCCCCGCCCCGGGGTCAGCGCGCGAGAGCGGCGAGTTCGGTCCCGGCGAGCAGGAAGGCGCCCACGCCGAAGTCCGCGGTGCTGTCGTACGTGACGGGCTGGCTGGACTCGGGACGGTCGCCGACATTCTGGACGTAGCCGAGGAAGCCGTCGGGGTGCACGGCCGTGCCGACCAGGCCGTCCCACGCCCGGGCGGCCACCGGCAGGTACCGTTCGCGGTCGACGAGCCGGGCCGTGACGGCGTACGCCGTGCCGTACAGGAAGAAGGACGTACCGCTCGTCTCGGGTCCGGGCAGGTGCGCGGGGTCGGCGAGGTTGACGTTCCAGAAGCCGTCCGGGCGCTGCACCCCGGCGAGCGCCTTGACCATGCGGGTCAGGGTGCGGCGGTACTCGGCGGTGTGGGGCTCGCCCGCGGGCAGGGCCTTGAGGGTCTTGACGTGGCCGCCGGTCACCCAGCCGTTCCCGCGTGACCAGAGCACGGGCTTCCCGCTGGGCGAGAGGATGCCGCCGGGCAGGAACCGCTTGTCCCGGTACCAGAGGCCGGTGGCCCCGGCCGCTCCGTCGTGGAGACCCGGGCCGCCTTCGGTGCGCTTGGTGTGGTCGTAGAGGCGGTACATCTTCTCCCAGTAGCGGGGGTCGCCGCGGAGCGCGCCGAGGCGGGCGAACGGTGGCATGGCCATGTGCAGGGCGTCGTCCCACCACCAGTCGTCGTGCTTGTCCGGCCGGTCCGTGAAGGTCATGCGGTGCAGGCAGGTCTCGATCGCGGCGAGTTTCTGCTGGTCGGGCTCGATCTCGTACAGGTCGAGGTAGGCCTGTCCGGCGCACTGGTTGTCGGCGTGGCGGGTGGTGACGCCGTCCTTGAGGCCGTACGCGTGCCGCTCGGCCCAGTCGCGGGCGTAGTCCAAGTAGGCCGTGGTTCCGGTCAGTCGGTGCAGGGCGAGGAGGCCGCTGAAGAACGTGGCGTTGGCCCACCCGTTGTCCCCCGGGTCCGGGTGCGCGGCGAGCCAGTGCCGGGCGACGCGGTGCAGGACGTTCAGGATCTCGTCCCGGGAGGGCAGTTCCGGCACGGTCCGGGAAGCGGCGGGGGCGGCGGTGGCCTCCGTAGTGCCAGGGAGCAGGGGCCGTAAGACCGTGGCGGCCGCGACGGCGGCGCTGCCCGAGAGCAGATGACGTCTATGCATGTGAACGTCTCCTTCGGTTGTGGACGCCCGCCATCCTGAAGCAGCCCAACTCCCCTGTCCATGGCGGAACACGACATCGCACTCCACGACCCGCTCCCGTCGCACCCGAGCCCAGACGGAGCCCACCCGTGACCAGCACCTCCGGCCCCGGGACGGTGCGGCCCGCGCCCTGGCGGACCCGCCCGGGTACCTCAGTCTTTGAGCAACCGGCGTGCGGCGAGGGCGAGTCGGGCCCGTAGGAGTCCTGAGGGCTCGGTGAGTTCGATGCCCAGGGTCTTGCCGATCTGGTCGACTCGGCGGGCGACGCTGCTGTGGTGCAGGTGGAGAAGGTCGGCGGCGCGGCGCAGGGAGCCGGTGGCGCAGTAGGACTCCAGGGTCTCCAGGTCTTCGGGGTTGGCCGCGATGCCGTCGAGGGCGGCCACGTCGGCGTTGTCCCGCATGGCGTCCTGCGGTATCTCCGCGAGCAGGGCGAGGGCGCCCAACTCGTCGTAGCGGATGACGGGTTCGCGGGGGCCGGTGAAGCGGAGGGCGGTGCGGGCCTCGCGCCAGGACCGGTCGGGGCTCTCCGCGGCGCCGATGCCCGCGCGTACGCCCTCGGGGAGGCGGGACGCGTCCAGGGTGGTGGCCAGGATGACGCCGACGTCGGCGAGCGGTGCCGCCTTCACCGGGCGGTTCGGGCAGATGAGGGCGCCGATCCGGTCGAGCGGGACCGGGGAGCGTACGGCGATGACGCGCAGCGGCACGTCGGGGGCGAAGCCGAGCAGGCGCAGCGCCCGCGCCCTGGCCGCCTCGTCGCTGTCGGCGCTGACCACCATCTCGACGAGGGCGGGGTCGGCCATGGTGGTACGGGCCGGGCCGTACCGCTCGGCGACGGCCGCGGCGGCGATGGCGAGCCGGTCGAGCAGCACGTCGTCGAGCGGATTCGGCGGTCCCGGGCGCTCCAGCCACACCGTGCCGATCTCCTCCTCGTCGAGGGTGATCGGCATCGTGGTGGACGCGGTTCCCGGCGGGCTCGACGCTGCCTTGCCGTCGGGCGCGAGCCGGATCGCCCGGGCCGTGTCGTGGAGCCGGATCCCGGCCACGCACTCGGCCAGGACCGCCGAGGCCCGGGCGAGCGCCGGGAGGTCGACCCGTCGGCGCATCAGCGTGTCGTAGAACATGACGACACGGATCGCCCCGTCGGCGTACGCATCCAGTCCCGACAGCCGTACGGCCAGTGCCTCCATGGCAGGAGGATAGGACCCGGGGTGCGGCGGAGCGGCGCCGATCGGTGCGCAATCGGCGTGGGATGCCCGACAGTTGGCGGCTGATCGCGGCGGTGGCGGCCGGAACGATGGCCGACATGACCCTTACCGACCTTGCCCGCGTGCGGGGAACAGCCGCCACCGGGCGCCGAGCCTCCACCGGCTGCCGAGGCGTCATCGGCCGCCGAAGCCTCATCGGCTGCCGAACCCGCGCCGGGCGGCCGCGGCCTGTCAGGGCTGCTTCGCCCCTGGCTCGGGAGTTTCGCGGCCGAGGTGATCCTTCAGGTCATCGGCGCTGTCGCGGGTATGGCGCCGCTGTTGGCCGTCGTCGAATTGGGGCGGGCGCTGTTGTCGCCCGGCCCGGTCGATCACGGTCATGTCTGGTTCGTCGTGATCGCGGGTGCGGTCGGCTTGTTCGTACGGATGCTGTTCACGGCGGCGTCGTCCGCGATCGGGCATGTCCTCGACGGGCACGTGCAATTGACGTTCCGTCGGCACCTGGCCGAGCGGCTCGGACGCGTACCGCTCGGGTGGTTCTCGCGGCGTCGGACCGGAGAGCTGGCGAAGGTGGTGGGTGAGACGGGGCGGACGGTGGCCCTTGTGGCGCACCGGATGCGCACCGTCCAACGTGCCGACCGCGTCGCCTTCCTGGACGGCGGCCGGATCGTGGAGGAGGGCAGCCACGACGAACTGCTGCGCCGCGGCGGCCGTTACGCCGAGTTCTGGCAGATCGCTCAGGTCGCTTGATCCCGCTGATCGCGCGTCGCCGCGATGGTGCCCTGCGCCACGGCGCACAGCGTCTCCGTGCCGTCCGCGTCCAGGGTCGTCAGGTCGCAGCGGCACACCACTCGGGTGCGGCCTGCCCGTACGACCGTCGCACGGGCACGGAGCACGGAGCCGTCGGCCGGGCGGAGGTAGTCGATGGTGAACCCGGCGGTCATCACGCGGCCGCCGGCCACCGTGCCCGCGGCGAAGGTCAGCGCGTTGTCGGCCGCGTAGCTGAGGACGCCGCCGTGCAGAAAGCCGTTCTGCTGGCGCAGTTCGTCGCGGATGTCCAGTTCGAGGACCGCCTCGCCCTCACTGAAGGCGACCATGCGGGCGCCGAGCAGATTGCTGAAGGGCTGGGCCGCGAGCACCTTCTGCGCGAGTGCCAGGTCGAGGGTCTCGGGGGTCTCGGGGGTCTCGGGGGTCTCGGGGGTCTCCTGCATGCGCCGCCTCGTTTCGCCGTCCTGCCGGTGGTCGGGGTTGCGGGCCCAAGGTACTCAACGTACTCAAGGGTGCAGACGGGCGCCCTTCAGTACCTTGTCCACGGCATTCCGCGGCCCGTACACCGCGAGCCCGACCAGGTCCAACTGGCCCTTGCCCACGGCCCGTACCGCCGCACGATTGTCGCGATCGTTGCCCGTGGCGAACAGATCGGAGGTGAACACCGAAAGCGGCAGCGAGCGGGAGAGGGCCCGGGTGTGCGCGGCGGTCAGGTTCTCCTTCGTGCCCTCGAAGATCAGCACGGGCTGGCGGAACATCGGCAGATACGCGGTGCCGTCGGCGTCCGCGTACGGCTCACCGATCACCTCGGGCACCGCCGAACCCAGGCCGCTGACCAGGAACGCGGTCACGTTCAGGCGCTGCCAGGACCGCAGATCCTCGCGCAGCAACACGGCGATCTTGGTGTCGAAGCGTACGAGGGCGGGGGCGGGGGTGTTGGCGGAGGCGGGTTCTTGGACTTGGTTGTGGGCGCGGGCGTGGGCGTGTGCGTGGTCGTTCCCTGTGCTCATGCTTCGAGGCTGCCGGTCGGCCTCCCCCACCGTCTTGTACGTTCCTTGCACGGTGATCCCGCACGCGGGAGGCTCAACGACCGGCCGGAAGTGCGGGAACTCCTCACCGTAGAGCGGCCCTCGGCCCTGTCGACCGCGGACGTGGACGCGCTCGCGGGCACGCGACCGACACCCGACTCGGTGGTGATCGTCAACGTCCCCGGGCACGGCTGCGCGAGGTGCCCGGGGCCACGCTGTGCGGTGAACCGCAGACGATCACCGCGGACGGCCATCCCGCGGCCGGAACGCGCTGGGTCTACGGCCTCACGCCCTGGGGCATGCAGATGGAGCTGTACGCCGCCGCCCCGTGAGCCGAGCTGACCTCGCAGTTGCTCCGGAAGCAGCGGCGTCGTCAGCCTCCGCTAGCCGCCCGCAGCAGCGGGCGCACGCACACGACTTCAGCGGCGGAAGCCACCCTCGGAGTCGAGGACATTGCCGGTGAGCCACGCCGCCTCGTCCGTGGCGAGCCAGGCGATCAGGCGGGCCGGGTCGTCGGGCATGCCCCAGCGCCCCGCGGGGAACCGTGCGGCGATGGCGTCGTAGGCGGTGCCCGACAGGTAACCGGTGTCCACCGGGCCGGGGTTGACGGTGTTCACGGTGACCTGGAGGTCCGCGAGACCCGTGGCCAGGGTGCGGGTGGCGGAGGCGAGCGCGCCCTTCTGGAGCGCGTACGCGACCTCGTGCGGCATGCCGCCCGCGATGTCCTGTCCGGAGGTCATCATCACGACCCGCCCGCCGGGGCGCGGCTCGGGCAGCGCGGCCCGCAACCGGGCGTACGCCTGGATCAGCAGGATCACCGCGCGGGTGTCGACGGCCCAGTGGGCATCGAGCATCGCCGCGTCGACGGCGTCGAGGGAGCCGTCGCGGCCGCTGCGGGCGTGGTTGGCGACCAGGATGTCCAAGCGGCCGCCGAGCGCCGCGGCCGCGTCGGCGACGAGCCGCGCGGGCTGCTCGGGATCCGCGAGGTCACCGCCGCCGTCGTGGACCCGCGCGTCCGGGTCGGCAAGGGCGTCCCGGACTCCGGCGACCACGTCCTCGATCCGGTCGGCGCCCCAGGGCAGTTCGGCGTCGTGCGGTAGGTGGTGGTGCAGATAGACGCTCGCGCCGTACGCGGCGAGCCGACGCGCGACGGCGTACCCGATGCCCCCGCGTCGGCTGGCGCCGGTGACCAGGGCGGTGCGGCCGCGCAACGGCAGCGGATCGCGGCGGAGTTCGTCAGGGGTGGGAGGAGGAAGAAGCGGCACGCTGAACCACTGTTCCACAGCGCTCCGGGCCCGAGCACCTCAATAAAACGGGACGTCCGGGTCGGCCGGTGAGGGCCGACCCGGACGTCACATGCGACCGGAGTCCAATCCGGGCTTGATCAGACGAGGTCGAACCGGTCCAGGTTCATGACCTTGTCCCACGCGGCGACGAAGTCCTGCACGAACTTCGCCTTCGCGTCGTCGCTCGCGTACACCTCGGCGAGCGCGCGCAGCTCGGAGTTCGAGCCGAAGACGAGGTCGGCACGGGTGCCGGTCCACTTGACCTCGCCGGTGGCCGCGTCACGGCCCTCGAACTCGTCCTGCGCCTCGGACGTCGACTTCCACGTCGTACCCAGGTCGAGCAGGTTGACGAAGAAGTCGTTGCTCAGCGTCCCCGGGTTGTTGGTGAGGACGCCGTGCTTCGACTGGCCCTGGTTCGCGCCGAGGACCCGCAGACCGCCGACGAGGACGGTCGTCTCGGGGGCGCTCAGGGACAGCAGGTTGGCACGGTCGAGCAGCAGGTACTCGGCCGGGAGGCGGTTGCCCTTGCCGACGTAGTTACGGAACCCGTCGGCGGACGGCTCGAGCGCGGCGAACGACTCCACGTCCGTCTGCTCCTGCGAGGCGTCCACACGGCCCGGCGTGAAGGGCACCTCGATGTCGACGCCTGCGTCCTTGGCGGCCTGCTCCACGGCAGCGGCACCCGCGAGCACGATGAGGTCGGCAAGGGAGACCTGCTTGCCGCCGCTCTGGGCGGAGTTGAAGGACTCCTGGATGCCCTCGAGGGTGCGCAGGACGTGCGCCAGCTGGTCCGGGTCGTTGACCTGCCAGCCGCGCTGCGGCTCGAGGCGGATGCGCGCGCCGTTGGCGCCGCCGCGCTTGTCGCTGCCGCGGAAGGAGGCGGCCGAGGCCCAGGCGGCGGAGACGAGCTGGGACACCGTCAGGTCCGTGGCGAGGACCTGGCTCTTCAGGTCGGCGATGTCCGCGGCGTCGATGAGCTCGTACGTACGCTGGGGCAGCGGGTCCTGCCACAGGAGCTCCTCGGAGGGAACCTCCGGGCCGAGGTAGCGCACGATCGGGCCCATGTCGCGGTGCGTGAGCTTGTACCAGGCGCGGGCGAACGCGTCCGCGAATTCCTCCGGGTTCTCATAGAAGCGCCGGGCGATCGGCTCGTAGACCGGGTCGTAGCGCAGCGACAGGTCGGTGGTGAGCATCGTCGGGCGGTGCTTCTTCGACGAGTCGAACGCGTCGGGGACGATCTCCTCGGCGTTCTTCGCCACCCACTGGTGAGCGCCGGCCGGGCTCTTGGTGAGCTCGTACTCGTACTCGAAGAGGTTCTTGAAGAAGCCGTTGCTCCACTGGGTGGGCGTCGTGGTCCAGGTGACCTCGAGGCCACTGGTGATGGCGTCCTTGCCCACGCCCGTGCCGTACGTGCTCTGCCAGCCGAGGCCCATCTGCTCCAGCGAGGCGGCCTCGGGGTCGGCTCCGACGTTGTCGGCCGGGCCCGCGCCGTGGGTCTTGCCGAAGGTGTGGCCACCGGCGATGAGGGCGACGGTCTCCTCGTCGTTCATCGCCATCCGGCGGAAGGTCTCGCGGATGTCGCGAGCCGCGGCGATGGGGTCCGGGTTGCCGTTGGGGCCCTCCGGGTTGACGTAGATGAGGCCCATCTGGACCGCGCCGAGCGGGTTCTCCAGCTCACGGTCGCCGGTGTAGCGCTTGTCGTCGAGCCAGCCGGTCTCGGGACCCCAGTAGACGTCCTCCTCGGCCTCCCATACGTCCTCGCGGCCGCCGCCGAAGCCGAAGGTCTTGAAGCCCATCGTCTCAAGGGCGACATTGCCGGTGAGGATCATGAGGTCGGCCCAGGAGATCGACTGGCCGTACTTCTTCTTGACCGGCCACAGCAGGCGGCGGGCCTTGTCCAGGCTCGCGTTGTCCGGCCAGCTGTTCAGCGGAGCGAAGCGCTGCTGACCGGCCCCGGCGCCGCCGCGGCCGTCGCTGATGCGGTAGGTGCCCGCGCTGTGCCAGGCCATACGGATCATGAGCGGGCCGTAGTTGCCGAAGTCGGCGGGCCACCAGTCCTGCGAGCTGGTCAGGACCTCGGCGATGTCCCGCTTCACGGCCTGGAGGTCAAGGGCCTGGAACGCCTCGGCATAGTCGAACTCCTCACCGAGCGGGTTCGCCACGGCGGGGTTCTTGGCAAGGATCTTCAGGTTGAGGCGGTCCGGCCACCACTGGCGGTTTCCGCCGCCCTGGGTGGGGTGCGGGGCACGGCCGTGCGCGACCGGGCAGCCACCGGTGCCCTCCGGGTCCTCCGTGACGATGGGTTCGTTGTTCTCAGACATGGGAATCCTTCCCTACTGGACGGATGACCGTGCACATACGGCGGCGGTCAGGGAGGGGGCCGCACAGCCTGTGGGATCGACGTCGGCGACGGCACTCTAGACCGGCACACGACGCGGTGAGGGGCTCATACATGGATTGCGTGGGTGCCCAGGGATGCGCGGCGAGCGGCCGTCAGCCCGAGGTCGACACCACACGGTTTCCCGGCGGTGATCCCGTCACCTCTCGATCTCAAGGACCCAGCTGCAGTCTTCCTGTCCCTTGGCTATCTACAGAACCGATCCTACGATGGACTCGATCCAAGTCAAGAAGCATGCGAACGTCCCTTGGTGAACTTCGGGCATCCGACAGAACCGGATAGGTGAACCAGATGAGTGACCTCCTTGAGCGGCTGCGCGGACGTGGCTGGCGGATGACATCCCAGCGGCGCGTCGTTGCGGAGGTCCTCGACGGTGATCATGTACATCTCACAGCCGACGAGGTGCACGCGCGGGCGACCGAGCGGCTGCCCGAGATCTCCCGGGCGACGGTCTACAACACCCTGGGCGAGCTGGTCTCGATCGGCGAGATCGCGGAGGTCTCCACGGTCGGCCGCGCCAAGCGGTACGACGCCAATGCGCACCGCCCGCACCAGCACCTGGTGTGCTCCCGCTGCGGCGCCATCCGCGACGTCCACCCGACGGGCGACGCACTGGCCGCCCTTCCGGCGGAGGAGCGCTTCGGCTTCACGGTGTCCGAGGTCGACATCACCTACCGCGGAATGTGCCCCTCCTGCAGTTAGACCGTGCCCGGCCCCGTCCAAGGACCGGGCACTGTCAGTGGCGGCCCCTACAGTCGCCGTATGAGCCCTGAGACACCGGCAGCACACCCGGCGAACTCCCCGCAGCAGCTGCTCGAGCAGTGGACCGGTGACCTCCCGTATCAACTGCTGCTCCTGGAACATGTGCTGGTCGGCGAGGAATTCGCCTACGACTACGCCCCGACGTCGCTGAACGCGCTGGAGACCCGCCTCTTGCAGCGCTACGCGGCCGACCAGGACCCGTACCGGCGAACGGAGTTCACGCAGAGCGCGGCGGCCTATCTCGGCGAAGTCCTCCTCGGGATAGCCGGCGGCTCCTGGGCCTGGAACACCCGGCCGTTCGGTGACCTGCCGGGCCAGCCGGTCGTCCGGCCGGACCAGGAGCTTGAACTCTCGCCCATCGCACCGATGTTGCTGATCGCGTACGCGCTGCGCGTGCGCACCGGAACGGCCTTCGCCGATGAGGCCGAGCGGCTGCGGCAGGCGGTGGCGGGGCGGCAGCAGGCCGACGACGGGTGGGAGCCGGTCAGGGCGCACCTGCCGTACGTTCCCCCCGCGCCGCCGCTGCCGGAGCATCCGGCGCTCGCGGCCTGGCTGGACGAGCGGGAGCGGGCGCTCTCCGCGTGGGCCGAGGACGCGTTCGACGGGGCGTGGCGGTGGAACTTCCACCCCGACACGCTGGACTGGCTGGATGCCGTCGTGCGGCGGCGGTTCGCCACGGTCGAGGAGTTCGACGCCGCGCGGGAGGAGCCGTTCGTCCAGGGCGCCTGCTGGTATCTGGGCGAGGTGATCCGGAGGAACAAGGGGGCGGTGTGGCAGTACGTCCCGTTCGATCCGGACACCGAGCCCGGCACGGTCGGCTCCCGGGAGTGCGCGTGGACCGAGGTGCCGTTCGTGGATCAGCCGGACAAGCGGGTCGGCGGCACGGCGCTACCGCTGGAGTGCCTGCGCGAGCTGCTGCCCACCGCGGACGCGGCAGTGGCCGGTGCGCCTCAGGAGCCGGAGGCGCGGCTGCGGGACGTGCTGTTCTGGTTCAGGGCGTCCTCGTATGCGCACGTGGGGGCGGTCCTGGAGCGGATGGGCATGGTGCCGCCGGAGCGGGTGGCCGAGGTGATCGCGCACTTCGCCGACCTCGCCCACGAGCCGCTGCCCCCGCATGAAGTACCCAGCGCACTCGAAGAGTTCGGGGTGGCGGTCTCGGCGCACGGGGACGACGTCGACTTCCTGGAGGAAAGCTACGAGCACTTCCTGGAGAGAGCGTCGGCGCTCACCGACGGCGCGGTCACCATCACCGATGTCCGGCTACGCATGAACGATGAGAAAGGAGACGACGAGGACGAGGAGTTCCTTGAGTTCGCCCGTAACGGCGTCGTGGTGACCCAGCCGACCGAGCACATGTCGGACGAGTACCTGGACCATTTGGCGATATCGGAGATGATCGGCCACGTGGACCCCGACCCCGGCGACGACCCGCGCCGCTTCTATCTGGCCAGTTTCGTGCGCCTACGGGATGCCAATTTCGACAGTTACTTCGTCTTCGCGACGCCCGAGCAGGCGGATGTTCTGGAGAAGGAGCTGGGCCTGGAGCTGCGCGGCTGAGCGAGCCGTCAGGACTGCGGTTCGCTGATGTTGACCATCCACGAGACGCCGAACTTGTCGGTGCACATGCCGAATACGTCGCCCCACATCTGCTTCTCCAGGGGGACGGACACGGTGGCGCCGTCGGACAGCTTCTCCCAGTAGCCGCGCAGTTCGTCGGCGTCGTCGCCGCTGAGGCTCACCGCGAAGTTGTTCCCGGGCTTGTGCTCCATCCCGGGCGGGGTGTCGGCGCCCATCAGGACGAAGCCACGGGGTGTCTCCAGCATGCCATGCATGATCTTGTCGTCGTGTTCGGCACCGGCCCCGCCGAACTGTTCGTACGTGTTCAGGTTCAGCTCGCCGCCGAGGACGGACTGGTAGAACTCCAGCGCCTGTCGGGCGTTGCCGGAGAAACTGATGTAAGGGTTGAGCCGAGAAGCCACAGCATGATCCTTTCTGGGGGATTCGTCCGATACGGAGCCTACGACTGGAAGGCCGCGCCCGCGCGCCGCCCGGCCCGGGCCCCGGCCGAGGTGGCCCGCGGTAGTGCCATCCGCCCCGCGCCGCACGCGAGAAAGCCCACCACGTATGGCGGCGGGCGCCATAACTCCACGCCCGTGTACGGGGATTCGCACCATGGGCACCAGGTGGGGACCGGCCTACGGTTTTCGTTCATGACAACCGGATCTCCCGCATCCACCCCGCTGCCGTGGCTCGGCACCACTGACGGTGACCTGCGCGGGCGCGTCGCCCTCGTGACCGGCGGGGGCAGCGGCATCGGCCGGGCCTGCGCCCTCGCCCTGGCCGCGGCCGGAGCGACGGTCGAGGTGGTGGACGTCGACGCCCAGGCCGCCAAGGCCACGGCCGACGCCACCGGCGGCACGGCCCACGTCTGCGACCTCGCGGACGCCGCGGCCGTC
Organism: Streptomyces sp. NPDC002851; assembly: GCF_053591935.1. Taxonomy (NCBI): domain Bacteria; kingdom Bacillati; phylum Actinomycetota; class Actinomycetes; order Kitasatosporales; family Streptomycetaceae; genus Streptomyces; species Streptomyces sp. NPDC002851. Next base: position 208,477 of record NZ_JBSFUT010000004.1, on the reverse strand, counting down.
GACACGCTGCCCATAGGCGCCGACATCCTGGTCAACAGCGCCGGGCTGCAACACGTCGCCCCGCTCCACGCCTTCCCGCCGCAGACCTTCGCCCGCATCCAGCAGGTGATGGTCACCGCCCCGTTTCTGCTGCTCCGGCGCATGCTCCCGGCCATGTACGAACGCGGCTGGGGCCGGGTGATCAACATCTCCAGCGTGCACGGACTACGCGCCAGCGCCTTCAAATCCGCGTACGTGGCCGCCAAGCACGCCCTGGAAGGCCTCAGCAAGGTCGCCGCCATCGAGGGCGCACCGCACGGCGTGACCAGCAACTGCGTCAGCCCCGGCTACGTACGCACCCCGCTGGTCGAGGGCCAGATCCGCGACCAGGCCGCCGCGCACGGCATCAGCCCCGACGCCGTCGTGTCCGAGGTGCTGCTCACCCGCTCCCCCATCAAGCGGCTGCTCGAACCGGAGGAGGTCGCCGCGGCCGCCGTATGGCTCTGCGGCCCGCACAGCGGCTCCATCACCGGAGCGTCGCTCTCCCTGGACGGCGGTTGGGGCGCGAACTGACGCGCTCCCGGTCCGGCGCGGTGCGGTGCGTTGCGGTGCCGTGCCGTGCCGTGCGCGCAATCGCCGGATCGGGTGAGGCGAACCGATCGAGTAAATCGAACGCGAGATCACAGCCCGGAAGGTCGGTACCGCAAGCACTCCGCTTCGCGTTCGCACTGACATCCGAAAATTCCTCCTCGCTTCACCGTTACGGAGCAGCGATCGACTCGGTTAACCGAGCATCTGTCCGTACGAGGTCGCTGGAGGAGTCGCCTTGTCAACCTGCCCCAACATCACCGGTGTTCACCTTGTGTTCGAACGCGCCGACGCGGAGGTCATCCGTTGACGACCGCGGACATGCACAGGCACAGGCACACGAACACAGACACAGACACGGATACGGGTACGGGTACGGACAAGAACTCCAGTACGCCCCGGCGCCCCGCACCGCCGGAGCCCGCCCAGATCCGTTTTTCCGGGCAGTACGCCAGGAACCCGCTCGGGGAGGTCTCCTTCGCCGCGATGTGCAAGCGGCTTCCGGGGGTGATGCGGCAGACCGCCGCGATGGCCTGGGCCGTCGACCGCCGGGCGGTCGTGCTGCTGCTCGGCTGCCAGGTGCTCACCGGGCTCAGCGCCGCCGTGCTGCTCGCCTTCACCGCACGCGCCATGCAGCACCTCACCGCGGCCGGGCCGATCGCGGAGCGCCTGCACGCGGCCACACCCGCACTCATCGCCATCTGTTCCGCCGCGGCCGCCGGACGTGCCGCCGGCGCGTTCTCCTCGTACGCGGACGGGCGGATCACCCCACGGCTCACCACGGAAGCCGACACCGCGCTGGTCGCCGCGGTGTGCAACGTCGAGACCGCCGCGTACGGCGAGGACGGCTTCGCCGACCGGCAGGAATCAGCCGAGATGGGCGTCGTACGGACCCATCTGATGGTGCAGGACGCCACCCGCCTGACCACCGCGGCGGTACGCATGATCACCGCGAGCGGCGTGCTGTCCATCCTGCACCCGGCGATGCTCCCGCTGCTGCTCCTGGCCGTGGTGCCCGCGGGCATCGGGGCCGTCCTCTCGGCCCGGGTGACGTACGAGACGCATTACGCGAACGTGGCCGATCGCAACGTCCGGCACATGATGCGCTGGTGGAGCACCACGTCGAAGTACGCGGACGAGGTCCGCGCCAACGGCATGACCGGCTATCTCCTGTACTGGTACCGCACCATTTCCCGGCGCATCGACCGGCGCACCCTGTCCGCCGCCCCGCGCGTGCTCCGCATCCAGCTCGCCACCTCCGCCCTCGGCGGCACCTTCCTGCTGCTCACCTGGGCCGCCCTGGCGTGGCTCGCCCGGACAGGGCGCGTCGACCTGGCCGTCGCGGCGACCGCGATCGTCGCCGTGCAGACCACTCTGGCCGCCCTGAACCAGGTCGTCATCCACGCCGCCGCCATGTTCCACACCAGCCTCTATCTCGCGGACATGACCGCCTTCCTGGCTCTCGCGGACCAACGCGCGCCCAGGCGCGGCGAGTTGGCCATCGCGGCTCCGGTACGGGAGATCCGCCTGGACGAGGTCACCTACCGCTACCCGGGCAAGACCGACCCGGCCGTCGACCGCCTCTCCCTGACCCTCCGGCGCGGCGAGATCGTCGCGATCATCGGCGAGAACGGCTCCGGCAAGTCGACCCTCATGCGCCTGATCTGCGGCCTGCTCCTGAGTGACAAGGGTCGCGTCCTGTGGAACGGCGAGGACATCGCCACCGTCGACCCGCACAGCGTCTGGGAGCACACCGGTCTCGTCCCCCAGGTATTCGCCCAATGGCCGCTGCGCGCCCGCGAGAACATCACTCTCGGGCAGCCCAGGACCGAGGACGACGCCCCGGTCTGGACGGCCGTCGACGCCGTCGGCATGCGGGACGCCCTCGAGAAGCTGCCAGTCGGTCTGGACACCCTGCTCGCCCGCGAGTTGTGGGGCGGCACCGAACTGTCCGGCGGACAGTGGCAGCGCCTGGCCTGCTCACGGGCCCTGTACCGAAGGCCCGACCTGCTCATCCTCGACGAGCCGACGTCCCAGATGGACGCGCGCGGCGAACACGCCATCCTGGAGTCGATCAAGGCCATCGCCGCCGACCGCATCACACTGGTCGTCACCCACCAGTTGGAGAACGCCCGCCTGGCCGACCGGATCGTCGTCATGAACCACGGCCGCATCACCGAACACGGAACGTACGACGACCTCGTCCACGCGGGCGGACTGTTCGCCGAACTCCTGGCCCTGTCCAAAGACAGATGACCCCAGGTGGAACTCCTCAACTGCCCGCGTCGGACGACCAGTTGACTGGGGGGTGAGTCTTCCGCCGACCCGGTCACCAGGCATGCTTGATCCTGCCCGCGCTTCCGGAACGGGGAGCGTCAGCACAGAGAGAAGAGAGAAATGCGCCAGCTCACCCAGGACATACGGGACCGTCTAGCGGCCAAGGGCATCTGGTTCGTGGCGACCACAAGCCCGGACGGCTCCCCGCATGTCAGTCCCATGTGGGTCGATCTGGACGGGGACAGCGTGTGGTTCAACACCTCCGTGGGCCGGGTCAAGGAACGCAACCTCCGCGCCGACCCGCGCGTCTGCCTCTCGAACGCCGACACCGACAACCCCTTCGACCGGATCCAGATCCACGGCCGCGTCACCCGCTTCGTCGAGGGCGAGCAGGCAAACCGCGACATGGACCGGCTCGCCCACAAGTACCTGGGCACACCGTACGAGTGGCTGCTGCCCGACGAACGCCGCATCACCGTGGTCGTCGAGCCCCTTCGGGTACGCCGCATCGTGGGCGTCGAACCGTTCGGCGGCGCGCGGTGAAGGGTGGCCTCGGCAGCCGTGCGTACTACCAAGGGGTGTCTCCCCCTAGTAGTCGAGCTAGTAGTCGAGTGTGGCGTACCAGTTGTCCCGGCCTCGGCGGGTGAGGTCGAGGAGGTGCCATACCGGGGTGAGCAGGTCGATGCCTCGCTCGTCGAAGTCGTCGGACATACGGGGGTGCACCGAGTAGAAGTGGCGTACCGACCCGTCGTCGTCGCGGGTGAACACGGACACCGTCGAGTCCTGGTTGCCCTCGGCGTCCTCGCTGCCCAGGTCGTACTTGAAGGTGCTCGACCCGGCGCTGAGCAGCCGCAGATTCGTCCACCCGCGGTTCCGGGCGTGCGCGCGGAGTGCGGGCAGCTCGGCCGCGGCGACGATCGCGAGGTCGACGTTCTGCGCGACGTGGCGGGCAACGCCGTTGAACCCGTCGATCCACATCGTGCACATGGGGCACGGCTCGGTCTGCGTCTTGCCGTACATGAAGTGATAGACGATCAGGTCGCGCCCGGGCCGGGTGAACAGTTCACTCAGCCGTACGGTCCGCGTCGGCGCGTCACCGGCCTCGAGGTCGGCCGGGCCCTCCTCGAAGGTGTAGTCGTCGACGACGGGGCCCAGCGGCAAGGTGCGCCGCAGCTCGGCGACGCGTTCACGATGGCGCATCAGCTCGAGCTCGGCCTGCCGCAACTCCTCGCGGGCGCTGACGTATTCGGCCGATTCTCCCGTGAGATTGGTCTGACGCATCGCTACCCCGGCCTCGCTGTTGTCCGGTGACACTCGGCTGTTCCGACGACGCACCACCGTATGCCCGCACACGGGGCCCACCGGGCAGCGAGCGACGGGGAGCTGGTCGGTGCACTCCTATGGATCAATGGGCTGATGCATGGATCAATGGGCCGACGCAGGGTCAAGGTCGAGCTGAAAAACGGCTTCACCTCATGGCGGCGCCGAACCACTTGCGCAACTGGCCGAGCAGATCCCGCTGTTCCTCACCGACCCACGCCACGTGACCGTCCGGCCGAAGCAGCACCGCGGGCACGTCCAGTTCCCCGCTGACATCGACGGCGTCGGCGGCGTCGGCGGCGTCCACGACGTGGTCGACCCGGTCCGCCCAGCCCGTCACCGACAGTCGGCCGGTCCGGTCGAGCAGCAGTCCGCGGCCGCCGCGCATCAACTCGTAAAGCCGCCCCCGCTTCAGCTCCACGTCCCGCATCCGTCGGCCGAGCAGTTCGTGCCCCTCGCCGAAGTCGTAGCGGACCCCGATCGCCGTGATCTTCTCGATCAGGTACCGGTTCACCTCCTCGAAGTCCATCAGTTCCGACACCAGTCGGCGCACTGCCCGGGGGCCCGGCTCGAGGGACATCAGCTCCATCTGTGCGCGGGTGTTGTCGAGGACGTCGGCGGCCACCGGGTGCCGTTCGGTGTGGTAGCTGTCCAGGAGGCCCTCCGGCGCCCAGCCGCGCACCTCGGCGGCCAGTTTCCAGCCGAGGTTGAACGCGTCCTGGATGCCGAGGTTGAGGCCCTGCCCGCCGGTCGGCGGGTGGATGTGCGCCGCGTCACCGGCAAGCAGCACCCGGCCTACGCGGTAACGCTCGGCCAGCCGGGTCGCGTCGCCGAAGCGGGAGAGCCAGCGCGGTGAGTGCACGCCGAAGTCGGTCCCGGCGTGCACCCGTAGCTGCTGCTTGAACTCCTCGAGGGTCGGCGGGACCGTGCGGTCCTCGGCCACCCCCTCGGCGGGCACGCCAACGCGGTACGTCCCGTCCCCGAGGGGCATCGCACCGAACCGCAGCTGGGTCTTGCGGACTTCGGCCACCACGGCGGTCAGCTCCTCCGGCTCCACGGCCACCGCCATCTCGCCGATGAGCGTCTCGACCCTGGAGGGCTCGCCGGGGAAGCCGACGCCGAGCAGCTTGCGCACCGTACTGCGGCCGCCGTCGCAGCCGACTAGGTAGCGCGAGCGCAGCCGCGTCCCATCGGCCAGCTCGGCGGTCACCCCGTGTTCGTCCTGGCTCAGCCCGACCAGTTCGCAGCCGCGCCGGATCTCGGCGCCGAGTTCGGTGGCGTGCTCGGCGAGCAGGCGATCGGTGGTGGGCTGCGGGATGCCGAGGATGTACGGATGCGTGGTGTCCAGGCGGTCGGGCGAGCGCTTGGCGATACCGGCGAAGAAACCGGCGCCGAGCGGGTACCGCTGACCGAGCGCGAGGAACCGGTCGAGCAGGCCGCGCTGGTCCATCACCTCGATGCTGCGCACATGCAGGCCGAGCGAGCGGACCACCCGGGTCGGCTCCGCCGCCTTCTCCAGTACGCGTACGCGCACGCCGTGCAGCCGCAGCTCACTGGCCAGCATCAAGCCGGTCGGACCGCCGCCGACCACGATCACGTCAACCATGAAACGCATCCCCCTTCCGCTCCCATCGCGCCCGTACCGCCGCCAAGTGAGCGGCGAAGTCGCCGATCATGTCGACGCCTTCGGGGTCCATCAGCCACTGCACCTGGAGGCCGTCCATGACCGCGACCGTCAGGCGGGAGATGCGGTCCACCGGGGTGTCCGGCGGTGCGGTGCCGTCCTCGATCGCCTCGGTCAGCCAGGCGCCGATCATCTCGGCGGCCATGCGGTGGTGGCGGCGCAGCCAGTCGTGGGCGGGGTGGTCGGCGTCGATCGCCTCGCCCTCGAGGGCGGCGAAGAGGCGGACGATGCCGGGCTGGCCGGTGTTGTGCTCGACCAGGCGCAGCAGGTTGTCGAAGCGGTCCCAGCCGCGGGCGTCCGGGATGTCGCCGATGGCCTCCATGTCGAGGCGGTCGCGGCGGTCGAGGACGTCGGCGAGCAGCCGTTCCTTGTCCGGGAAGTGGTGGAGCAGCCCGGTCTGGCTCAGCCCGGCGGCCTCGGCGACCGCGACCATGGTCGTGGCCCGGTAGCCGGATTCGGCGAACAGTTCCGCCGCGGCGTCGAGGATCCGGGTGCGGGTCTCCGCTCCCCCGCCTCCGCGCGGGCGCCCGCGCCCCCGTCGTGCCGGTTGGGGGCGCGGGTCAGCTCCAGTACTCATGGTGTCGACTCTACGAGTGGTGTCGACACCATGAGCCGCCGGTCAGGCCGGGACGGTGAGCCTGTGTCGTACGTCGCCGAGGCCGCGGGCGACCAGCAACTCGCCGCCGGTCAGGGGCAACCAGCCGTCGGCGGTCCAGCGGCGCCAGGCGCGCGGGTCGGTGGTCACGGTCACGGTGACGCTCTCGCCCGCCGGTACGGTCACGGTCGTCCAGCCCACGAGGCGTACCGGCTGATCGGGCTCGGCGGGCTGAAGGTAGACCTGGACGACCTCGCGCGAGGGGCGGCCCGCGGTGTTCCGCAGGTCGACCTCCACCGCCGGGGTGGGGTGGCCGTCGACGAGCCGGGCCGCGTCGTACTCCCAGGTGCCGTAGCCCTCGCCCTGCCCGAACCAGTACGCCGGGGCCTTGGCACGGCCCGCGTGGTGGCCGCGGTGGCCGATGAACGTGCCTTCGGTATAAGGGAGTTGGAGGGCAGTGGGTACTACGTCCCACGCGGGCGCGGCCTTGTCGGCCACCGGCCAGGTGGTGACCAGGCGACCGGCCGGTTCCCGTACTCCGAGCAGCGCGTCGGCGACCGCGTGCCCGCCTTCCTGGCCGGGCAGTCCGGCCACCACGATCGCGTCGACCTCGTCGGCCCAGGGCATGAGGACCGGGGTGGCGGCGTTGACCACGACGACGGTGCGCGGGGCGACGGCCGCGACCGCCCGCACCAGCGCGTCCTGCTCACCGGGCAGCCGCAGGGTGGTCTTGTCGGCCCCTTCGGTCTCCTGCTCGTCGGTGAGGCCCACCGCGACCACCGCGACGTCGGCGTCCCGCGCCGCGTCGACGGCCGCGGCGATGGTCTCCGCCACCGGCGCCGGGACGGGCGCGGCGACCAGGCCCTTGATGCCCATGCCGGAGGCGATGGCGTGGGCGATCACCCCCACGACACCGTCCGGGCCCGGTACCGGCTCGGTCGGCACGATCCGCACCTCGGCCTCGACCAGGGCGCCCGCGGGCACGTCCACGTCGAGGGTGCGGCGCGGCGGCACCAGCATCGCCTCGCCCGGGTCGTGGCCACCGGCCGCCAGCGTGAACGCCGCGACCTCACGCCCGTCGACGCGCAGGGTCCAGGCACCGGTCCCGATCGCGCCGAGGCGCAGCCGCCCGCCCTCGGCCGACCGGCCGGTGAGCCGGGTGCGCGCGACCGGCCGCGGCAGGTCGCCGTCCCAGCCGACCGAGACGGAGGCGACATCGCGGTGCCGTTCGATGAGCCGGGCGTCGTCGGCGTCGAGCATGACCACGCGTACGCCGGGGGCACCGGTGTCGGGGTGGGTCAGGGCGTCCGGTCCGGCCGGGACGGGCAGGGTTCGTACGTCGACGCCGTCGATCACCCGCACGCGGTCGTCGCCGAGTGCGGTGCGCAGGCCGTCGGCGATGGTCACCTGGTGCGGCGGGTTCACGGTGGCGGAGCCGCCGCCCATGCACACGGTCTCCACGGCGGGTCGCCCGATGAGCGCCACCTGTTCGTCCCCGGCCAGCGGCAGTACGCCGCGCTCGTTGCGGAGTACGACCATGCCGTCGGTCGCAAGGCGGCGCAGCGCCGCCCGGCGTTCGGGCGCGTCCGGCGCGGGGAGGCCGGTGCGCCACGTGCGCGTCTCACCGAGGGCGTCGACCCGGTCGGCAAGCCGGAGCAGTCGGCGTACGTGGTCGTCGACGGTCTCCTCGGCGACCTTCCCGGCGCGGACGTCGGCGACCAGGGCGGCGCCCCACGGTCCGTCGGGGCCGGGCATCACCAGGTCGAGGCCGCCGTTCGCGGCCGCCGCGGAGGTCTTGGTGGCGAACCAGTCGGACATCAGGAGTCCGTCCCAGCCCCACTCCCCCTTGACCACCTGGTTGTTGATGGCGTCGTGCTCGGTCGCGGCCACCTGATTGACATCGTTGTACGCGGCCATGATCGACCACGGCTGAGCGTCCGCCACCGCGATCTCGAACGGCAGCAGATACAGCTCGCGCAGCGCCTCCTCGGAGACCTGGGAGCTCAGGTAATTCCGCTCGGTCTCCGACTCGTTGGCCACCAGGTGCTTGAGACAGGCCCCGATGCCCTTCGACTGCAGCCCGCGGACGTACGCGGCCGCCAGGTGCCCGGTGAGCAGCGGGTCCTCGGCGTACTGCTCGAAGAGGCGGCCGCCGAGCGGGCTGCGGTGCAGGTTGATGGTCGGCCCGAGCACCACGTGGATCCGCTGCCGCTCGGCCTCGTCGGCGAGCAGCTCGCCGACCTCGTGGGCGGTGTCGGTGCTCCACGCGGAGGCGAGCAGGGTGGCGTTCGGGAAGAGGGCGACTTCCGCGCCGCCGGTGAACTCGAGGCCGCGTACGCCGGTCGGACCGTCGGAGAACGCCATCGGGGCGAGGCCGATGCCCTCGTGACCGTGCAGCGTGAACGCGGTCGCGCCGGTGAGCAGTTGGACCTTCTCCTCGAGGGAGAGCGCGGCGAGCGCGGTGTCGTACGTGGTCATGCGGTCGTACGTGGTCATACGTCAGCGCACCTTCTTGATCGGGAGGACGACGAACGCGCCGGCCAGACAGACGAGACCGGCGACCCAGAACAGAAGCCCGTACTGCGGGCCCGCTCCGGCCCCGCCGAAGCCGAGCAGCAGGGCGCCGAGGAACGGTGCCGCGGACTGGGGCAGGGCGTTGGCGATGTTGAAGACGCCGAGGTCCTTTCCGGCGTCCTCGGGGTCGGGCAGCACTTCGAGCACCAGCGCCATGTCGACGCTCATGTAGATGCCGTACGCCAGGCCCATGATCGCTTCAACGAGGTAGAAGGCGGTGAGGGTGTCGGCATGGGCGAGCAGCACAACTCCCAGCCCGAACAGGGCCGTTGACGCCGCCACCAAGACCTTCCGCCGACCGGTGCGATCGGACACGACACCGGCGACCCAACCGGCTGCGACAAGGACGACCGTATAGATGAGCGTCGCGCTGGCGACGGCGGCCGCGGCGGAGGCGTCCTCAAGACCGACCCGGTCGACGAGGAAGTTGAACCGGAAGGTGGTGAACAGGAAGGAGGCGAGGACGAGACAGAACCGGGAAGCCCAGGCAAGCCCGAAGTCACGGTGCCGGACCGGGTTGACCCAGAACGTCTGGAGCAGCGCGCGCAGATCGAACCGGCCGGGCTTGGCGGGAAGCACCGGGTCGGGCAGGACGGCGGCGTAGACGAGCATGCCGACCACACCGATCGCGGCGGGGACCATGAAGAGCAGCACCATGTTCTCGGTGAGCCGGGACGCGATCTGGGTCGCCCCGAGGATCCCGACGTTCTGCATGATGCCGACCATCGCGGAGACCTTCGCGTGCTGCCGCTCGGGCAGTTGATCGGCCAGCGTCGCGATGAACGGGCTGAAGCACGCGTTCGCGGCGAGCTGGGCGACGAACCAGCCGACCGCCAGTCCGGCGACCGTGGTCGCCTGCGACACCCACAGCAGCGCCACGGCCATCGCGAGGACGCCGCCGACGATCCAGGGCCGTCGGCGCCCGAACCGGGAAGTCGTACGGTCGGAGAGCCGGCCGAAGACGACATTGCCCACGACCGCGGCGATGGCGCCGACGCCGAGGATCGTGCCGAGCGCGGCGGTGCGCTCGGTGGCGGCATCGGTGAGCGTGGCGACCTTGAGCGCCATGCTCACCATGACCGGCCCGAGGAGGGCGACGAAAAGGCCGAACTGCGCGAAGCCGAGGGCAACGACGAACAAGGCGGACTTCGGCTCGGTCGGCTTCTCACCGCAGCGTGGGGCACGGGGCCCTGCGGCGGCGCGCGTGTCGTGAACGGGGATCGACATCTGGTGCTCCGGGCGTCTCGGGGGACGGGTACCGCGCGGCGTGACCGGAAGCACAACAGCCGTAACAGAAAATTAAAATAGATGCTAATAACTATTTATCGATCCGTGACCTGCCCCTGGAGGGCAACCGCGGCCAACGCACAGGCACAACCGTGGTGACCGACCACCAGGAGCCCTACGGCACGCCGCAGCAGTACGCCGAGCCGGACGCAAGGTCACTGGCGCCACGGGTCGTCGTCCCGCGGCATTCCCCGGGGGGTGCCGTAGTCCGTCGAGCCGTACGCCCCCGTGCCGTAATCCGTCGAGCTGTACGTCGCGGTGCCGTAGTGCGGCTTGTCGTCCTCCGTCGTGGGGGGCGTCGCCGTGGGGGTCACCGCCATCGCGGGCTCCATCGTGCCGCTCCAGGTGCGCGCCGGGGGACATCCGACGTACTTGCCGAAGAGCAGTGCTGCCGCGGTGGCGGCGAGCACGCCGGGCACCATCTCGTAGACGCCCGTTTCCAGCGGCCCGAGGAGCGGGTCGATCTCGTCCCACAGGACCACGGTGACCGCGCCGGTCACCATGCCGGCCATCGCCCCGGCTGCCGTCATCCGCGGCCAGTACAGCGACAGGATGATCACCGGGCCGAAGGCCGCGCCGAATCCCGCCCAGGCGTACGCGACGATGTCGAGCACGGCACCGCCGCTGAACGCGATCGCGTAGGCGACCAGCGCCACGGCCACCACACTCAGACGCCCCACCACCAGCAGCACCGTGTCCGAGGCCCGCCGGTTGACGAACGCTCGGTAGAAGTCCTCGGTGAGGGACGTGGCCGAGACCAGCAGCTGGCTGTCCACCGTGGACTTGATCGCGGCCAGCACGGCCACCAGCAGGATTCCCGCGATCCAGGGGTTGACCAGCTGGGTGGACAGTTCGATGAAGACTGTCTCCGGATTGTCGAGCGGCTCGTCGAGCACGGCGATCCCGGCAAGCCCGATGAACGAGGCACCGAGCAGTACGACGAACACCCAACCCACACCCAGACGGCGGGCCAGCGGTATGTCCCGTGTGCTGCGGATACCCATGAAGCGGCTCAGGATGTGGGGCTGGCCGAAGTAGCCGAGCCCCCAGGCGAGCATCGAGATCATCGCCACGGCACCGAGCGGCTCACCGGCCGTCCACGCGTTGCCGGCGAAGGAGGCCCGGACTCCCGGGTCGAGCAGCGCCGGGGTCGTGTCGGTGAGCGCGCCGTGCAGCGCGCCGAAGCCGCCGAGCTGCCAGAGACCGATCGCAGGGAGGGCGATCGCCGCGAGGAACATCAGCGTGCCCTGGATGGAGTGCGTGACACTCAGGGCCGTAAAGCCGCCGAGGATGGTGTAGACGACGATCACCACGGCGAAGACCGTGAGCCCGAACTCGAAATCGGCTCCGAATATCTCGTTGAACAGGAGCCCGCCGGCGACCAGTCCGCTGGCGACGTAGACGGTGAAGAACACGACCGTGACCATGCCTGAGAGGAGCCGAAGCACCCTGCTCCGGTCCTCGAAACGACCCTCCAGGTACGCGGACAGAGTCACGGAGTTATCGGCCAACTCGGTGTAGGTGCGCAGGCGAGGTGCGACAAGCCGCCAGTTGAGATACGTGCCGATGATCAGGCCGACGGCGATCCAGGTAGCCCCGATCCCGGCCATATACACGGCGCCCGGCAGGCCCAGGAACAGCCAGCCGGACATGTCACTGGCTCCGGCGGACAACGCCGCGACCGGGGCGCTGAGGCGACGGCCGCCGACCGTGAAGTCCTCGAACGTGGTCGTCTCTCCATGCGTCACGACGCCGATCATGACCACCGCGATCAGAAAGACTCCGAAGGTAATCATGACGGGGACGCTCAGCGTGATCATGCATTACTCCCCTGCGATACGGCGGTCACAGGTACATGCCAAATACATACAGGTGCCACCTTCCGGGCCGAAGAGGTGGGAGTGTAGGACGCCGCGGTGGGGAGCGACGAGAGAATCCCAAATCAGCTGCCCTCATCGGTTCCGGATTGTGATGACCGTGGGACGCGAGCCAGAACCTGCAGGTCGAACAGGTTTCTTGAAGCCTGGCAGCTCAGCGAATAAGTAAGCGGTTGCGGGTTGGCGATGGCCGGGGCGGGCATGCGACCGCGACCGGCAAGGTTGAACTCAGCAATCAGCAGTCAATGAGGGTCAGTTGTCAGACCAGGGTGCTAGACAGGCACCATGACAGAGATCGTCTTGTTCCATTCCGTGCTGGGGCTGCGGCCCGGCGTGACCGATGCGGCCGAGCGGCTGCGCTCGGCCGGACACCTCGTCCACACCCCTGACCTCTACGACGGAAAAGTCTTCGACGACTACACGACCGCCCTTGAATGGGTCGAGTCGATCGGCGGCATCCCCGAACTCATCAGCCGGACGCAGGCGGCCGTCGCCGAACTGCCCGAGGCTGTGGTGTACGCCGGGTTCTCCAACGGCGGCGCTTCCGCGGAGCTGCTCGCGGCGACGCGGCCGGGGGCCAGGGGTGCCGTACTGCTGCACGCGGCGCTGCCGTTGGCGGCGTTCGGTGCGTCGGCCTGGCCGGAGGATGTGCCGGTTCAGGTGCACTACGCGGCCGACGACCCGTTCCGCGAGCAGGAGTTGATCGACGCGTTCGCGGCCTCGGTCCGGGACTCGGGGGCTTCCTATGAGTTCTTCGAGTATCCGGTCTCCGGGCATCTGATCACCGACCCGAGCCTGCCCGAGGAGTATCACCAGGAGTCGGCGGAGATGCTGTTCGCGCGAGTCCTGGAGTTCCTTGAACGTATCGATCGCGGCTGAGCAGACTCCCAACCCGTACGTCTACGTCCTCACCTGTGGCGGTCAGAACGTCAGGATCGCCCACACCCCTGCCGCAAGGACCGCCAGCACGTACCCGGCGACGGCCAGGCGTACCAGCCGCTGCCGGGTCTCGACGCTCCACGACGTGTGCGAAAGGAGCCAGGCCACGGCGGGCAGGACGAGGACCGCGTGCAGGCTGACGCCGTGCAGGGGCTTGAGGAATCCGGTCGAAGCGTAGGCGCCGAGCTGGTCGCCCGTCCTGGCGAGGGCCACGCCCCGGGCGATCATGCCGGCGCCGGACACCAGAGCCACCAGCAGGATCGCGAACCCGGCCCGCAGGGCGAGCGCCATCCCTGTCGGCCCCTCGGGGCGCCGCCGGAACGACACGACCGCGAACACCGAGAGCAGCACCACAAGCAGCCCGCCGCCCACCGCGAGCGTGAAGGACACGGCCGTGTTGAAGCCCGTCTCCATGTTCATGTGCGACGGCACGCCCCGCCATGCCTGGAGGGTGATGCCGCCGACCTCCAGGACGCAGTCCGCGGCGAAGAGCGTGAGCAGCACCGTGCGGATGCGTCCGCTCATCCGCAGATACGAGGTCACCCAGGCGATCGCGATCAGCGTCAGACCGAAGGAGAGCCCGAAGGTGGTGGGCTTGCGCCAGGACACCGGCCCGTCCCACGGCCCCCCGTCCACCGCGAAGACAAAGAGGTGGAAGAGGCCGACGGCGAAGAGGAGGGCGCCGATCGCGTAACTGGCACGCTCCACGGGGCGCGCACTTCTCCAGCCGGATCCCCAGCCGAAACGGAATGCCGTTCGGGGCCCTGCCTCGCGTACGACGGTGGGCCTGAGGCGTGCCTGTGTCTCCTGGTCAGCCGGTTCCATGCTGCTCAGCATTCCCGAGCGGCGACCCGGTGGCGTCGTACAGCCGAAGGAACCGGAAGTACCACATGGGAAGTAGGGACGGACCGGTTGCGGTCGCCGGGAGCGTCAGCGGTGGCTCAGCACATTGATCACGCGGCCGTTGGGATCACGTACGAAGAAGCGCCGTACGCCCCACTCCTCGTCCTGGATGGGGTGCACGATCTCCGCGCCGCTGTCCCGCATGGCCGCGTAAGCCGCCTCGACGTCGTCGACCTCGATGCTGATGTCGGGGGTGACCGGGGCGGTCTTGTCGCTGGTCATCACGCTGACCTGGGCCGCCGGGGTGGACGGCGAGGCAAGCGTCGTGATCCAGCCGAGATTCATGACTTCCTCGAAGCCGAGCAGACCGTAGAACTCCCGGCTCTCCTGCGTCGCTTCCGACTGGATGATGGGCATGACACGGCGAACGGCCATTTACGCCTCCGGGTGAGGACGGAACGGTGAGGGCGGAAGGGTGAGGGCGGAAGGGTGAGGGCGGAACGGACTCAGGACTCCAGACTCCCGGACTCAGGACTCCCGGACTCAAGACTCCCGAACTCCGGACTCTAGGGCAGAGCTCTCCACGAAGTGGTGACCATGGCCGCCCCTGCAACGGCTCCGCCAACGCCCGTCGGTATCAAGCGCATTGTCGCCGCCAGCCTGATCGGCACGTCGATCGAGTGGTACGACCACTCATTCGATCAGAGCTAGGCGAGGGACGACTTCAACAGGGGAGGGCGTCCGATACCGGGCACCCTCCCCACGCATGACGGCATGACGACCACCGCCGGCGGTCGGACCGCCCTGACTGCTACTGCCAGACGTACCAACGGCAGTGGTACTTACCCGAGTCGTCCCAAAAATCTGTGCTCGTTGTATCGCGCCACTTGCCGCACAGTGGATGCCGTGCCGCACCGGAGACCTGGTGAGGCGGCTGCCGATCGTGTTCACCCCCCGGCCACCGCACTCCTCCTGGGCCGACGGCCCGCCTGGTCCGCCGCGGCGTGAACCGTGTCCCCGGACGCCGGGCCGACCGGCACCGCCGGGACACGGCAGACCACGACGCCACCCGGCGGGACCGATTCGTGCACATGACGGTGGTCGGTACCGCCAACCGCCTTCCGTAGACCGAGAGAGTGGTCATGTTCACCGAACCCACCGAGTCAGCTGTTCCTCCCCCCGAGGGCTCATCCGAGGGGTCCGCGTCCGCCCGTTCCCGGCGCACGTTCATCGCGACCACCACCGCCGTCGGCGGGGCGGTCGTGGCAGGCGGTCTCATAGCGGGACAGTCCGTGTTCGGCACCGAGCCCGCGGACGCCGCCGAGGCACCGCCCGGCAGCCGCGTCTCCCTGACCGTCAACGGCAAGCGGCACACCGTGACGGTCGACAACCGGACCTCGCTCCTTGACCTGCTGCGCGAACACCTCGGCCTGACCGGATCGAAGAAGGGCTGCAACGCCGGTGCCTGCGGCGCCTGCACCGTCCTGGTCGACGGCCGCCGGGTCAACTCCTGCCTGACGCTGGCGGTTCGGCTTGACGGCGCCGAGGTCACCACCATCGAGGGCCTGTCGCGAGGAGAGCGGCTGCACCCGCTGCAGCAGGCGTTCATCGACCAGGACGCCTTCCAGTGCGGCTACTGCACGTCCGGCCAGATCATGTCCGGCGTCGGCTGCATCGACGAGGGTCACACCGGCTCACCGGAGGAGATCCGGGAGTTCATGAGCGGCAACATCTGCCGCTGCGGCTGCTACGTGAAGATCGTGCGCGCGGTCGAGCAGACCGCCCGCGGGAAATGAGGCACGGTCCCCATGCATCCCTTCTCCTACACCAGGGCCACCGACACCCGTGAGGCCCTCGACGCGGGCCGCGGCGGCGGCCGTTACATCGCCGGCGGCACCACACTGGTCGACCTGATGCGCGAGACCGTCGAACGCGCCGAAACCCTGGTCGACATCAGCGCCCTGCCGCTGCGCGAAGTCACGGTCACCCGGCGTGGGGGCCTGCGCATCGGCGCGCTGGTACGGATGGCCGATGTCGCTGCCCACCGGGAGGTGCGCGCTCTGTATCGGGTGATCTCGCAGGCGCTGGAGCTGAGCGCGTCGGCGCAGCTGCGCAACATGGCGACCATCGGCGGCAACATCATGCAGCGCACCCGCTGCACGTACTTCCGTGACGTGACGGCCGCCTGCAACAAGCGCGAGCCGGGCTCGGGTTGCGCGGCCCTGCACGGCGTCAACCGCACCCACGCGATCCTCGGCACCTCCGACGCCTGCGTGGCCACCCACCCCTCCGACGTGGCCGTGGCCTTCACCGCCCTGGAAGCGACGGTCCATCTGCTGGGCCCGGACGGGGAGCGGACGGTGTCCTTCGCCGACTTCCTGCTCCGGCCGGGCAGCACACCGAATCGCGAGCAGGCTCTGCGCCGGGGCGAGTTGATCACCGCGGTGGAGGTTCCGGCTCTTCCGCGCCCACTCAGGTCGGGCTATCTGAAGGTGCGCGACCGGCAGTCCTACGAGTTCGCGCTCACCTCGGCGGCCGTCGCCCTGCACATCCGCGGCGGAGTGATCCGCGAGGCAAAGGTGGCCGCCGGAGGCGTGGGCACCGTCCCCTGGAAACTGCCCGCCGTCGAGCGGGAACTCATCGGGCGGCGGCCGTCGAACGCCCTGTGGGCCAAGGCCGCCGAACACGCCGCCGACGGGGCCCGGCCTCTCCGGCACAACCGTTTCAAGGTCGAGTTGCTCAAACGGACCGTCGAGCGCCAACTGCGCGTCGTAGGAGGTGGCAAGTGAGCCCGCAGCCGCAGGCAGCCGTCGGGGCACCGCTGTCCCGGGTCGACGGACGGCTGAAGGTGACCGGCCAGGCCAAGTACGCCGCCGACCACGACATCAACGGCGTCGTCCACGCCGTCATCGTCAACAGCACCATCGCACGCGGACGCATCACCGGCATCGACACCCGCGGCGCCGAAACCCAGCGCGGCGTCCTGAAGGTGATCACCCACCGCAACGCGCCCAGGCTTGCGTATCGCGACAACCCGGCCAGCTTCCCCTTCCCGGGCCGGCGGCTGCGCGCCTTCCAGGACGATGCCGTCCAGTTCCTGGGCCAGCCGGTCGCCGTGGTGGTGGCGACCACGCTGGAGGCCGCGCAACACGCCGCCGACCTGGTGAAGGTCTCCTACGACGCCGAGAAGCCGTCGACCGACCTGACCCGCAGCCCGGCCCAGGACGGGCCCGCTCCCTTCGCTGAGCCCTACGCACGGGGCAACGCCGAGGAAGCGCTGGGTTCCGCGGACGTCCGGATGGAGATGACCTTCCGGCTCTCCCGCAACCACCACAATCCGATGGAGACGCACGCCACCATCGCCCGCTGGGACGGCGACAAGCTCACTTTGTGGGACAAGACCCAGTGGGTGATCGGCGCGCAGAACGAGGCGGCGTCCGTGTTCGGCATTCCGCCAGAGAACGTGCGCGTCCTCTCGCCGTTCATCGGCGGCGCGTTCGGCAACGCCCTGCGGACCTGGCCGCACGTCGTCATCGCGGCACTCGCCGCACGCGAGGTGGGACGCCCGGTCAAACTCGCGCTGACCCGCAGGCAGATGTACTTCACGGTGGGCTACCGGCCCGCCTACGAGTACAAGCTGAGCCTGGGCAGCACCCGGCACGGGCGGCTGACCGCGATGGTCCACGAGATGAAGTACGAGACCTCCCGCTACGAGCAGTTCTGGGAGGCCAACCAGGCACTCGGGCAGATGCTCTACGCCGTGCCCAACGTCAGCCAGAACGTCCAGATCGTGCCGCTCGACGTCAGCACCCCGATGTGGATGCGCGGCCCCGGCTACGGCAGCGCCGCCTTCGTCATCGAGACCGCGGTGGACGAACTCGCCTACAAACTCGGCATCGATCCGATCGAGCTGCGGCTGCGCAACGAACCCGGCGAAGACCCCTCGACGCAGCAGCCCTTCTCCACACGGCGGCTGCGCGAGTGCTTCCGCGTCGGCGCCCGCGAATTCGGCTGGCACCGGCGCAACCCCCGGCCACGCTCCCGGCGGGACGGCGACTGGCTCATCGGCACCGGCGTGGCCACCGGCTGCTACGACGTCTTCCGGGGAGAGGCCCACGCCCAGGCCAGGCTCGACGCCGACGGCACCGTGGTGGTCCAGTCCGCGACGCACGACGTGGGTACGGGCACGTACACCTCCATGACCCAGGTCGCCGCCGACGCCCTCGGCCTGGCCGTACGCAACGTTGAGTTCCGGCTCGGCGACTCCACCATGCCGCAGGCCCCGCCCCAGGGTGCCTCGCAGACCATGGCCAGCGTGGGATCCGCCGTCCAGGACACCTGCGACAAGCTGCGGCGGCAGGCCATCACCCTCGCGGTGGAGGCCGAGCGCTCACCGCTGCACGGCGTCGACGCCGACGCCATCGTGGTCCGCGGCGGACGGCTGCACGTCAAGGGCAACCCCGCGCGCGGGGAGACCTACCGGCAGCTCCTGGCCCGCAACAACCGCACCCACCTGGAGGCGGGCGGGTCCTGGGCTCCCGAGGAGAACAGCCGGTTCTCGATGTACGGCTACGCCGCGATGTTCGCCGAGGTCGCGGTCGACGCCCGGCTCGGCCTTGTCCGGGTGCGGCGGATGCTGGGCGTGTACGACGCGGGCCGCATCATCAGCCCCAAGCTCGCCGACAGCCAGGCCATCGGCGGCATGGTGGGCGGCATCGGCGCGGCCCTGCTGGAACACACGGTCACCGACCACCGCGACGGCCGGATCGTCAACGCCAACCTCGCCGACTACCTCGTCCCGGTCAATGCCGACATTCCCGACCTCAAGGCCGTCTACCTCAACGGGGAGGACTACAGGGCCGACCCCATCGGCGTGAAGAGCCTCGGCGAGCTCGTACAGATCGGCGTGGCACCCGCCATCGCCAACGCGGTATTCCACGCCACCGGACGCCGCGTCCGCGAACTGCCCATCACCGCCGAAGCCCTGCTCTGACCCCCGGGCGGCCGGGCTCTCTCCCTCCCCCCTCCCCCGGGGAGCCCCGGAACCGAAGCGATCCGGTCGGCCCGCCGCCGTGCCTCGCCATCCCCATCCGGCGCGGCGGCGGGCTTCCCCAACCACCCACCGAAGGACGCCTCTCATGCTGAACATCGCGGACGCGCTGTACCGCTGGTGCCGCGAGGACCGCCCCTTCGCCCTGGTCACTGTGGTCCAGGTCAGCGGCAGCGCCCCCCCTGCCACCGGGCACCGCACTGGCCGTGGACACCGACGGCGAAGCGGTCGGCAGCATCTCTGGAGGATGCGTCGAAGGCGCCGTCTACGAGCTGTGCCAGCAGGTGCTGGAGTCGGGCGAACCCCCGATTCGGGCCTCGTTCGGCTACTCCGACGCCGACGCCTTCGCCGTCGGCCTGACCTGCGGCGGCGAGCTTGAGGTCCTGGTGCAGCGGGTCGACCCCGCCGACCGGCCCCACCTCACCACCGCCCTGGAACAGGTGTCGGCCGGTGCCCCCGTCGCCGTGGCACAGGTGATCGACGGGCCACAGCGCCTCCTCGGCCGCACCCTTTCCGTGTTCGGGGGCGGCAGCGCGTACGACGGGACACTGGGAAGCCAGCAGGCGGACCGGGCGGTGGCCACCCGGGTCCGCGCGCTGCTGCGGGCAGGCCGGACCGCCCGCGTCGAGGTCGGCGGAGACGCCGACACCTGCCCGGAGAAGCTGACACTCCTGGTCCACATCCACGCGGCGCCGCCCCGCATGCTGATCTTCGGCGCCGTCGACTTCGCCGCCGCCCTCAGCCAGGCCGGACACTTCCTCGGCTACCGGGTCACCGTCTGCGACGCCCGCCCCGTCTTCGCCACCCCGGCCCGCTTTCCGTACGCCGACGACGTCGTCGCCGACTGGCCGCACCGCTACCTGGAGCGCGCCGAGGTCGACGCCCGCACCGCGATCTGCGTCCTCACCCACGACGCCAAGTTCGACATCCCCCTGCTCCGCCTGGCCCTCGACCTCCCGGTCGGCTACATCGGCGCAATGGGCTCCCGCCGCACCCACGAGCACCGCCTGGAACGGCTGCGTGAGGCAGGCATGTCCGAGGAGCACCTCGCGCTCCTGCACTCACCGATCGGACTCGACCTCGGCGCCCACACCCCCGAGGAGACGGCGGTCTCCATCACCGCCGAGATCATCGCCCACACCCACAACGGCACCGGCCTGCCCCTGTCCCGCGTCCCCGGCCCCATCCACGGTTCCGTCCCCGCGGCCCAGGTGTCATCACCAGCCGCGCTCCTGACCGTATGAGGCCCCACATACTCATCGACACCCACGGCCGAGTGGCCCACGAGCACCCCGGTGAGCAGGCGGGATCGCGCTGTTCGTCGGCACGGTGCGGAATCATGACTCAGGCGCGGACGTGGACGGACCGGGGTATTCGTGCCACCCGACGGCAGCGGCCGAGAGGCGGCGGATCGCGGAGAAGGTCGTGGCGCACTACCCGGTGCGTGCCCTCGCCGCGGTGCACCGGGGCGGTGAACTTGACCTGGGAGCACCAGAAGTTCTCGGACGGAACCGATGAATGGGTCGGCGCGTAGCGCAGTCTCAGCGCAGCGGCTCCATCTCCCAACTGGCCAGCATCCGCAGAGCTTCCTCTGATCGGGACCCCGGCTCGGCGTGGTAGGTGACCAGCCGCATAGGGGCGCCCCCGGGCAGCGCCATGGGCTCGTGGATGAGGTCGAACTCTCCCACCAGCGGGTGCCGCAACCGCACGGACTCGCCGGTGGTCCCGCAGCTCACCTCGTGCCGTGCCCACAACCGCCGGAACTCCTCGCTCGTCTGCGACAACTCCTGGATCAGGGAAGAGAGGTATGAATCCCCGGGGCTTTTGCCGGCGTTCATGCGCAGAACGCCGGCGACTCTCAGCGCCAGGCGGTCCGGGTCGGCGAACCGGTCGCGCATCTCGGGCGAGAGGAAGATCAGCCGGGCCAGGTTGCACTCCTCGGGCGGCAGCAGGGCCCAGTCCCCGAAGACGGCGGCGGCGAGCCGGTTCCACCCCAGGATGTCCAGGCGCCGGCCGACGACGTAGGCGGGCACGCCGAGCCCGTCGAGCAGGTGCTGGACGCTGGGCCGCAATCGCCGCGGCGGGAGCACGGCCTGCGTCGCGCTCTGCCGCTCGGGCTGGGCCAGCCGGACCAGATGCTCACGCTCCTCCTCGGTCAGGCGCAGGGCGCGGGCGACGGCGTCCAGCACCTCGGCCGACATGGTTTCGCCGTAGCCCTGCTCCAGACGGGCGTAGTACGCGTACGACACCCCAGCCAGCTGCGCCAGCTCCTCGCGCCGCAATCCGGGAACCCGCCGCCGCCCGAGCGAGGGCAGACCCACATCCTCGGGCTTCAGCCGGGCCCTGCGAGAGCGCAGGAACTCCCTCAGCTCGGTACGCCGATCGAGTCCGGACGTCACTTGGTCACCAGGCGCCAGATGCGAAGACATCTCTGTCCTCCAGTCGTCAGCGTGCCTCACTGATGTTGAGGAGCGTACAGCATCGACCCTACGAATCATCTTGATACTGAGTGTCAGATAGACGTGGAGTCTCCGACTCATTCCTTGCGCGGCTTCGGACCGCCGCGGAGGCTGTGAAGCGGGCGCACGAGCCGTGCCTCCGCCACGGTGCGTGCCCCCGCCGGACCGGGGCTTTTGCCGCAGGCCGCGCCCCCGCCGCGGCGGGTAGCCGCGGGCGCAGATCTCACCCGGCTCGCCCACGGGCAGCGGATCGGGATCGGCGGGGCCGACGATCTTGACCTCGATCTGCCACAGGGGCCGACCGGCGGTCTGCAACGTGTCGCGGGCGCTGCGTCGGGGCTGGTCTGGGTGGGAAGACCCGCGCGAGGACCAGGGTGCCGGTGGCGGTGGCCACACCGAGCACCGTCAGGTCGCAGTCGGCGGCGTGGAACAGCGGCAGCGCGCTGCCCCAGACCCCGTCCCGGGAGAATCCGGCGCGGGCGGCCACGAAGGTGGCGTTGGCGACGAGGCCGCGGTGGTGCAGGACGGCGCCCTTGGGGATGCCGGACGTGCCGGAGGTGTACTGGATCTGCGCCGCGGCACCAGGGACCGTGCAGCCGGCCAGGACGCGGCGCGCTCGGCGTCGTCCAGGAGCTGGGCGTAGGTCCAGGTGCGGTCGGTGCGGTCGGCGCCGGACAGGGCAGCCTCGGGCGAGGAGATCTCGCATAGCCTGATACTCAGTATCAAATTGAGTCTTGCTGTACCCTTCTTGCATGTCTGAGCCCGCCCGCACCGCCGACCAGCCGGCACGCAAGCCGCCCGGCTTGCGTGAGCGCATGCGTGCGACGGTTCGGGTGGAAGTGGTGGAGGTGGCGAACCGGCTCTTCACCGAGCAGGGATTCGAGCGGACGACCGTCGACCAGATCGCCGCCGAGGTGGGCCTGTCACGCGCCAGCCTGTTCCGGTACTTCGGCACCAAGGAAGACATCGTCCTGGGGCGCCTGGAGGAATCCGGCCGCCAGATCGCGGAGGCGCTCGCCGCCCGCCCGGACGACGAGCAGCCCTGGAAGGCACTGCGCCGGGCGTTCGACGTTCTGACGCGGATGAACGAGGCAGCGCCCGAGCAAGCACTCAGCTATCTGCGCATGCTCCAGGAGACCCCGTCACTGCGCGCCCGGCACTACGAGAAGCAACTGAACTGGCAGGAGCTGCTGGTGCCGGAGGTCGCCCGACGGCTGGGGGTCAGCCCTGACCGGCCCGAGGACACCAGGCCGAGTGCGCTGGCCGCCGCGGCGCTCGCCTGCCTGGACGTGGCCGCCACGAGGTGGGTGGCCTGTGAGGGTACAGTCCCGCTGGCCGTGCTGCTCGACCGGGCGATGGGCGCATTGAGGGAGTAACCGGGCCCACCGCACGGACCTGCTGCAGCGGCTGTCCGGCGGACTACTGCAGCTGCCGGTCACACGGGATCGAGCGCAGGCAGACTGGGCTCGTAGGAGTGTGACCACTGGGTCTGTGCGCGCTGCAGACGAACGGAAGAGTCAAGCCCCGGAAGCAGCGGGACAACCTGCGGTCCGCTTCCACGAAGACGACCGTCCCCGTATGTGCACCGCAATCGCGTACCTGAGCAGACCTTCGAGTCGACGCAGTCCGAGCGCAACGAGGGCCGCGTGCACTCCACTTTCCCGCTCGCCGCAGCGCCGTACCCTCCGCGTGCCCATAAGAGCAACCGGATGTGTCGAGCAGGTAGATCACCGGCTGTCCTTCTCTCCCCTCCCCAGTGCAGGCGCTCGGTGTCATCGAGTTGATAGCAGACCGCTTCGTACAGACGGCCCCAGACGCCGACTCTCGACCAGATCAGGAACCGGCGACGCACGGTCACCCTGCCGCGATACCTGACCAAGTCCCTGACCTGGGATCAAGCCTCCGAGGTGGCCGCCCACCACGCCTTCACCGTCGCCACAGACATTCCGGTCCACTTCTGCGACCCAGCGAGCGACCAGCACGGCAGCACCGCAGCGTCAAAGTGCACCAAAAGAGACACCCTTCCATCAGGACCTCAGCGACCCCGTCGTCCCTCAACTCCGCTTACCACGGGGCCTGTCCACACCTCGGCCCCCAGAAGTATGGTGTCCCGTCACATGTGCGGGTGACCTGCCTGTTTCTACGGTGTGGCGACACACAACGTCCCCGTATCCCGTCCGGAAGTGGTGACCATGGCCGCCCCTGCACCCGCTCCGCCAACGCCCGTCGGCATCAAGCGCATTGTCGCCGCCAGCCTCATCGGCACATCGATCGAGTGGTACGACTTCTTCCTGTACGGCAGCGCCGCCGCGCTCGTGTTCAACAAGCTGTTCTTCCCGGCCGCCGACCCTTTGACGGGCACGCTCATCGCGTTCGTCACGTATGCGATCGGCTTTGTGGCCCGGCCGTTGGGCGGTGTGGTCTTCGGGCACTTCGGCGACAAGGTCGGACGGAAGAAGCTGCTCGTGCTCAGCCTGCTGATGATGGGCGGCGCGACGTTCGCGATGGGACTCCTGCCCACGTACGCGAGCATCGGGGCGGGCGCGCCCATCCTGTTGACGCTGCTGCGGCTCATCCAGGGGTTCGCGCTCGGCGGCGAGTGGGGCGGGGCAGTGCTCATCGTCTCCGAGCACGGCGGTGCCGAGCACCGTGGCTTCTGGGCCTCCTGGCCGCAGTCGGGCGCCCCGGGCGGGAATCTGCTCGCCACCGGTGTGCTCGCGGTGCTCGCCACCGTGCAGTCGGACGCGGCGTTCCTGGCCTGGGGTTGGCGGGTGCCGTTCCTGCTCTCCGGGGTTCTGGTGGTCGTCGGGCTTTGGATCCGGATGTCGGTCACGGAGTCGCCGGTGTTCCTTGCCGCGAAGGCCAAGGCCGAGGCTGAGGCAAGGGCCGGGGCCAAGTCCCAGGCCGGGGGCAAGGAGCAGGCGCCCGTGGTGGAGGTGTTGCGGACGAGTTGGCGTCAGGTGCTCACCGCGATCGGCGCCCGCTTCGGCGAGAACATCTCCTACTACATCCTCACCTCCTTCCTCCTCGTGTACGTCACCACGCACCTGGAGCTGCCCAAGAGCACGGCCCTGAACGCCGTCCTCATCGGCTCCGTGGTGCACTTCGTGACCATCCCCGCGTGGGGCGCCCTGTCGGACCGGGTGGGACGGCGGCCGGTCACGCTGTTCGGCTCGGCGGGCATGGCGCTGTGGGCGTTCGGCTTCTTCGTCCTGGTCGACTCGGAGTCCTTCGTCGTGATCACGCTGTCCGTGACGGTGGGGCTGCTGCTGCACGGCGCCATGTACGGGCCCCAGGCTGCCTTCGTCTCCGAGCTGTTCGATACGAGGGTGCGGTACTCGGGGGCGTCGATGGGCTCCCAGCTCGCCTCCATCGTGGCCGGTGCGCTCGCGCCCATCATCGCCGTCGAGCTGCTGCGGACGTACGACTCCTCCGTGCCGATCTCTCTGTATCTGGCTGCGGCCGCCGTCATCACGACCGTCACCGTTGCCGTGGCGCGGGAGACTCGGGGGCGGGACCTCACCCAGGACCGGGTCGTGACGGGATCCCCCGGTTCTCCTTCGGTCTCGAAGACTCCGGCGCCGCTGCCCGCGGATCCGGCCTGACCCAGCCGCCCCCCGCACCACCCCACCGCACCGGGCCGGGCCGGGCCGAGTCGGACCGGTCCCGGTACGGTCGGCTCCTGCGGTCACGCGCCCGTGACCCACCCGACCAGGAGGGCCCCGCACCATGGGACACACCGCCGGCGGACCGGACGTATACGGTCAACCGGACGCACTCGGCCCACCGGACGGGCCGGATGCGCCGGACGGGCCGGGCGCGCCGGATACGCCGGACGCGCCGGACGCGCCGGACGTACATCACAGCCAACCGGGCGCCCATGACCAACCAGCCGTCGCCCTACGGCAGTTGCTTGACCTCCTGGCCCGCTCGGCCCCGGCCGAGGAGTTCGCCCGCCCGGCGGCCCAGGCGCGCGCCGAGGGTGCCGGGCCCGACGCGCAGGTCCTGGTGGACGAGGCCACCGAGGTGGCGCTCGGCATCCGGCGGACCCTCGCACAGCACCGGCGGCGCGAGACGGAGCTGGCCGCCCTGTTCGACACCGCGAGCGACCTGGCCGCGCTGCGCGACCTCGACGCGGTCCTGCGCGCCATCGTGCACCGGGCCCGGACCCTGCTCGGTACGGACGTCGCGTATCTCACCCTCAACGACCCTGCGGGCGGGGACACGTTCATGCGCGTCACCGACGGGTCCGTGTCCGCCGCCTTCCAGCAGTTGCGCCTGGGCATGGGCGAGGGTCTCGGTGGTCTGGTCGCGCAGACGGCACGGCCGTACGCCAGCACCGATTACCGCGTCGACGACCGCTTCACGCATACGGCGGCCATCGACCACGGGGTGGGCGAGGAAGGGCTGCGCGGCATCCTCGGCGTCCCGATGCGGGTCGGCACCGAGGTGATCGGGGTCCTGTACGCCGCCGACCGCAGTCCCCGTACGTTCACGCCGGATGCGGTCGCGCTGCTCTCCTCGCTCGCCGACCACGCCGCCATCGCCATCGACAACGCCCGTCTCCTGGAGGAGACCCGGGCCACTCTCACCGAACTCAACGCGGCGACGGAGACCGCACGCGCCCACAGCCGCGCCCTGCACCGCGCCGCCGAGACCCACGACCGCCTCACCGAACTCGTGCTGCGCGGCGGTACGGTCACCGATGTCGCCGGGGAGATCGCCGCGCTGCTCGGCGGTGGCGTGGCGGTCCACGACGCGGACGGCACGGAACTGGCCCGTCCCGGCACGGAGACGGAATCTCCTCACGCGGGCAGCGAGACGGGCCCTCCGCCCGAGGAAGCCGTACGGGCCTCCCGAGCCACCGGCCAAGCCGTCGCCGCCGACGGCGCCTGGATCTGCGCGGCCCTCGCCGGGCCCGAACTCCTCGGCACCCTCACCCTGACCGGGCGAACAGACCTGAGCGAGGTCGACCGGCGGCTCCTCGAACGGGCCGGACTGGTCACCGCGTTGCTGCTCCTGCTGCGCCGCTCCGTCGCCGAAGCGGAGGACCGGGTGCGCGGGGAACTCCTCAGTGACCTGCTTGCCGCGGACCACCGGCAGGTCGGCCCTCCGTGCGCCGGTCAACGGAACTCCGCCCTTCCCCTGCATGCCGACCCCGTGGACCCCGACCGCCGCCACGCCGACAGCCTCGCCCTGCGCGCCCGCAAGCTCGGCGTCCACCTCGGACGGCCGCACGCCGTTCTGGTCCTGGACTGCGCCGCGGAGCACCGACCCCGCCTGTACGCCGAGGTCACCCGGTACGCCCGCGGCCACGGCGGCCTGGCCGGGCCGCACCACGGTCATACGGTGCTGATCGTGCCGACCGGGACCGACCACCCGGGGCGGCGCGCCCGGCAACTGGCCGCCGAGCTCGGCCGGTTGCTCGACACCCCGGTCACGGTGGGCGCCGCGGGCCCGGCCAAGTCCCCCGACCGACTGCCCGCCACACACGCGGAGGCCCTGCGCTGCCTGCGCGCCCTGCACACCCTGGGCCGCACCGGCTCCGGCGCGCGCCTCCCCGACCTCGGCTTCATCGGCGTACTCCTCGGCGACCGAGCGGACATCCACGGCTACATCGAGGACGTCCTGGGCCCGGTCCTCTCGTACGACGCCCGCCGCGGCACCGAACTGACCCGCACCCTGCACGCCTTCTACGCCCACGGGGGCAGCCTCGCGAAGGCCAAGGACGCCCTGCACGTGCACGTCAACACGGTCGTCCAGCGCCTGGACCGGGTCCGCCGCCTCCTGGGCGACGACTGGAACTCCCCGTCCCACGCCCTCGAACTCCAACTGGCCCTACGGCTCCACGACTTGAGCATGGGCAGTCCACCGAATGACGACCACCCAGGGCCTGCCTAGGAGAAGGCGTGGCGGGAGCCGCACGTAAATCAGATGCCGCACACCACGGCGAGATGTAATGCGCGACTCCGGACGTTGTCTATTACTCGGCTCGGCTCGGCCGGTGATACGGCCGCTGCTTCGGGGAGGGCTTGATGGTTGCGGACATGATCGGCACCTGGGTGGCGGGCTGGGCACTGTCGCGGCGGACACCCCCGCCGATAGAAAAGCCCTGGGGCTTCTACGTCGACGTGCCCGACAACCCCACCGAAGTGGGACGCCACGTCCTGCCGGAAGTCGATGAGTCACTGGTCCGCAGCGCCGCCGCGTCCGTGACCGTGCCGCGCACCTGGATGAAAATGCCCGCGGAACCGGAGGAGATCGAACCCTGGCTACCGCAGGGGTGGGTGGTGGCCTGGCAGGAGACCGGGCACCTGATGGCCGTCGACCTGATGGCCACGAACCCGGTCGCACCCGAGGGCTGCACCGCGACCGTGGAGACGGTCGGCGCCGTCGACCACATCCGGGTCCTTGATGCGGCGGGCGAGCAGGTGGCCCAAGGACAGATGGCCATGCTCGGGGAGGCCGCGGTGGTGGACCGCGTGATAACCGAAGAAGCTCACCGGCGGCGCGGCCTCGGCCAGTTCGTCATGCGTACGCTTGCCGACCGCGCCTTGGACCAGGGCGCGACCCTCGGCGTAC
This sequence comes from Streptomyces sp. NPDC002851, assembly GCF_053591935.1. Classification (NCBI taxonomy): domain Bacteria; kingdom Bacillati; phylum Actinomycetota; class Actinomycetes; order Kitasatosporales; family Streptomycetaceae; genus Streptomyces; species Streptomyces sp. NPDC002851. Next base: position 180,423 of record NZ_JBSFUT010000004.1, on the reverse strand, counting down.
TCGGCGCGACGGACGCCGGACGTGCGCTGTACGAATCGCTGGGCTGGAAGAAACACGCGACGCTGGCGGAGTGCATTTACCAGCCGTGAGGCGAGGACGTCGGCGGAGGCTCCAGAGAGAGGGAGAAGGATGCACATGAGCAACGGACGTACGGGCGCCGCGGAAGCGGACAACACCGGCGCCGATACCGATTCCGCCACCGCCACCGCCACCGCCACCGCCACCGCCACCGATACTGCAACCGGGCACGCTGCCGACTTTGTTCTCGGTGGTCTCCATCATGTTCAACTTGCCATCCCCGTCGGGGCCGAGGATCTGTGTCGTCAGTTCTGGGGGGACGTGCTGGGGATGAGCGAGGTGGCGAAGCCCGCGGTGCTTGCCGCACGGGGTGGGTGTTGGTTCCGGGGCGGGGGGCTTGAGGTTCATCTCGGCGTGGAGGAGGACTTCCGTCCTGCTCGTAAGGCGCATCCGGGGATTCTCGTACGGTCTCTGCGCGGGCTCGCCGAGCGGCTTGAGGCGTGTGGGCACGAGGTCACGTGGGACGACGACTTCCCCGGTCACGACCGGTTCTACGCCTTCGACAAGCTCGGTAACCGGCTTGAGTTCATGGAACCGCGGGGTGTCTGATAAGCATGCGTCATGACCGAACACACGTTGCCTGTAAGGCGACTTGGCGATCTTGAGGTTTCCGCGCTCGGCTTCGGAGCGATGGTGCTTTCTCCGGGCGTGTACGGCGACATCGATGACGAGCGTGGTGAGCGGGCGCTGCTCGCCGCGCTGGACGCCGGCGCCACCTTCTTCGACACATCCGACGGTTACGGCGAGGCCGGGCACAACGAACGGCTCGTCGGCCGGGCCCTGCGCTCCCGGCGGGACGAGGTGGTGATCGCGACCAAGTTCGGCTTCCGGATACCCGAGGGCGCGGAGCCGCATACCTTCCCGGTGGGCTTCGCCTTCGGGGAGTTGGCCGTGAATGCCGACCCCGCGTATGTGCGCGGCTATGCCGAGGCCAGCCTGCGGGAGCTGGGCACGGACCGAATCGACCTGTACTACCCGCACTTCCCGGACCCGCAGGTTCCGTTGACCGACACGGTCGGGGCGGTCGCTGAGCTGATCGAGGCGGGGCTCGTACGGCACCTCGGGCTCTCCAACGTGACGGCTGAGCAGCTTCGGGCCGCGCACGCGGTGCATCCCGTGGCCGCGGTGCAGACCGAGTGGTCCATGTGGCGGCCGGTGGATGCCGAACTGATCGCTGCCGCCCGAGAGTTGGGTGTCGGTGTGGTGGCTTGGTCGCCGCTCGGGGCCGGGTTCCTCACCGGGCAAGTGAGCGAGGTGCGGGACGGCGACTTCCGGCAGAACAATCCGCGCTTCGACGCCGCGAACCGGCAGGCCAACCACGACCGGTTCGCCCCGGTGCGCGGTGTCGCCAAGGAACTCGGCCTCTCCCCCGCCCAGTTGGCCCTGGCGTGGCTGCTCCACCAGGACCCGCATGTGGTGCCGATCCCGGGCAGCCGTACGCCGAGTCATATCGAGGAGAACCTCGCCGCGGCTCGGGTAACGCTGCCGCAGGATGCGCTGACCCGGCTCGACGAGATTCTGCGTACGACTGAGGTCGAGGGCGGGACTCTGATCTGACGGTGCCGGGCTTCGTGTGCCGCCGATCCGTGCCGCCGACCCGTGCCATTGACCCGTGCCATCGCTCCGCTTCGCGGGTCGGCGGTGCGGGTTCCGTCAGTCGGTACGTTTCAGTCGGTTACGTTTCAGTCGGTTACGTCAATCGGTTCCGTCAGTCGGACCAGAACCGCCGGAACCGCCCGAACCCCGCAGGTCGACGCGCGAGATGTTCCGTGCCTGGATCACCGGGCCGTGCTGCACACCGCCGCTGATCGTGTTGTGCACCGCGCCCGTGGCCCCCGTGTCCCCGCCCGTGTCCGGTGCGAGCTCATCCAGGAGTGCTCGCAGTTCCCTCGCGGCCGCCGGGTCGGCGCGCAGGGCGCGGCGCAGGCGTAGTCGCCACTGCGCCTCGATGTCGGCCGAGATCTGCTGCGCCTCGGCCGCTTCACCGGCGTCTACGTCGACTTCTTCGGCGGCGGTCCTGGCCTCGATCAACGCGGCCCGGGATGCGCGGAGTTCCTCCTCGACCGCATCCGCATCCGCATCCGCCTCGTCGTCCGCACCGGCGCGGGCGAAGAACCGTACGACGCGCTCTCTCGCCTGGGTCCACGTCTCGGTGACCATGAGGCCGACCAGGGTCGTCGCCCCGGTGGCCACCAGCGTCGCCAACTCGGCTTCCACTGCTCCCCCTTCGTGGCGTGGTGTCCACGGTATTCCCCTCAGTGGGCAACGCCCACCCGGAACCGTGCGGCAACCACTCCCGCTCCCGCACCATGTCCTCAACTCCACCCCGCACCAGCAGCAGCCGTACGACCAGGTCGTCCCCCGTACTGCGCGGAACGGTTCTTCAGCTCACTCACGTACGACTGCACGGGCTCGCACACGCACAACCGCACGGAACCCGGCTCACCGCAAGGCCCGGTCGGCCGTAGTGGTGGCCGCGGGCGCGTCGGTGGCGGGGTGTGTGCCCGGCAGGTAGAGGCGGGACGGGGTGCCTGCCTCGATGTCGGTGATCAACTGGTGTAGGGCCGCGCGGCCGTGTGGCGCGGCGAGCCGTGCGTCCATGCGGGCGAGCGTCCGGCGGGCCCGGCGCAGCGCGCGGTCGCGGCGGTCGAGGCGGTGGTCGACGAAGGCGGCGGCGTAGCGGGCGACGGTCTGGGCCCAGGCGTCGTCCCGGATGCCGGGGTGGGTGAGGGCGCGGCGGGCGCTGCGGCGGGCCTCGGTGGGGGCGAAGGCCGCCTGGGTCACGGCCGCGGAGGCGTGGCTGACGGCCGCCGACGGGCCGCCGTGTGCGTGCGCCGGGATGGACTCGGCGGCCTGCCGGAAGTGCGCGGCGGCCGCGGCCAGGTCGCGGCGGTGCAGGGCCAGAACGCCTTCTACGTGGGCGATACGGCCGACAGTGGCGGAGTCACCGGCGAGGACGGCGGCGGGCCAGGCCTTCTGGAGCAGTTCGGTGGCCGTCCGGGGTTCGTCGTACGCGGTCAGCCAGGCCGCAAGCCACCGGCCGCGCGCCGCCGCCGGGCCGTCGGCCTCGCAGAGCGGCAGCAGTTCGTTGAGGTGGTGGCGGCCCTCCTCGGCCCGGTCGTGCACGGCCCACCAGAACCACACGCCGAGCACGGCCTGCAAGGCGTCCTCGGCATGACCCGGCCGGGTCGCGGCATACCGCAGCATCGCCGTCAAGTCGTCCTGCTCATCCCGGAGAAGGCGCACGGCCTGGTTCTGCTGCCCGCCGTCCCACAGGGACTCGGCGACCGCGGCCAGGCGGCGGCAGTGCACCAGGCGCCGCTCCGCCACCCGGTCGAACTCCCCGGCCTCGCCGAGCCGTTCGGCCCCGAACTCGCGGGCGGCCCGCGGCATCCGGTAGCGCGGCATGTGCAGGCCACCCGGGTCGCCCACCGCTTCGAGCACGCCGTACGCGACGAGTTCGGCCAGGTGGCCGGGGACCCGGTGGGGTGGCACGTCGCCGTCGGCACACAGGAACACCGCGTTCTGCTCCGTGAACGTGGCGGCGAAGACGCTCGCTCTGGCCCAGACGATCCGTACCGCCCGCTCGCACAGCACATACGTCGCCCCGATCGCGTCCCGCACGGACCGGTGCCGCCGCAGCGCGGGGCGGTCACCGGTCAGCCATCCGTGCTGCCGACGGATCAACTCGGCCAGTTCGCCCACCGGATGACGTACCGTCTGCTCCGCCGCAAGGACGATGGCCAGCGGGACTCCTTCGAGGAGCCGACAGATCTCCGCCACGGTGGCGATGTCCTTGACGGTCATGTCCTTGACGGTCATGTCCTTGGTGGCGATGTCCTTGGCCGTGTTGTCGACGTCGGTGATGTCCATGGCTGCGCTGTCCGTGCCGCGATCGCTCCCGTCGGCGCGCACGGCCGCCCGTGCTCGGTCGAGGAACAGGCGGACGGCCGGGGCAAGAACGTCGGACGCGGTGGGCGAGCCGAGCCCGGCGGCAACGTCGTCGATGTCGTCGATGTCGTCGATGATGTCGGCCTCGACGCTCAGTGGCTCGAGGCGGAGTACCCGCTCGTCGCCGAGCCCGAGCGCCCGGCGCGACGTCACGAGCACGCGCAGCGTCGGCACGGCCATCAACAGCCGCTGCACCAGGCCCAGGCACTCGGCGTGGGCAGGGTCGATGTCGTCCAGGAACAGCAACGTGGCGGCGCCCGCCAGGTGTTCGGCGACGCGGCCACGGAGATCCGCCGTGCGCGGCTCCGGCGGCGTGGAGCCGGTCAGCGTCCGTGCGACAAGGGACGTCAACGAGCCTGGGGCGGCCGGTCCATTGCCCTGCCAGCGCACCGTGACGAGGCGTTGCCTCCCGGCCGTCGTCGACGCGATGGCGGCGGCCAGACGACTCTTGCCCACCCCGGCCCGCCCGGCCACGGTCACCAAGCGATGCTGGGTCAACAGCCCTTCCAAGGCCGCTAATTCCCGCTCCCGCCCGACCAGTTCACCAGCATGTCCCGCACCCGGCGGCGAGGGCCGGGCGACCTCGGCACTGCCAGCTCTTCTCCACACGTCACTGACTCCCCGCGTTGCTCACGATCCGTACGAGGTGCCACCGCAGCCCGGGCATCGGCCCCGCCCGCTGCAGGACCGTCACTGCAGCGGCACCACGGAACCCCAACGCGCTCGGCGCGCTCCGAGTGGCGCGGCCACGCGCGGGACCACCCCCCGCGCTGAAGAACCGAACTCGCAAGCGTCAAGACGCGGCGGCCCAACGGGCGATCCGCAGGGCATCCGGCACCGCACCGCACACGCAACCTTCAGCGCTCACCACGTCAGCGCTGAACACGTCAGTGCTCACCACGCGACCGGCAGGGCCTCCGGGCCGCGGATCAGGGCGTTGCGGCGCCAGGGGATCTCGTGGGGGGCGGCCGCGAGTCGCAGGGCGGGGAGGCGGTCCAGGAGGGTGTCGAGGAGGAGGTCGATCTGGAGGCGGGCCAGCGGGCCGCCCGTGCAGTAGTGGGTGCCGTGGCCGAAGGAGACGTGCGGGTTGTCCGTGCGGTCGAAGTCGATGCGGTCGGGGTCCGGGAAGACGTCCGGGTCGCGGTTGGCCGCCAGGTACGAGACGTACACCGGCTCGCCCTTCCGGATACGGCGGCCGCACAACTCCACGTCCTCCGTGGCGATGCGGGCGAGGCCGACCGAGTTGCGGTGCGGGATGTAGCGGAGGAGTTCGTCGGTTGCCCGGGGGCGGATCGTGGGGTCGGTCCGCATGCGGTGCAGGAGGTGAGGGTGGGTGAGGAGCAGGAAGAACATCTGGCCGGTGTTGTTCGTGACGGCCTCGCCGCCGATCTGGAGCGGGCCCGCGACGCCGATGGCCTCCTCCTCCGACAGGTCGCCACGGTCCACCCCTGCGGCCAGGAGCGACAGGATTTCTCCGGAATCTCCCATCTCCCCCGCCGATCCCGCCTCTCCCACCTCTCTCGCCGATCCCGCGTCTCCCGCCTCTCCCGCCTCTCCTCGTTCCCCCGCCTCTCCGGCGTCGCCAGCGGCGGTTTCGGGGGCGGGGGCTCGGCCGTCTGCGCGGCGGGCGCGGATCTCTCGGGCCAGCCAGCCGTACAGCTCGTCCTTCGCCCGGCCCGTGACCGTCGCGTCGCGGGACGGGAACACGATCTCCTTGGTCAGGCGGTGCAGGAACGGGCGGTCGGCCTCGGGGACGCCCATGACGTCGCAGTGCACCGTGATGGGGAACGGTTCGAGGACCCGGGCGGTGAGATCCGCCGGAGAGCCGTCCCGTACGACTGTGTCCACCAGGGCGTCGAGGGTCTGCTGCGCCCGCGCACGCAGCCGCGCCACGCCGCGAGCCGTGAAAGCGGGCGCGACCACGCGGCGCAGCCGGTTGTGGTCGGGCGGGTCGGCGAAGGCGAGCGCGCCGGGCCGGGGTTTGAAGTGCGGGGCGAGGCGGGTGATCTGACGTTCGGTGACCGGGCCACGGACGAAGCGGGGGTCGTTCGTCACGGCGCGTACGTCGTCGTAGCGGGTCACGAGCCAGGCCCAGCCCTCGCCGTACGGCAGCTTGATGCGGGTGAGGGGCCCTTCGCGCATCAGCTCGGTCAGGACCGGGTCGAAGTCGGGGCCCTGGATGTTCTGGGTCGGCCAGGAGCGGACGGGGGGAGGGTCGCCCTGGCTCTCTTGGGTTCCGCCTTGCGTTCCGCGTTCCTGGGTCCCGTGGTCTTCGGGTGCGAGGTCGTCGAGCACGTGTCCTTCTCCGTCTTCGTACGGGCGTACGCATTCGTACGGGCGTATGTATGGGTACAGGCGTATGTATGGGTTCGGACGTATGCATGGGTACGCGTGTGGGGCTCCCCCCACCGTCACGCCTCGCGGAGCCGGGCTCGCACCGGCGTACTCCAGATGGGCTCTCCGGCGCCCCGGGACCGGGCTCGTGCTGCCTAGCGTGGGCGCATGGAGACCCCCACGGCGCGTGTGTCCGCGGACGAAGCCGCAGATCAGAGGAGTTGGCGGGCGCTCGGGGTGCTGCTGACCGCCGGGTTCATGACGCTGCTCGACACGTCGATCGTGAATGTGGCGCTGCCCTCCATCGAGCGAGGGCTCGGCGCCGCGGAGGCGGATCTGTCGTGGGTGGTGTCGGGCTATGCGCTGACGTTCGGGCTCGCGCTGGTCCCGGCCGGGCGCCTGGGGGATCTGTACGGGCGGCGGGAGGTGTTCCTGAGCGGGCTCACGCTGTTCACGCTGGCTTCCCTGGCGTGCGGACTCGCGCCGGGGGCCACCTGGCTCGTGGTGTTCCGGCTGCTCCAGGGTGCCGCGGCGGGCATGGTGTCGCCGCAGGTGTCGGGGCTGATCCAGCAGATGTTCCAAGGGCCCCAGCGGGCGCGGGCGTTCGGGCGGCTCGGCAGCGTCGTCGGGATCTCGACGGCGGTCGGGCCGCTCGCGGGTGGGCTGCTCATCGGTGTGTTCGGGCCTGAGCACGGGTGGCGTGCGGTGTTCTTCGTGAACCTGCCCATCGGGGTGGCCGCGTTCGTGGCGGCCTTGCGGTTGCTGCCACGCGGCGAGCGTGCCGGGCGTGCCCGGACCGGCTTCGATCTGGTCGGAGTCGCGCTGCTCGGCACCGGGGTCGTAGCGGTGATGCTGCCGCTCGTGCAGGAGCAGCAGTGGGCCGGGCGGGGCAAGTGGCTGCTGATTCCCGCCGGGATGCTGCTGCTCGCGGGCTTCTGGGGGTGGGAGCGGCGGCAGTCGGGGGCGGGACGAGAGCCGAGGGCGGGGCGAGAACCGGAAGCGGGAGAAGAACCGGAGACGGGACGAGAGCCGGGGGCGGGACGAGAGCCGGAGGCCGGGCGGGGCCGTGCGCCGCTGGTCGATCTGCGGCTGTTCGGGCTGCGGTCGTTCTCGCTGGGCGCGCTGCTCGGGATGGTCTACTTCTCGGGGTTCACGACGATCTTTTTCGTCTACACGCTCTTTCTCCAGAACGGGCAGGGGCTCAGCGCCCTTCAGGCGGGCCTCGCCGCGACGCCGGTCGCGGTCGGGTCGGCGGGCGCGGCCGCGGTGGGCGGGCGGCTCGTGGTCCGGCACGGGCGGCGCCTGGTGGCGTACGGCCTGGTCGGGGTCGCGGTCGGCCTGGCGGGCACGATGGTGGTGGTGCACTTCGTGCCGGGCCGCGCTGTGGCCTGGGTGGCGGCCGTGCCGCTCCTGTTGGCCGGGGTCGGTTCCGGGTTCGTGATCTCGCCGAACACCACGCTCACGCTGTCCAAGGTGCCGGTGTCCCTGGGCGGTTCGGCCAGCGGCGTGCTCCAGACCGGCCAGCGCATCGGCTCCGCGGCGGGCATCGCGACGGTCGGCGCCGTCTTCTTCGCCCACGTCGCCAACCACGACCACTGGGGGCGGGCGCTGCAGCTCGGGCTCCTCACGGCACTCGGGTTCGTGCTGCTCGCGCTCGCGGTCGCCGTCGCCGATGTGCGCGGGGAGCGGTCCCAGGCCGCGGCCCACGGGCCGGGCCGCTGACCGGTCCACGGACCTGACTGCCCCAAGGCCACGGCGGTGGTACGCCGCCTCCATTCGGGCCCTCCGGCCGCGCGCGGGACGCCGTACCGCCGCAGGATGGCGATGTTCAGCCGGAAACCACCCGCCGAATCGTTCGACCGGAGACCACCCGCCGAAATCGTTCAGCCGGTGACCACCCGCCGAAATCAAGGACCACGTCGAACCCGGGACCACCAGGAGCGCTCATGGCCACAGGCTGGGGCCCTCGCCCCACCACCGCAGCCGACGACGACGGCGGTGAGTTTCTGCCCGTCCTCGACATCCCCGCTCCCGGGCCCCAGCGACGCTGGACCGTGCTGCTGCGCTGGCTCCTGCTCGTGCCCCAGTTCGTGGTGGTCTTCTTCCTCTCCATCGCGGCGTTCTTCGTCACCATCGCCGGCTGGTTCGCCGCCCTCTTCCTGGGACGGCTGCCCGACGGGATCTTCGACTTCCTCGGCTCGGTCCTCGTCTACCGGACCCGGGTCAACGCCAGCATGATGCTCCTGGTCGACCGCTACCCGCCGTTCGCCTTCACGGCTCCGGACCACCCGGTGCGGATCGAGCTGCAGGCCACCCCGCTCAACCGGCTCGCGGTGCTGTTCCGGCTGATCCTGATGATCCCGGCGGCGATCATCAACAACCTGGTCCAGGCCGGTTGGTTGGCGATCTGCTGGATCTTCTGGCTCATCGCCCTCGTCCTGGGCCGACTGCCCGGCCCCGTGTACGCGTCCAGCGCGGCCGTCGCCCGCTTCGGCATGCGCTTCATGGCGTACACCACGATGCTCACGCCCGCCTACCCCAAGCGGCTCTTCGGCGACGAGCCGGTCCCCGCGGCGGCCGTACGCTCCGGCACCCGGCCGCTGCTCCTCGACACCTGGGGCAAGGCCCTCGTCGTGATCTTCCTGGTGCTCGGCCTGCTCGGGTCCGTCGTGCCGCGCAGCGTTGACTACGACGGCTACGACGGGGACAAGGACTGGGACAAGGACCGGGGCCCCTACGGGGACGCCCGCGTTTCCGCCCCGCAGCACCCCGACATCGCTGGGCTCTCCGAAGTGTCGCTGGGCTCTCCGAAGTAGCGGAAGCCGCGGTTCGCGGACCCTAGGACCGATCGGAGGACATGGCCCTAGGTCCTCCGTCCCAACAAGTCCCGTCCGGGCGGCCGAGGTGGAGGGGCGCGCGGCGCCCATAGGCTCGAGCCATGGATACGACGCCCGTGTTGCCCCCGTTCACCCCTGCCCGGTTCAAGCTCGACCTCGACGCGTATCTCGCCCGCATAGGCCTTCCGTCCGGGCGTCCCGAGCCCACGGTCGAGACGCTGCGGCGGGTGCACCGGGCGCATCTGACGGCGATCCCGTTCGAGAACGGGGATCCGGTGCTCGGTAGGGCCCCGTCCCTGACGCTGCCGGACCTGGAGGCCAAGCTGGTCCGCGGCCGCCGTGGCGGCTACTGCTTCGAGCAGAACACCTTGCTCGCCGCCGCCTTGGAGGCCCTCGGCTTCCGGGTGACCGCCCTGGCCGCCCGGGTCCGCAAGGGCGCACCGGCGGGTGCGGTGCGCCCGCGCACGCACATGACGCTGCGCGTGGACGTCCCGGGCAGCGCGCAGCCGTACCTCGCCGATGTCGGATTCGGCGACATATCCGGCCTGTTGGAGCCGATCCCGCTGGCCACGGGCACCGAGACGACGGCCGGTCCGCGCCGCCACCGCCTCGTGCGCGAGCCGCACCACGGCCCCGACGACCTCTGGGTACTGCGGGCCTTCACGGACGGCGACTGGGAGGACGAGTACGCCTTCACCGGCGAGCCCTTCGAGCTGCCCGACTACGAGGTCATGAACTGGCACGTCGCCACCCACCCGCGCTCCCCCTTCAGCCGACGGCTGACCGCTCAGCGTACGACCGAGGGCTTCCACCTGTACCTGTTCCGCGGCCGCCTGGTGACGACGTACGACGACGGCAGGCGCGAGGAGCGCGAGGTGCACGGCAACGACGCGACGCTGCGGGTCCTCGCGGCGGACTTCGGCATCGAACTGCCCGAGGGGACACGGCTGGAGGGGGCGATGCTGGAGGGGTGAGCGAGCTCTGACACCGTCCACGGCGCAGTCGCTACGTCACTACGCCCCTACGACCGCGGCGGGTCCGTCTCCCGTCTCCGTGCCTTCCACAACCAGGACGATCTTGCCGGTGGTGCGGTTGGTCTCGCCGAGGGCGTGGGCCTTGGCGGCCTCGGCGAGCGGGAAGGCGGCCTCGATGTGGGGGCGCAGGGTGCCGGATGCGACGAGGTCGGCGATGGCGTTCATGCCCGCGTGGTCGGCCTCGACGAGCATCGTCTCCGCCCGTACGCCCCGCTGCGCGGCCTTCGCCGCCTCGTCGGGGTCGGTGCTGGGCAGGAGCGAGACGAGGGTGCCGCCGGGGCGCAGCACGTCGAGGGAGCGGGTGCGGGTGTCGCCGGAGATCGCGTCGAGGACCACGTCGACGTCCGAGACGGCCTCGGCGAAGTCGACCGTGCGGTAGTCGATCGTCTCGTCCGCACCGAGGGAGCGCAGGAAGTCGTGCTTGGCCTCGCTGGCGGTGCCGATGACGTACGCGCCACGGGACTTGGCGATCTGCACGGCGAGATGCCCGACGCCGCCCGCGGCCGCGTGCACGAGGACGCGCTGCCCGGCGCGTACGTCGGCGGTGTCGACGAGTGCCTGGTAGGCGGTGAGCGCGGCGAGGGGCAGCGCGGCGGCCTGGACGTGGTCGATGGCGGCGGGCTTACGGGCGAAGGCGCGGGCGGGGCCGGTCACGTACTCGGCGTGGGCGCCGACGCCGTGCGGGTAGGGCAGCATGCCGAAGACCTCGTCGCCCGGCTTGAAGAGGGTGACGCCGAGCCCGACGGCCTCGACGACTCCGGAGGCCTCCCAGCCGAGGGTCTGCGGGATCCTCGACGAGGGGAGGGGGAGGAAGATCCGCATGGACCGGTGCTTCCAGTCAGTCGGGTTGACGCCGGCCGCGCGGACGGCGACCAGGATCTCGCCCGGGCCCGGCACGGGCTTGGGTACCCGAACTTCCTTGAGCACATCGGGAGTTCCGAGGGTGTCCTGGCTGATGGCGCGCATGGTGGCGGTGTGGGCCGGGTCGCTGTTCGTCGCGTCGTGGTTCGTGGTGTGTCCGTTGCTCATGGTTCCAGCGTCGTCATCGGGCGCGGCGCAGGCCATGGCATGATGGCCATCTTTCGACAAGATCCTGCCAGCACGGCCCGGTCGTCGGGTCAGGGTCAGGGTCAGGGTCAGGGTCAGGGTCAGGAGAAGGATGGAGCGGGCGCCGTGCACCGAGTCGTTGTTCTGGCCCTGGACGGGGTGTACCCCTTCGAGTTGGGCATTCCCAGCCGCGTGTTCGGCGCCGCGGACGGTCGGTACGAGGTGGTGACGTGCAGCCTCGACGGCCGCGCGGTGCGGACGAACGCCGACTTCTCGCTCACCCCCGAGCACGGCCCGGAGGCGCTGCGCACCGCCGACACCGTGGTCGTCCCGTCGTTCGGCAGCGGCTGCCTCGCCCCGAACGTGCCCGAGGGCGCGGCGGCGGTGCTCGCCGCGGTGGCTCCCGGAGTGCGGCTCGTGTCGATCTGCACCGGCGCCTTCGCGCTCGCGGCCGCGGGGCTGCTCGACGGCCGCCCGGCGACCACGCACTGGGCGCTCGCGGACCATTTCCGCGCCACGTATCCGCGGGTGGCCCTCGACCCGGACGTACTGTTCGTCGACGACGGGAACGTGCTGACCTCGGCGGGTGCCGCATCCGGCGTCGACGTCTGTCTGCATCTCGTCCGCCGGGACCACGGCAGCGAGGTCGCCAACCGGGTGGCCCGCATCTGTGTCGTACCGCCGTGGCGGGACGGCGGGCAGGCGCAGTACATCGAGCAGCCGGTGCCCGAGACCTCGTCGCACAGCACAGCGGCCGTACGGCAGTGGGCACTTGAGCACCTCGACGAGCCGCTGGCCCTCGCCGACCTCGCCGAGCGCGCCCGGATGAGCCTGCGCACCTTCGCCCGCCGGTTCGCCGAGGAGGTAGGCATGAGCCCGGGCCGCTGGCTGATCCAGCAGCGCGTCCACCGGGCCCGGCACCTCCTGGAGTCCACCGACCTTCCGGTGGACGAGATCGCCGGGCAGGTCGGCTTCGCCACCGGTACCTCGCTGCGGCAGCACCTGCACGCCGCGATCGGGGTGTCACCGCTGGCGTACCGGCGTACGTTCCGGCACGCCACGGTGGACGACCGCGCGTAACGGCCGCCCGCCTCCCCCGGAATCGCGGACCCGCGCCACCACGCGCCACCCCACCCCGTCCCGCCCCGCCCCGTCCGTCCCGTCCCGCCCGGCGATGGCGTCCGTCTGGTGCATGCTGGTGTGTCATGAGGGAGACGAGCCGCGGCGCGGGCGACCCGGCCGCCGTCGCCGCCGCGCGGCTGACCGGGCGCCGGGTGGTGCGGCAGCGGCCGCTGTCCGCCGAGGTGACCGAAGTCACCCTGGACGGCGGGCAGTTGGTGGTGGTCAAGCGGGCCGACGGCGACGGTGCCGTGCGGGCCGAGGCGGCCGGGCTGCGGTGGCTGGCCGCGGCCGACGCGGTCCGCGTGCCACGCGTGTACGGCAGCTACGGCAGCCACGCCGACCAGGCAGCCCACGCAGACCACGCAGCCCACGCAGACCACGCAGACTGGCTGGTGACGGACCGGGTGCCGGAAGGACGGCCGAGCGCACGGGCCGCCGCGCGGTTCGGCCGCGAACTGGCCGCCCTGCACGCCGCCGGGGCACCCGCGTTCGGCGCCCCGCCGCCCGGCGGCCCCCGGGACGCGTTCATCGGGCTCGCCCCCATGCGCAACGCCACCGGCACCGACTGGCCGCGCTGGTACGCGGAGCACCGGGTGCTGCCCTACCTGCGCCGTGCCGTCGACGACGGCACGCTGCGCCCCGCTGAGGCGGGCGTGGTGGAGCGCGTCTGCGAACGGCTTCCCGGCCTCGCGGGGCCCGCCGAGCCGCCCGCCCGGCTCCACGGCGACCTCTGGAACGGCAATGTGCTGTGGGCCGAGGACGGCCACGCCTGGCTGATCGACCCGGCCGCGCACGGCGGACACCGCGAGACCGACCTGGCGATGCTCAAGCTCTTCGGCTGCCCGTACCTCGACCAAGTCCTGGACGGCTACCAGGAGATGGCGCCGCTCGCCGACGGCTGGGCCGACCGCGTCGGCGTACACCAGCTGTTCCCGCTGCTCGTGCACGCGGTCCTGTTCGGGCGCGGGTACGCCGAGCGGGCCTTGGCGGTGGCGGAAGCCGTAGGCGGGTAACGGTCCAGGGTCGTAACGGCAAAGGGAATATGGTCCGAAGGGCGTGACGGCTTCCACCGTTCGGCCCGCGCCAAGGTGCGCGACCACCCCGACACGCCGTCTCCTCATGCCTATGACTCACGACAGGCTCAAGGCTGAAGAGCGGAACGACGACAGGCAATACGACGACGGTCCCGGCAGCACGCGGCGCGCGATGCTCGGCATCGCGACGGCCGTCCTCGGCGCGGGCGCGCTCGGCTTCCGCGGGCCCACCCCCGGGCAGCCGAAGGACGAAGAGGCGCCCGAGGACGCGTGGACCGGCGACTGTGCCGGTGCCTTCGACGCGGAGTACGAGACCCTGCTCACCCGGTCCACCCTCGCGAGGGAACTCGAACGCGACGTGGGCGCCTGCGCGTTGGAGGACTACGGCTGCGTGCGGGGCGGCGCGGCCGGTCTCGCCGGTGCCGCGCCGCGGATGCGCTGGGCGCGCCCCCTCGCGAGGAGTTACCGCGTCTCGAACCCGTACGGCGTGCGCGGCGACTGGGCGGCCGGACACCACACCGGCATCGACCTGGCCGTGCCCCGCGGGACGCCGGTACGCGTGGTGGGCTCGGGCGTCGTCGTCCTGGCCGCCCGGTCGGGGGCTTACGGCAAGGCGGTGACGATCCGAATGAAAGACGGCTACTACGCGGTGTACGCGCACCTGTCCCGGATCGGGGTCCGGTACGGCGCCCGCGTGCACACCGGGGAGTACCTCGGGCGCGCCGGGAGCACGGGCCGCGCCACCGGACCGCACCTCCACCTGGAGATCCGGAGACGGCGCCACTACGGATCGGACGTCAACCCGGTCCGCTATCTGGCCAAGCGGGGCGTACGGATCTGAGCGGCGTCGCGCGCGGCGGGCACGTCCAGGGCGGCAGGAGCTGTACGAGCCGACCCATGTGCCCGAGACGACCTGCGCGCCCGAGACGACCTGCGCGCCCGGGACAACCTGCGCGCCCGAGCTGACCCGCGTACCCCTCTCGGCACGGCTCACGCAGTGGCGTGCTGCCGCTCCACGCCATGGTGCGCGAGCGCCTGGTGCGGGTCCCGGTCCCCCGCGGCCGGGGCGGAGTCCGTGTGGACGAGGGCGGCGGTGAGCCGCGGGACGGCGTGCAGCAGGGCGTGTTCGGCCCGGACCGCGATCTCGTGTCCGACGCGGACGCTCAGGTGCCCGTCGACCACGATCGCCACCTCGGCGCGCAGCCGGTGACCGATCCAGCGCAGCCGCAGCTCGCCGATCTCCCGTACGCCGGGCACGCTCCGCAGCGCCGTTTCCGCGGCGTCGACGAGGGCGGGGTCGACGGCGTCGAGGACGCGCCGGAAGACCTCGCGGGCCGCGTCCCGCAGCACCATCAGGATCGCCGCGGTGATGAGGAGCCCCACGATCGGGTCCACGAGCGGCAGGCCGAGCGCCGCGCCGCCCGCGCTCAGGAGCACGGCGAGCGAGGTGAACCCGTCGGTGCGGGCGTGCAGCCCGTCGGCGACAAGGGCGGCCGAGCCGATCTCCCGGCCCACCCGTATCCGGTAGCGGGCCACCCACTCGTTGCCGACGAATCCGGCCACGGCCGCCCCGGCGACCGCCCACAGATGGCTCATCGGGCGCGGGTCGAGAAGCCGGTCGACGGCCGCCCACCCGGCGAACACCGCCGAGGCCGCGATGGTGGCGACGATCGCGATCCCGGCCAGATCCTCGACCCGGCCGTATCCGTAGGTGAAGCGCCGGGTGGCGGCGCGGCGGCCCAGGACGAAGGCGATGCCCAGGGGGACGGCGGTCAGCGCGTCGGCGGTGTTGTGCACCGTGTCGCCGAGCAGCGCGACCGAGCCGGAGAGGACCACGATCACCGCCTGGATCACGGCGGTCGCGCCGAGCACGGCCAGCGAGACCCACAGCGCCCGGATGCCCCGGGCGGAGGACTCGAGGGCGCCGTCGACCTTGTCCGCGGAGTCGTGCGAGTGCGGTCTCAGCACATGCCCGAGCCGGTGGGCCACCCGGCGGACGCGACGATCCGAGTGAGGCCCGTGCGAGTGCCCGGGGTGCACGGGATGCCCGGAGTGCCCGGAGTGCTGGTCCTTGCCGTGGGCGTCGGCGTGGCCGTGGCCGTGCTGACCGTGATCGTGACTCACGGGACTCCTCCTCCTGGGGCGTACGCGTACGACGGGCAACGGCGGGGCCGGGTGCTTGCACCCGCGGCCGCACAGCACCATTATGTGCGTATGAGCGCACGCATGCACCTATCACCTGCGCACGATGCGCACCCGCGACAGCCGGGCGAGGAGCAGTTCGCGCGCGCCGCCGTGCTGCTCGCCGTCCTCGGCGACCGCACCCGCCTCGCGCTCCTGCACGCCTTGGCGCGGGCGGAGGCCGATGTGACGACGCTGACCGAGCTGTGCGGCGCCCAACGCCCCGCCGTCAGCCAGCACTTGGCGCGGCTGCGCCTGAGCGGCCTCGTCACCACCCGCAAGGAAGGCCGACGGGTGATCTACGCGCTGGCCGACGGCCACCTGCGGCGGGTAGTGGACGAGGCCCTGAACCTGGCCGACCACCAGCTCACCCACCGCCCGCCACACGCCTGACGGCCCGGGCTTCGCGGCGTGGCACGATGGGGACGCTTCGCGCCGGGCCAGAGCCGGGGCGCGGAGCAACGAGAGTCGGAGCGCGTGGAGCAGGAAGCGCGAAGAGCGCGTGGAGCATGCGACGCGGAAGCAGGACCAGCGAGCAAGGCAAAGGGAGGCGGAGGCCGTGACGGAGCTCCGGGAGACCGTCCTGGGTGATCCCAGCCAACTGCCGCCACGCAGCACGGGCGGGCGGCTCTTCGGGGTCGTACTGCTTCTGGTGGCCCTGGGCATCTGCGGGGTCGGCGTCAACATGATGCTGACGGCCGCCGGGGCGAAGGGCGTGCAGGGGACGCTGACGGTGGAGCGCTGCTGGGAGCAGGACCGCAGCGGCAGGGCCTTCGACGAGCCGCGCTGCTCGGGCACGTTCCGTCCGGACGGCGGCGGCGAGCCGGTGGAGAACGCCGAGTACCGCGGCGGCGGGGCCGCCAACGTGGCGGCCGGTACGAAGCTCCAGGTGCACGAGAGCGGAGCGACGTACAAGCTGTCCGGCGGCAAGGGCGTCGCCCAGGGCGTGATGGCGGTCTTCGGCGGCGTGGCCTTCTCGGCGCTCGCGGTGCCGTTCCTCGCCACGGGCATTCAGCCGCGCTGGTTCGGACGCGGCGAGAACCGGATGCGGGTCCTCGCCATGGTGACGTTCGGGATCAAGGGATCGACGGCCGGACGGGTGCGGAACATCCTGCTCCTGGCCGGGCTCGCGGGAATGCTCGTGTCGTACTTCACGTACGCGACGATGAGCTCCTGAGGCACGCACGCAACGATCAAGGGGCCAGGACCTGGCCCCTTGAGCCGCCTCACACCCCGGGCTCGGGGTGGTCGTACCCGCCGCCCACCTCGGGGAAGTTCTGCAGCGCCGTGCCGAGGCCGCCCACGATGGCGCCCGAGGCGGTGATCGAGATCATCACGGCCTGCTCGCAGGCGCTGTACGCCTCGGTGATCCGGCCCCACGTCTTGATCATCTGGATGATCTCCAGGGCCCCGACGGCGTACCCCGCGATCAGGCCCACGCCCGTCTCGGCGAGCAGCGTTCCCGCGGCGAACGCCACTCCGGCGATGATCGCCTCGTCAAGGAGCTGCTTGCACAGGCCCGCGATCAGGTCGGCACCGGCCCAGACCGCCGCGTACAGCTCTTCGTAGTGCTGCTGGAGCTGCTCGAAGTCGCCCTTCAGGCCGTCGATCTTGTCGGCGAGCTGCTCGAAGTAGACGAAGGCGCCGTCGGCGGCGCGGCCGTTCCAGGTCTTGTCGAGGGTGCCGTTGCCGCCGTCGAGGTTCTTGGCGATGCCCTCGGTGAGCTTGCCGATGTTGACCCAGGCGGCGGCGCACTTCGCGTAGCCCTCCCAGTCACCGGCGAACCACTTCGACACCTCCTCGAAGGGGTCGAAGTCGAAGGCCGCCTTCAGCGCCTCCGCCGCCCAGGCGGACGGGCTGAGGAGATCGCTCACAGCGCCGATGACATCGCTGACCGGCCCCTTCTCGGGCTCCGTGGTCTGCGGCGCCTTCAGGTACGACGTGGGCTCGACGGTGTCGGTGAAGGACATGGGCGGAACGCTCCCTGATCAGCGCTTGGACTCGGGGTAGGTGGCATCCTGCCGCTCCGCCTCGGCGCGGTCCGTCTTCTCGTAGTGACCGGCCGACCGGGCCAGCTCCGAGGAGCCGGAGTCGAGGAGCTTGCCGACGCGATCGAGCACCGCGTCGACGCGTTCCACCGCTGTCGGATGCAGCTCCGTGAGATGCAGGATCAGCCCTTCGGAGGACTTGTCGCCGACCGCGTCGCCATGCGTCTTGGCGTATTTCTTCGCTTCCCGGGCGTCCTCGGCCGCGCGCCCGACCTGCTTGCCGAATCCGCGCAGGTCACTCGGCTCCACGTCGAATGGCACTGCTATGCCCCCTGTCTACCCTGATGTGCGCTGGATACCATAGCCCACCTCTTGTAGACCCCGACGAACGAACGTGTCCAGCCATGAACCAGAACTCCAAGCCCGACGCGCCCTTTACGGACATGACCGGCGATCCGGTCCGAGCACGCCAACTACGCAAATCACTCGAGACACTTGCCGAGCGCAGCAACGATCCAGCCATGCGCGAAATGGCCCGTGAGGTCCTGTCCGGACGGCTGACCCTGCGGGAGGCCACGACCGTCCCCGCGTACAACGAGGCCATGCGCAGCGGGATGCAGCAGGGCCTACGGGCGTACGAGTCGATGTCAGAGGCGGACCGGCGCGAGGCCGAGGAGGAGGGCCGTCGCCAACGCGACGCGGTACAGGCCGAGTTGGACGAGGAGGAGCGCGAACGCACGCGCGCACAGGGCGAACGGGGCGGCCGACCCGGCAAGCACAGCGGGCGGGGTTGGAGCCTCTAGTCGGGGTGGGAGCCTCTAACGGGCGGGGGTGGAGCCTCTAGCGGGCGGGACTGGTCAGTCGAACCCGCGGGTCAGACGCGGTCGAGTGGGCGGTGCGGGCCGTCCGGGAGTTCAGCCTTGATGGTGTCGCCGGGGCGGATGACTCCGCCGTGCTGCACGACGCTCATGATCCCGGCCTTGCGTACGAGGCCGCCGTTCGCATCGCGGCCGACGACCTGCTTCAGGAGGCCGTCCTGGAACATGTCGATCTGCACGCAGGGGTTGCGCAGTCCGGTCACTTCGAGGACCGTGTCGGTGCCGATGCGCAGCACGGTGCCGACGGGCAGGCCGAGCAGGTCGATGCCGCGGGTGGTGATGTTCTCGCCGAGGTCGCCGGGCCGCACCCGGTGGCCCGCCTCGCCGACCTCCGCGAAGAGTTCCTCGTGGATGAGGTGCACTTGGCGCAGGTTGGACCGGGTGGGGTCCTGGGCGATGCGGGAGCGGTGCTTGACGGTCACACCGGCGTGGACGTCGCCCTCCACGCCGAGTCCGGCGAGCAGCGTGATGGCCTCGCGGTTCGGCTTGGTGAACGAGTACGCGCCGTTGCTGCTGACGGCCACCACGGTTCCGGTCATCCCGCCGACTCCCCTCCACGGTCGCGCAGTTGTGCGCACGATCTTACCCGGCTCGCCCGGCACGGTTCGGTGCGGGCCGAAGCGTCCCGGCCGTAGCCTGCGGGCATGCCCGTCTCCGATCCTTTCGCCGCCTTCTTCGCGTTGCATCAACGTGACCGCACACAGGGTCCGTTGCTGCTGCCCAACGCCTGGGACCACGCCTCCGCCGCGGCGCTCGCCGAGGCGGGATTTCCGGCGGTCGGTACGACGAGCCTCGGCGTGGCCGCCGCGGCGGGCCTGCCGGACGGAGCCGGGGCCACGCGGGACGAGACGCTCCGGCTTGCCCGGCGCCTCGGGACGGGCCGTTTCCTGCTGTCGGTCGATGTCGAGGCGGGGTTCAGCGACGATCCGGCCGAAGTGGCCGCCCTCGCCCACGAGGTGGCAGTCGCCGGAGCGGCCGGCATCAACCTGGAGGACGGCAGGCCCGGCGGCACCCTCGTACCCGCCGAGCTGCACGCCGCGAAGATCACAGCGGTGAAGGATGCGGTGCCACGACTGTTCGTCAACGCCCGCACGGACACGTACTGGCTGGGTACGGAGCGCCCGGATACGCCGCGCCGCCTCGACGCCTACCAACGGGCGGGTGCGGACGGCGTGTTCGTGCCCGGGCTCGTAGATCCGGCCGCCATCACGGCCCTGGTGCAACGCCTCACGGTGCCGCTCAATCTCCTCCACTCCCCCACGGGTCCGACCGTCGCGCAGTTCGGAGAACTCGGCGTGGCCCGGGTCAGCCTGGGGTCGCTGCTGTTCCGTACGGCGCTCGGGGCGGCGGTCGACGCGGCGGTACGGATCGGGCAGGGCCGTTCGGTCGAGGGGTGCGTTCCGTCGTACGCCGAGGTGCAGCGGTACGGGCGCGGCGGGACGTCACCCGGCGACAACGCGTAACCGCCCGGCAGGGTAGGGCCGTTCAGGGAAGAAGGGTCCAGCCGCAGCAGAGCCGCCACTCGCCCCCGGCCCTCAAGTGGGTCGTGACGGCGCGCCGCAGCGTGCTGTCCTGAGGCAGGGCCGCGAGGTCGGCGGTACGGCCCGGGGGCAGGTCGAAGACGAACTCCAGGATGTCGTCGTTGCCGTGGGCCCGGTGCTCGAAGGGTGTGAGCCTGCGCTGGAACCGGAGGATGTTGGCGCTGTCCGGCAGATGGTCGGCCAGTTGCTCGTCCAGGAGCCAGGACCGGCATACGGCATGCCGGTAGCGCTCGTCCGGGAAGTGGCGCTGGAAGAACGGCCCCGCGGCCCGGAGGGAGGCCTCGCACAACTCTGGGGTGAGCGCCCCTTCACCGGGGATGTGCACCTCCAGGACCGGGTCGCCGGGGACCGGGCCGACGCCGGGTGCCCCGGCGCCGTAGCGGGTCTCCTCGAGCCGGGTCCGGTCGAACTGGAGCCGCCCGAGCCGGAACAGCCTGCCCCGGAAGTGCTTGACCATCCACAGCTGCCGGTCGAAGCCTCCGGTGCCGTACATGCGGCGGTGGGTCTCCATCTTGGGTCCGAGGTCGCCGAGTGTGGCGCGGGTGATGTCCCAGGGGATGCCTAGTTGTTCGTACGTCCGGAGGGCACGGGGCAGCGCGGCGAGCAGGACGTGGACGTAGAAGTACCGTCCGGCGGGGCCGAGTTCGGCGGGTGCGTGCGGCCAGGGCGGCCGATGGCCGGTGCGCCGCGGGTCGGAGAACAGCGCCTGGTGGCACCGGACAAGCGCCCGCCACGGGGCGGGGGTGTGCTCCGGGTCGGGGCGCGTGGCGAGGACGTCCGCGTGATCGGCGGCAGGGATCGCCAGGATCCGCATGCGCTGCTCGACCTCGGCCGGGGCCGGGGCCGGTACGGGTGGGGTGGGCGCGTCGGGGTCGACGGGCTGCTGCTCCAGGGCGGAGAGCCATGGGGCTGCGGCCGGGTGATCCCAGGGTTGCTTGGTGAGCTTAGTGAGCTTAGTGAGCTTGGTGGGCTCGGTGGGCTTGGGCTGCTTGGTGCGCCTGGGTTGTTTGGTGGGCTTGGGTTGTTTGGTGGGCTTGGGTTGCTTGGCGGGCATGTCGGACGGCGTCACGGGGTCCGCTCCTTTCCGGGCCCAACGGTCAGTGGTGCCGCGACCCGTGGCTGTCCCCCGTACGACCGAGGTAGCGCAGGACCGCGAGGACGCGGCGGTGTTCGTCCTCGCCGCGTTCCAGGCCGAGTTTGGTGAAGATGGCGGCCACGTGCTTCTCGACGGCGCGCCGGCTGATCACCATGCGGCGGGCGATGGCCTCGGGGTGGTGTTGGGGGCCGGGTGGAGTGATGGGCTTCGGGTGGGGCTGTCATAGCGCGCCGGTCGGCTCGTCCGCGCAGATCAGGGCGGGCCGCGTGACCAGGGCGCGGGCGACCGCCACGCGCTGCTGCTGGCCGCCCGACAGTTCGCCGGGCCTGCTGCCGCCGCGGCCGTCGAGCCCGACCTCCGCGAGCACCCGGGCCGCGGCGGCGCGGTCCGGGCGCTGCCCGGCGAGCCGCAGCGGGAGCAGTACGTTCTGCTCGGCCGTCAGCGCGGGCAGCAGGTTGAACGCCTGGAAGACGAACCCGATCCGGGACCGCCGCAGCCGGGTCAGCCGCCGCTCCCCCATCCGCCCGAGGTCCTGCCCGGCGAGCACGACCCGTCCCGAGGTGGCCCGGTCCAGGCCCGCACCGCACTGCAGGAGCGTGCTCTTGCCCGAGCCGGACGGGCCCATCACCGCGGTGAAGCTGCCGTGCGGCAGCCGCACGTCGACACCGCGCAGCGCGTGCACCGTACGGGCTCCTCTCTCATAGCGGCGAGTAACGCCGTCCATGGCGAGCGCCCACTCGCCGGTCCCGGTCTCCCTGTGTTCCCTGTCGTTCCGCATGCCCTCGACGGTACGAATCCGCAGGTCGGGAGGGGTATGGGGCAGCCACCCGGATTCTGGTTCGGAAACTCCGAACCCTGTCGGCTCCTGTCGGCGGGCCGAAGCTGCTACGGTTTGGACAGATGCCCAAGACGTACGACCAAGACGTACGACCAAGACGCACAACCAACGCACGCGCACCACCCGGGCGTACGCCCAAGAAGGGACAAGACCCGATGCCCACCTCCGCCGACCGCGGTCACCAAGTGCGCCAGCAGCTGCTCGCCGCGGCCGCCGAGCTCATCGCCGAGCTCGGCTGGAACGCGGTCACCACCCGGAACCTGGCCGAGCGCGCCGGGGTGCGGTCCGGGCTCGTGCACTACCACTTCGCTTCCCTGCCCGCCCTGTTGCGGCAGGCGGCGCTCGACGCGATCCGCCCCGCCCTGGCGGAGGCCCGCGCGGTCCTCTCGGCGAGCGAGGTACCGGCCGACGGGATCGCGGCGCTGCTCGCGCACCTCGACGGGTACACCGGGCGCGACCCGGAGTCGCTGCTGTTCGCCGAGGCGTACCTGGTGGCCACACGGGACGAGGAACTCCGCGCCCGGCTGGCCGAGTTGGTGACCGAATTCCGCGGTGAGCTGACCGCGGCCCTGAACCGCGCGGGCCATCCCGCGCCCGACGCGGCGGCGACCCTCGTCATGACGGTGCTCGACGGTTTCGTCCTGCACAAGGGCCTGGATCCCGAGCTGTCGGCCGAGGGCCTCGCGCCCCTCGTACGCGACCTGGTGGCGCCCCCATCCAAGTGAACGGAGAGCACATTGAAAGCGATCATCTGTGGCGCGGGCATAGCCGGACTCGCTCTGGCCGCGCGACTGCGGCACCACGGCTGGGACGTGCTGGTGGTGGACCGGGCCTCCGGGCCCCGGCGCCAGGGTTACATGATCGACTTCTTCGGTCCGGGGTACGAGGCACTCGACGCGATGGGGCTGCTGCCGCGGCTGCGTGAACTCGGCCACCGGACCTCGGAGTTCTGCTATGTGGACGAGCGCGGGCACCGGCTCGCCACGGTCGGCTACGACAAGTTCACGCGCGCCGCCGGGGGTGGGCTCGTCAGCATCATGCGGCCCGATCTGGAACGGCTGCTGCGCGAGGCGGTGCGGGCGGACGCCCGGCCCGGCGGCGCGGGCCGGGTGGAACTGCGGTACGGCACGACCGTCGAGCGGGCGGAGGGCCGTAGCGTGACGCTGTCCGACGGCGAACGGCTCGACGCGGACCTGCTCGTGGGCGCCGACGGCATCCACGCACGGATCCGCTCCCTCCTCTTCGGGCCCGAGCGGGACCATCTGCGGCTGCTCGGCATGCACACGGCCGCGTACGTGTTCCGTGATCCCGAACTGTTCCAGCAGGTACGAGGACGCTTCGCGCTCACCGACACGACGTACCGCCAACTGGGGCTCTACGGCCTGGACGACAACCGCGTGGCGGCCTTCACCGTGCACCGCACCGGCGTCGGCCCCGGCGCCGAGGAGCTACCACGGGATTCGCGGGAGGCGCTGCGCGAGGTGTTCGGGGGCATGGGGCCGTTCGTGGAGCGGACGTTGGCGCACTGCCCGCCGGGCGAGGAGATGTACTACGACCAGGTCGCCCAGGTAGAGGTGGGCTCCTGGTCGACCGCCACCCCATCCGGGGCCGATGGCACCGGCCACACCGTGCTGATCGGGGACGCCGCCCACGCCGTCTCCCTGATCGCGGGGCAGGGCGCATCCCTTGGCGTGGCCGGTGCGTACGTTCTCGCGGAGCGGCTCGCGGCGGCGGGCTCGGTCGGCACCGCGCTCGCCGAGTACGAGGAGCGGTGGCGGCCGGTGGCGGCTGCCGTGCAGGCGCAGGCCCGCAACCGGGTCGGCGAGTGGTTCCTGCCCACCTCCACGACCCGGCTCCGGATCCGCCGCTGGGGCTTCCGTGCCCTGAACCTGCCGGGTTTCGACCGCGCGCTCGGCGGCGCTCTCTTCCCCAAGTCCCGTACGACGGTGGCACATTTGAGCGCGTGACCTTGTCCAAGGGGGGCGGCCGGGCGTCACGCCCCGCTGCGGATTCCGGCGTTCCGGCGCTTTCTTTGTCTTACGGATCACGATCCGTGCCGTCGGCCCGGCTGCCGGATCTGGGGGCTGCGCCCCCAGCGCCCCCCCTTCGCCCCTGAACGGGGCTCGTCCTCAAACGCCGGACGGGCTGAATTGATGCCCCGGCGGCACAGGGCGTGGTGCGACAGATCGTGCCGGACGAGCAGTTGCAGCAGGCCAACGCGCTGCTGCGGCTGCCGAGCAATGTGGTCAAGGTGCTCGGGCCGGTCGCCGGGGGTCTGCTCGTCGGCTTCGGCGGGCCCGCGTGGGCGCTCGCGCTCGACGCGTTGACGTTTGTCGCCGCGGAGCATTACACGGGGGCGCGGTCCTGGGGTTTCGTTCAAGGGGCCTTTCGCGCTCGGCCTGTTGGGCGGGACGGTGGTCTGTCTACGGTGGCGGCCGCGCCGCCCGCTGGCCGTGGCCGTCGTCGGCTCCGCCGCGCTGGTGCTGCCGCTGCTTGCGCTGGGGCTCGGGCTCGCGCTGCCGGGTGTGCTCGTCGGTGCGGTCCTCGCCGGGGTCGGCCTTGATATCGCGATCGTCGCCTGGACGACGGTGTTCCAGGCGCACGTTCCCGTCCACGAGTTGGGCCGGATGAGCTCGTTCAACAACGTCGGGGAGCGCCTGGCCATCCCCGTCGGCTATCTGCTCACCGCGCTCGCCTCGCACGCGTGGCCGCCGCGTACCGTGCTGCTCGCCTGCGCCGCGGTGATCGTGGCGGCGACCGTCGCCAACCTCTGCGTACGCGACGTACGACGCATCGGCCGGACGCCGGACGAGGACCCTGATCCGGGTCCGTGTCCGGGGCCCGGTCCCGGTCCGCGTCCGGATCCAGGGTCGTCGTCCGCCAGGCGTTGAGCCGTGCCTCCGCCCGTGCGCCCGTCGTATGCATGCCGCACCGGTACCGGACACCGTCAGTCCGTCAGTCCGTCAGTCCGTTCCGACGCTGAGCGCCTGCACCGGGCAGGCCCGTAGCGCCTCCCGTACCGCCGGATGGCCGCTGTGTTCCTGGCCGGGCAGTACCTCGCTGAAGCCGTCGTCGTCCTGAGTGAAGACCTCCGGTGCGGTGAGGGCGCACATGCCGGCGCCGACGCATCGGTCGTGGTCGATCAGGATGCGGCCGCCCGGGTCCGGTGCCTCGCCGTTCGTCGTACTCATCACGGGCCTCCTACCAGGTGACGGGGAGTTCCAGCATCCCCTGGATGGTGTCGCCCGGCTTGAACGGGATCTCCTCGGCGGGGACCGCGAGCCGCAGGTCCGGCAGGCGCTGGAACAGGGTGCGCAGGGCGATCTCCAGCTCGGCGCGGGCGAGGTTCTGGCCCAGACACTGGTGTATGCCGAAGCCGAACGCAAGGTGGTGGCGGTTCGAGCGGTGCCAGTCGAGTTCCTCGGGTGATGTGTACACCTCGGTGTCGCGGTTGATGACGGAGGTCGGGAAGACGACGCCGTCGCCCTCGCGGATCGTGACCCCGGCGTCGGCGCTGAACTCGATGTCCTCCGTCGCCACCCGCATGATCCCGTCCGCGATGGACAGGAAGCGGAGCAGCTCCTCCACGGCCGACGGGATGAGGTCACCCTCGGCGCGGAGTTCGGCGAGCCGGTCCGGGTGCTGGAGGAGCGTGAAGGTGCCGAGCGAGATCATGTTGGCGGTGGTCTCGTGCCCGGCGACGAGCAACACCGTGGCCAGGCCGACGAGTTCGGGCCGGTCGAGCTCGCCCTCGGCGGCCTGCCGCTGGATCAGCTCGTCGAGCAGGCCGTCCCCCGGAGCCGTGAGCTTGCGTTCGATCAACTCGTAGAAATAAGCATCGAGTTGGTCGGCGGCCCGCTCCACGTCCTCGGCCTTCGGGCCGCGCAGCAGACGGCGCGACATCTCCTCGAAGAAGTCGTGGTCGTCGTAGGGCACGCCGAGCAGGGCGCAGATCACCATCGACGGCACCGGCAGCGCAAAGGCCTCCACCAGCTCGGCGGGCGGGCCTTTCCGCTCCATCGCGTCGAGGAGGCCATCGACGGTCTCCTGAATGCGCGGGCGGAGCGCGGCTATCCGCTTTCACCGAGAAGCTGGGGATGAGGGTGCGCCGCTGGGTGTTGTGCACCGGGTCGTCCTCGCCGACGAGCGCGACCCGGCGGTCCCGTACGGAGGCGAAACGCTCGGTGGGGATCGGGAACCCCGGGCGCCGTCGGTCGCTGGACAGGCGCGGGTCGGCGAGCAGTTCACGGGCGGCGGCGTGTCCGGTGACGGCCCACACGGAGCGGCCGTCGAACAGCGCGACCCGGGACAGCGGACGCTCGGCGCGCAGCGGCTCGTACTCCGTGGGCGGGTGGTAGGGGCATGTGCGGTTCTGGGGAAAGGCAACTGCTTCCGGCATGACGTGACCTCGCTCGCCGACGGGCTCCTGGTGATACGACTGCTCTGTGGCCGTGGCCGTGGCTGCGGCAGTGGCTGTGGCTAGTGGCAGTGGCTTTTGGCTGTGACCAGTGGCAGTGGTTTGTGGCAGTGACTGCCATCTGTAGCCATTGGATGCCGGGGGCACCTATTAGGCCAACGGCAACTCAGGCCAGTTCGGCAACGCGGGTAGCTGGCCGGTCTGCACCCTTCCCAAGGCCGGGTCCGGCGCGTTCGGCGCGACGATCACGGGGCGAGGGCGCGGGAGACGGGATACGGGGCGACCGCGCGGTGGCCTGAAGTTCCCGTAAGTAAGGGCCGGAACAAATCCGTTGCGGCGCACAGGAACAGGTGCCGTACGGCCAGCGGCCGGTCAGACGCTCCGGTCCCCCGCCACCTCACGGCACAGCTTCTCGGCGCGGAGCGGATGGGAGTGCCGCCTGTCACTGCCCGCCGGGCGCCGGAGCACCCGGGACCAGGCCGTCCGCGACGAGCCCGGCGAGCACCGCCTCGCCCAACGCCTGCACAGCGGACTGCGGCCGGACCATGACCGTGAACTCCTTGATACGGCCGTCCTCGTCGAAGTGCAGCAGGTCGATGCCGTGGATCTGCTTGCCGTTGACGACGGTACGGAAGAGCAGCACCGCCGAAGGCGCCTCGGCACCGTCGGAGCTCGTTTCGGCGGTGCCCTCGTACGCACCGACGTACCGGAAGTCCTCGAAGGTGCGAAGGAGCACCCCGAAGAGCCCAAGAACCATGGGCTTGCCCTCGAAGGGCGTGAATTTGACCGGGCTGTAGAAGCGGATGTCGTCCGTGAACAGGTCCTCCATGGCGGCGAGATCGCGACTGTGGACGGCGGCGCGGAAGCGGTCGGCGGTGGCGGAAGCGGCAGCGGTGGTGGTCATGGGCCCTCCTGGGAAACGGCACCCTGGCTAGTGGCTCTTGGCTAGTCACATTCGTGAGTAGTCAGATTCATGAGTACCATGGGTACGCGCCGCTGAACAGACGCGGCCGTCCGACGGGAGGCGATCCGATGGCCTTGCGGCACGCCGTACTGGCAGCGCTGCTCGACGAGGAGCTCAGTGGGTACCAGCTGGCGAAGGCGTTCGACGTCGGCGTGGCGAACTTCTGGTACGCGCAGCCTCAGCAGCTGTACGCCGAGCTGACCCGGCTCGAGCAGGACGGGCTGGTCGAGGGCCGGGAGGTCGTGCAGGACAACCGGCCCAACAAGCGCATGTTCCGGGTCACGGACGCCGGGATCACCGAGTTGGACCGGTTCGCGGCCGCCGCGGCCAAGCCGTCATTCATCCGGGACGATCTGACGGTCAAGGTGCAGGCCGCCGACCATGTCGACACCGAAGCGCTGATCGGGCAGCTCACCGAGCGCGCCGGGTTCGCCGAGGCCAAGGTCGAACTCTTCGGCAAGCTGCTGCGCTCGATGCGGGGCGAGCGCACCGAGGACGAGTTCCTGCGCGACGGCGAGCGCATCGGCCCGTATCTGACCTGCCTGCGCGGCCTGGACTTCGAGCGCGGCAACCGGGACTGGTGCACCCGTACCATCGCCGTCCTGCGCGCGAGGCAGGCCGCCCGTGCCGCTCACTGACCAGTACGAACACGAGCGCGATAACGTCCATGGCCTGCGCTATGTCGCCCTGGGTGACAGCCAGACCGAGGGCCTTGGTGACGGTGACGACACGGTGGGGCTGCACGGCTGGGCGGACCGGCTCGCCGAGCAACTCGCCCTGCATGAGCCGGAGTTGCAGTACGCCAATCTGGCGGTACGGGGACGCCTGGCGGGCCAGGTGCACGCCGAGCAGCTCGGCCCCGCGCTCGCGCTCCGGCCCGGCCTGGCGACCGTGGTGGCCGGGGTCAACGATCTGCTGCGGCCGCGGTTCGACGCCGACGAGGTCGCCGGTCATCTCGAGGCGATGTTCGCCGCGCTCACCGCGCAGGGCGCCCGCGTGGCCACCGTCACCTTCCCTGACGTCACGCGCCTGATCCCGCTCGCCCGGCCCCTCGGCCCGCGCGTGACCGCCCTCAACGAGCGGATCCGGCACGCCGCCCGGCGCCACGGCGTGGCCGTCGCCGAGATCAGCGGGCACGCCGTGTGTACCGACCTACGCCTGTGGAGCGCGGACCGGCTGCACGCCGGCCCGCTCGGCCATCAACGGATCGCGGACGCCGTCGCGCACGCCCTCGCGCTCCCCGGCAGCGACGACACCTGGACCTACCCCCTGCCCCCGTCGGCGCCCCCGACACCCACCGGCCTGACGGCCGAACTCCGCTGGGCCACCACCTTCTTGGGCCCCTGGCTCTCCCGCCGCCTGCGCGGCCGCTCGTCCGGCACGGACCGTACGGCGAAGCGCCCGGACCTGCGCCCCGTACCGCCGGACCCGGAACGCTGAGCTCACATCCGCTCAGGGCGAATCCGCCCACACGATCGGGTAAGCTGCCCGCTGTGCGGAGCGAGAACCAAGCTCCGTACGCGTGCTGATCGAGAACCAAGACAGCACAGTCAGAGCTTTGCTCTACCAAACCGGGCAGGTTCCGTCCCGGCTGGTGTTGAGGGAGTAAGACCCTCGAGGTGCTACCTCGGGAGGCTTCCTGAGCCAGGAATCCCCCTGCTCTAGCTGGGGGGAGGGTTCAAATGGACCCGCAGCCACGCCTCGACGGGTCGTACGGCAGTTTGGCGGTAGGGCGGACCGGAGCCAGGAGCGTCGCGTGGCCCCGGCTCGCCGCCGCCTGCCGGAGGGCGGCGAGCATGCGGTACGAGAGGCCGCGGCCCAGATACGCGGTGTCGACGGTGATCTCGAGGGCGCTGGCGATGGTCGGGGCACGCCCGTGCCGCCGGTCCTGGTACGCCCACGTCAGGACGCGGTCCCAGCCCTGGTCCGGGGTCTCCTCGCGGCCGTCGAGCTCCGCGTGGAACGGCACGCTCAGACCGCGCGCCACCACACGGTCACCGTCCGGATCCGTCGCCACGACGCAGTACTCCGGGAAGTCCTCCGCCACCCGGCCGAGCAGCGTCGACGCGACCAGGTCGTGCGGCACGAAGGCGGGCCAGTCCTCGGCGATGTCGTACAGGCGGCCGGTCAGCCAGGGCCGTGCCGCGAGCGAACCGATCTCCAGGCCGTCTATGCCCTGGACGTCGTCGGCGGTTCCGTCGCCGTGTCTGTCGTTGTTGTCGCTGTCCGCGTGTCTGTCGTTGTTGTCGTCGTTGCCGTTGTCGTTGTCGTTGTCCGTCACGGCGTGGACGCTGCCACAGTGCCGTCCGCCCTGGCCACGGTTTTTGCTCCCTGCTGCGGCGCCCCGCGCCCCCGCGCCCCCGCGCCCCCGCGCCCCCGCGCCTAGAATGCAGACAGGATGTGGTGAGAGCAGGAGGCAGGCCCCGGTGCAGACGCTGATGCCACATCAGGTGACGGGCTGCGAGGCGGTCGTACGCGCCCTGGAGGTACCGCCGGACGCGACGGAGCACGCCGTGCGGGCCCAGGTCCGGATGGCCTGCGGCACCGGCAAGACGCGGCTCGCCGCCGAGGTGGCCAACCGCGTGGCCGGGGGCGGACGCGTCCTCGTGGTCGAGCCGACGCTACAGCTCGTGCGGCAGAACCTGCTCGCCTTCCGCCGGGACGGCGGCCGCCGCGGCGCCATGGCCGTGGTCTGCTCCATGAGCCCGAGCGACAGCGTACTCGTCGCACACGAGGCGCCCTCGACCACCAGCCCCGCCCAACTGGCCTGGTGGTGGAGCCGGTTGGAGCGGCAGGGGCACCGCACCTGGACGGTGTTCACGACGTACGCCTCGATCCCCACCGTCGTCGCGGCGCACGCCCTGCGGGTGCCCGGCATCCCGCCCCTGCCCGCCTGGGACCTGATCATCACGGACGAGGCGCACCGCAGCGCGGGCACCACCACCTGGGCCCAGGTCAACGACCAGTCCGCCGTGCCCGCCCGGCGCCGTCTCGCACTCACCGCCACCCCACGGGTCTGGAGCACCTTTCCCCGGCTCAGGGACCTCGACGCAGGTGCGACGCCCGGTCTCGTGGCGTTCCCGGCGCCCGCCGACGTCGCGCCGCCGCCCTCACCTCGTCCTCCCTCCCCCGCCCTCGGTGTACGCGTCCCCGTGGCGGGTGTGGAGCAGCCGCTCGCCTCCATGGACAACCCGGTGTCCTTCGGACCCGTGGCGTACGAGCTGTCCCTCCAGGAGGCCCAGGCGCAGGGGCTCGTGGCGCGGTTCCAGATCGTGGTCGCGGAGATCGACGACCCCGTGTTGCAGCAGGCCGTGGCCGAGGAGGGGCGCTCCGGGGTCCGCGTGCGCGGGCTGTATCTGGCCGCGCAGCAGGCCGCGTTGCTGAAGGCGGCGCGGACGTACGGGCTGCGGCGGGTCCTCGCGTACGCGAACCGGGTCGAGGACGCCGAGGCGTTCGCGGACACGCTCGCCGCGCAGGCCGGGCGGCTGCGCCGCGCGGGCGTGCGCGTGCCGCGCCGGGTCTGGAGCGCGGCGCTCTCCGCGCAGCACACCGCCGAGGAACGGCACGCCGTGCTCGGCCGGGAGCTCGCCGAGGGCCGGGACCTGCGCGGCAGGCCGCTCGACCTGAGCGTGGTGGCCTCGGTACGGGTGCTGCGCGAGGGCGTCGACGTACCGGCCGTGGACGCGGTCGCGTTCGTCGACCCGCGCGCCGGGGCCATCGACCTCGTCCAGTGCGTCGGCCGTGCGCTGCGGGTCCCCGTCGAGCAGCGGCCGGACCGGGCCGGGGAGTTCGGCGCCGGTCCCGCGGAGAAGGTCGCCACGATCGTGGTGCCGGTGGTCCACCTGGAGCCGGGCAGCCGGGACGACCTGTACGGACCCGCGTGGGACCCGCTGCTCGCCCTGCTGCGCGCCCTGCGCGCCCACAGCGAAACCCTCGTCGACCGGCTGTCCACGCCGCGTACACCGCATCGGCCGCCCATGGCCGAACACGGAGAGGACCGCGAGGCGCGGGAGGCCCCGGAAGCGGAGGCCTCGGAAGCGGAGGCCCCGGGCCCGGCGGCGGAGGAGCCCGGCGGGGTACTGCGATTCCTGCTCGGCGAGCGGGACCCCGGGGAGATCGCCCGGTGGGTACGGCTCCGGGTGCGCGAGAGCCTCGCCGACGATTCCGCCCGCGCCCTGGCCGCCGCCGAGCGCTACCGGGAACGCACCGGCCATCTGCGGGTGCCCCGCGCACACCGCGAGGGCGACGTGCTGCTCGGCGTACAGCTGGAGAGCTGGCGCAAGGCACACCGCGCCGGTGAGCTGGACCGGGGTATCGCCGCCCGGCTGGACCGGCTCGGCATCGTCTGGTCGCCCCGCGCGGACGGCTGGCAGGCGATGTGGCGGGCCGTCCGCGCGTACGGCGAGCGCGAAGGGCATCTGCTGCCGCGCCGTGACGAGATCGTCGAGGTGGACGGCCGGGAGCACGCGATCGGCCGGATCATGACGGACTGCCGTCGGCCCGCGTTCGCGCGCCGATGGCCGGAGCGGGTACGGGACTTGGACGCGCTCGGCATTCCGTGGCGGGTGTCCGGCCCATGGCACGCCGGGTGGCAGCGCCGCCTCACCCTCCTCGACCGGTTCCTCGACGACGGCGGCGACCTGGCCGAACTGCTCGCCGGTTCCCGCCTGTTCGGGGGCGAGGACCTGGGCCGCTGGGTCTCGGGCCAACTCGCCCGCTGGACCTTCCTCGCCCCTGAGCAGCAGTCCGAACTCCTCCGCCGCGGCATCGGGGCCCGGGCCGGAGCCGGACCGGCCCCGACCGTCGGTACGCGGAAGCCGTCCCGTACGGCCGCCCGTCGCCGCAGCCGGGCCGAACGCTTCGAGCTGCTCGTCACCGCGGCCCGCCGCCACCTCGACGAGGTCGGCCCGCTGGTCGACGCGCACGGCCGCCACATCGTCGCCCCGGCATGGACCACCGTCGTCGACGACGTCGACATCCACCTCCGTCAGCGCCTGCACACCGCACGCCAACGCAGATCCGGCCTCACCGACGAGCAGTTGGGCCTGCTCGCGGAGCTGGGCCTGCCCTGGGCGGACGAGGAGCGCGACCGTCGGCGGGGCACAGCTGCTCCCTAGGACCTGTCCAGCGGATCTTTCCCCTAACCCGCCCCTTCCCGAAACTGGGGGCCTGCGGCCCCCCAGACCCCCACCCGGGGACTTCTCCCCCCAGACCCCCTTTGGGGGCTTCGCCCCCTAACCTCGCCCGGGGCTTCGCCCTCCCAACTCCAGCTGGGGCTTCGCCTCCTAACCCCGCCCGGGGCTTCTCCCCCTAACCCCGCTGGGCGCTTCGTCCCCTGGACCCCCAGGGTCTGGGGCGGCGCCCCAGTTGCGGGAAGGGGCGGGTAGGGGACAAGGCCGCCGCAGGCACCAAGATCCGCCGGACACGCCCGAGGGGTCTCCAGCTTTCCTAGCGGTCGGGCTGCGCCGCAGCGTCGAGCTGACGTACGGCATGCTGCGCGGCTACGGCCTGAGCGAGCTCGATCTGACCGACGCGGGGCGGCTGTCGCGCAGCACCTTCCACGGGTTCATCCACCTGGAGCTCGGCGAGGGCTTCGGCCACCCCCGAGATGTGGCGGACACCTGGGCCCACTCCCTCGACCCGTCGCGCTCGACCTGCTACCACGGCGCCGGACCTGGAAGCACTCCGCGCCGCCGCGGACCGCCGGGTGCTCG
Organism: Streptomyces sp. NPDC002851; assembly: GCF_053591935.1. NCBI lineage: Bacteria > Bacillati > Actinomycetota > Actinomycetes > Kitasatosporales > Streptomycetaceae > Streptomyces > Streptomyces sp. NPDC002851. The sequence goes on along the minus strand of NZ_JBSFUT010000004.1, from coordinate 147,369 downwards.
CCGTCGGCCGGGACTCGCGCGGTCAGGAGGCGTTGGACGGTCCGGCGGTGCGGATCGCCGGGCAACTCGGCGGTGACGTGGTGGAGTTCCCGGGCGGACACCTCGGCGCGACGGAGCGCTCCGCGGAGTTCGCGGAGACGCTCCTGTCGGTGCTCGACAGAGGCGACGCTCAGACGTAACCGGCCTCGTCGGGCACGTACTTGTAGCCGACCCTGCGGACCGTCACGATCCGGTGCCGGTGTGCCGCGCCCAACTTGCGGCGCAGCCGGGCGACATGGACGTCCACGGTGCGGCCGTCACCGACATGCCCGTACCCCCAGACCCCGGAGACCAGCGACTCACGGGAGTGCACCCGGTGCGGCGTGCCGACGAGCCGGGCGAGGAGCTCGAACTCCAGGTAGGTCAGGTCGAGTTCACGCCCGTCGACCTGAACGACCCGCTGCTCGGCGTCGATGCGTACGGCGTCGATGCGTACGGGGTCGGTGCGGGGGTCGGCCGCGGGACGCGCCGGGCCCGTAGCGGGGTTCGGAGCGATACCCGTCTGCGCGAGGCCCGGGGCGACTCCCGGGGCGAAGAGCGTGGCCGGATCCGTGCCTTCGGGAACGAGGACCAGATAGCCGACGAGCGGCGCACCACTCTCGTCCACCGCACTACGGTCGCGGCCCGGCGCGGGCATCACGCGGAGCCGACGCAGTTCGGACAGCGGGGCGGTATGGGCGGAGTTGGCGGAATGAGCGGTACGGGCGGGCGCGGTGGCCCGGCGGGCAGGGCGGGGCGGTGCCGTGGTCATGGCAGTCATCCTTCGGAAGCAGCAAGACAGAGGCGAAGGGGGCGAGTTATACGCCCTGCTCAGCACGGCACGCGGCACTGACGACATGGCCGAAGTCGACATGCCGACGACGCACGAGCCGCTGCTCCAGAGGTGACATGCGGACCATCCTGCGCCCGCCGACGCACCACGTCAACATTTTCCTAGTGATTTGATGGGAATCACAGGTCTCAGGCACCAACTCCCGCACCCCACCGCCCCCTTCACCATGTGGTAGCAATTTCAGCCATGACGCCGAAACCCGCCGGACGCTCCCACTATCACCACGGCTCCCTGCCCGCCGCCCTCACCGAGGCCGCCCTGGAAGTGCTCGACGAGCGCGGCCCCGAGCAGGTCTCCGTGCGGGAAGTGGCGCGGCGGGCGGGGGTCTCCCCGGGGGCGCCGTTCCGGCACTTCGCGGACCGGGAGGCGCTCATGACCGCGGTTGCCGGGCGGGTGCTTGCCGACTTCGAGGGGTGGCAGCGGGCCGCGGTCGCCCATGCGAACCCCGACAGGCCCGCGCTGCACGCCTTCGGGCTCGGCTTCGTACGGTACGCGCTCCGCTATCCGCACCGGTTCGCGCTGGTCAGGACCCGGGTCTTCCACGACCACCCACCGGCCGAACTGGCGCCGTACGTCGCGGGGATCGACCAGGCCCTCACGGATGTCGTCATCGCGGGGCAGGAGGCGGGCGAGCTGCGCGAAGGGGACCCGGTGGCGCTCGGGCTCGCCGGGAAGGCGATGGCGTACGGCCTCGCCCAGATGATCGTCGACGGCTATCTGCCGCCCGACGAGGCGGAGCGGCTCGCGGAGCAGTCCCTGGACGCCCTCGGCATCGGCCTGGTGAGCGAGGCGTATCTGCGCGGGGAATGAGCCCCAATTTCCCTGCCTTCCAAGGGCCTTGACCTTGACCACCTCGAAGCGCACTGATGTAATCGCTGATTACATCAGTGGAGGAGGCATTTCATGGCGCGGCACATCCCACGCATCCCACGGTTCCCGGAGCCCGCCGCCACCGGCAGCGTGACCGTTCAGGTGTCCCCGGCCGAGGCGTACCGCGTGATCAGCGACCCCGTCACGATGGCCGGGTTCGCGGAGGAGGCGTACCGCGCCCGCTGGGTGGACGGTGCCACGGGGCCCGCGGTGGGCCATACGTTCCGCGGCCACAACCGCAACGGGCTGCGCCGCTGGGTCACCGCCTGCCGGGTCACCGACGCCGAACCGAACCTGCGGTTCGCGTACGAGGTGAAGACCCTTCCGTTCGGGATCCCGATCTCCCGCTGGCAGTACGACATCGCGCCGCACCGCTCAGGCGGCTGCCTGATCACCGAGACCAACTGGCTGCGCGTCCCGCTGTGGTTCATCCCCATGGCCATCACCGTCACCGGGGTGATCAACCGCATCGGCACCAACAACGCGCACATCGGCACCACTTTGCAGCGCCTCAAGCACCACCTCGAGACCACCGCGACCAGCGCGAGCACTGCGAGCACCGCGGCCACCCCGACCAGCCCGACCAGCCCGACTACCGCGGCCACCAGGGCCACCAGGGCCACCGACTCCGCGCGCCGACCAGCCTCCCACTGACCGGACCGGACCTACTTGCCCCGCACCTGGTGCCCGAAGCGAACCCCGTCCCACGCGAGGCCCCCGACCTCGGGATCCGCTCGGCGACCGCCCGCCGCGCGGGGCGGGGCCGGGTCGATGACCGCGGCCGGTTCCTCCGTACGTCCGAGCCAGGCGAGCAGCCGGTCCCGTAGCCCGTCGGCGATGGCGCGGTGGGAGTCGAGTCCGGCGAGGTTGTCGAGTTCGTACGGGTCGGCGTGCAGGTCGTACAGCTCGGTCTCCGTATAGCGGGGCGCGCCGGGCTCGTTCCAGGCGTCGGCGTCCGGCGCCGTGACCGCGTACTTCCATCGGTCGGTACGCAGGGCCCGGCCCACGTGGTCCTCGCTGATCTGGACGTAGACGTCCTCCGGGCGGCCGGGGTCGGTGCCGCCGCCGGTGAGGGGCAGCAGGGAGCGGCCGTGCAGACCGTCGGGCAGCGGGAGGCCCGCGGCGTCCAGGAGTGTGGGCATCAGGTCGACCGTGCTCACCGGGTGCCGGATCGCGCCGCCGCCCGTGAAGCCGGGTCCGGTCAGGGCGAGCGGGACGCGCACGGAGGCCTCGTGGGCGGAGCGCTTGTACTCGCCGTTGCGGGTGCGGAAGTGGGAGCCGTGGTCGGCGGTCCAGGCGAGCACCGTGTCGTCCGCGATGCCGAGGCTGCGCAGCGCGTCGCGGAGCCGGGCCACGCCCTCGTCGACGCGTTTGATCTGGCCGAGGTAGCCGCCGATGTGGCGGTGCGGGCCGCCGCGGGGTGCGTGCGGGCCGAGGGCCGCGAGGTCCGGGGGGAGCCAGCTGCCTTCGTAGCGCTCGCGGTAGCCGTCGGGGGCCGGATAGTCGTCGGTGGCGTTCTGGTGGTGCGGTTCGAGCAGGGACAGGAAGAGCAGGAAGGGGCGCTCGTGGTGGTCGGCGACGAACCGGATCGCCGCGTCGACCAGCGCGTCCGAGCGGTAGCCGGGCAGCCGCACCGGCTCGCCGTCGCCGTCGAAGAGCACCGTGCGGTACGCGTCCGAGGTGAACTCCAAGCGGTCCGAGACGAGCCACTCCTGGAAGCCGCCGCGCCGCTCGGGCGGCACCGGGCCGTCGGGCTGTTCCTCGCCGGACAGATGCCACTTGCCGATGTAGCCGGTGACGTATCCGGCCTTGGCGAACTCGCCCGCGAGCGTGGGCAGTTCGCGGCGCAGCGGCAGGCCGTTACGGAACACCCCGGTCGCGGTCGGGAAGCGGCCGGTCTGTAGCGCCGAACGGGCGGGCGCGCACACCGGGTTGGGCGTGATGGCCGTCCGTACGTGGCTGCCCTCGCGGGCGATCCGGTCGAACTCCGGGGTGACATCGGCCGGGTTGCCGTGCACACCGGTGGTGTCCCAGCGCTGCTGGTCGGTCAGGACCACGATCACCGAAGGGTGGCGCGCCGAAGCCTTGCTCACCGAGGGGTGCGTCATGGACACGATCGTCACGGGGTACCCGCGGCCCGTCAAGATCCGGTTGACCGATGGGCGGGGCCGGTCCCACAATGGCCCGCATGATCCTGCACCTGACCGCCGCCCTGGGGACCTTCAACGTCCCATGGCGCTGCGGGTGCGAGCGATCGGGTCGATAGCTCTACACAGCGGTCCCCGTTCGCGCTTTCCCTACTCGCACCCAGAGGATCATTGTGTCTATTTCCACCGTTTCGTCCCCCACCCTGCGCGAAGCCCGCGTTCCCGCCGACGGCATGTACGAGGGCCGCCGCACCCTGCGCCGCCTGCCCGAAGGTGTCGCGGAGCGCCCGTACGAGCTGATCGAGGTCGTTCCGCAGGGCCGCGTCATCGGTGCCGAGATCCGTGGCGCCGACCTCTCCCGGCCGCTCACTCCCGCGCTGCGCGAGGAGCTGAACCGGGCTCTTCTGGAGTGGAAGGTGCTGTTCTTCCGCGGCGCCCACCTCACCTCCGCGCAGCAGCGGGACTTCGCCCGCAACTGGGGCGACCTCGAGACCAACCCGCTGCTCGCCCGCGGTGACGCCGACGAGGTCGTACGGTTCGACAAGGCCAGCGGACAGACGCCCACGTTCGAGAACGTCTGGCACGCCGATGTGACGTTCCGCGAGCGACCCGCGATGGGCGCCGTACTCCAGCTGCACGAGGTGCCGCCAGTGGGCGGGGACACCATGTGGGCGGACATGGCGGCCGCGTACGACAACCTGCCCGAGGAGATCAAGGAGCGGATCGACGGGGCGACGGCGGTGCACGACTTCATCCCCGGCTTCATCCGCTTCTACGGGCCGCAGAAGCTGATCCCGCTCCAGGAGCAGTTTCCGCCCGTGACCCACCCGGTGGTGCGCACGCACCCGGAGACCGGCCGCAAGATGCTCTTCGTGAACACCTCGTTCACCACGCACATCGTGGGCCTGGACCGGGACGAGAGCGACCGGCTGCTCAGCTATCTCGTACGGCAGGCGCACGTGCCCGAGTACCAGGTGCGGTTCCACTGGCAGCCGGGCGACGTGGCATTCTGGGACAACCGCGCCACACAGCACTACGCGGTGGACGACTACCACCCGCACCGCCGGGTCGCGGAGCGCGTGGCCATCGCGGGCGACCGGCCCTACTAAGGGCTATTCAGCAGGCGGTTCAGCCGCGCGGCAGGACCGTGGCGAGGACATCCGGCAACGGGTACCAGTCCGCCGAGGCGATGCTCGCGTGCCGCCCGGCGAGCAGGGCGACCCGGTCCCGGGCATCCTGCTCGGCCGGGCGGACGGCGTCGATGGCGGGCGGCACGGCATGCGCGTCGGTCATCACGAGGAGGTAGTGGCGCCGGTCGTACCAGCCGGTGTCGATAGCGGCGCCGTCGCCCGCGTACGCGGTGGCGTCGCCGTCGAAGAGCACGAACCAGGGCCGGATCGTGGCGTCCTGGTACCGCTCGCGCGGGTCGCCCGCCTCCGCCCCGTGCACCGCGGGGAAGGCGGCGGCCTCGCGCAACCGCCCGGCACCGGCGAGGTCGCGCAGATGGGTCGCGTACTCGCGGTCGGTCCACAGGTCATCGGCCGGGTTGTCCTCCTCGACGGTGCCGGGGATCAGCTCGACCACGAACTTGCCCGCCATGGCGCCGCGCCCCGGCCAGCCATCCGCCCGCACGGCCTCGTCGAGGGTGGCGTGGCCGACGCCCGTCAGGTCGGCGGGGCGGAAGAGCGCGTCACCGAGCTTCTCGGTGAGCAGGGCGTCGAGTTGGGCGGGGCCACGGCCGCCGTCGGCCTTGAAGCCGTCCTTCATCTCCACCTTGAGGAGTACGGGGCGGTGGCCCGGGTGAGCGTCGTGCCAGGCCCGGATGTCGGCGAGGCAGCCGCCGAGGTCCTGGTCGCGCTTCTTGCTGCGCAGCTCTCCGGCATGCGCGGCGTTCTCGCAGTTGTTGTCGTTGCCCAGCGGATTGCTGTGCGAGACCCGCCAGGAGCTCCCGAACGCATTGGTCCAGACGTCGAGTTCGAGCATCGCGGCACCCGAATCGAGGGCGTCGGCGAAGTACGGGTACTTGTCCTTCTCGTACGCGTTGTGGACACCGACCCCCGTACTGCCCGAGTAGGGCAGCGCACCGGGGTCGTCCGCGGCGGCGTCACCGGACGGTTGCGCGACCGCCGCCACCCCGCCCAGGCAGAGCCCGAGGCCGACGACCACCGCCGCAACTCCCCGCATGGCCCGCCCACGCCGTCGGCCTATGTCCCCCACGCCCATACCCGCGTCCCCTCCCACGCCCTGTCGTCCGTACGCCCGTGGTCGTCGGGCGTCAACCACCGTGCAGCGTAAGGGACTTGAGTGACGGGTGGGAATATGGGGCCTTGCGGGAAAGCTCCGGAGGGGGAGCGCGACGCCTGAGCTGGGCGGCGCGTGGGGGCCACTCGTGGGCGAGGCGGGGAACGCGGCGGACGACCATGAGGACCAGCTCAGGCGCTTTCAGGAGCGCGCTCTGGAGCCGCACCATCCGCGCGAACCCGCGTGGTTCCTCGCCACCGTGGGAGTCGAGGGTCACGGCCGACCTCGCACTGCCGGACGACGGCCCGCGCACCTGGTGCATGCTGCGCAAGCCCGGCAACCTCCCGTCGCACTGACGCACGCCGAAAAGCATCCGATTCCCTCGATCGGGCAGTCAGCGCCGGGACCGCACTCGGTGACCGTTACCGCACGGATCGACGCCAGTTGAGGATTTGGGACAGACGCGAACGTCATCTCAGCGGAAATGAAGGACCCTCCTCCCGTCGCCGGTGCACCGCCCGTCGTGTTCGCCTCCTGACACCCGGGCTGCCGGAATCCCCGGCGACAGCCGTTTGGCCTCTCTGCGCGGTGCGAGCGCAGGGAGGCCAAACCCTTGTTGGCCAAACCCTTGTTACGGGGCCGCTGTTACGGCCGTGCGCCCGGTCAGGCGAGCCCTACCACGACCGCCCCACCTGCCGGGTCCACCCGGTCCGACCACTCCCCCTTGACCCGGAACGTCCGCCGCCCCCGCTGCCACGCCGCCGCGCCGAACCCACCGACGCGCTCCCGGTGCAGCACCCGCCCGTCCTGCTCGACCACCACAACGGCGCCGCGCAGCGCACCGAGCGCACCGTCGGCCCGTACCGTCAACGGCCCCGCCACGGGCATCCGGTTCGGCGTGACCCAGCGCAGCGGCGAGGCGACCCGTAGCTCGGGGCCGGTGGTGGGCCAGTCCGTGGCAGGGTCGGCGAGCTGGCGCAGTACCGCTCCCGCGGCCGCGGCACCCTCGGCGGCCGCGACGGTGGCGGGTTCCACGGCGTGCAGCACGTTGCCGACGGCGAAGACGCCCGGTTCGGCGGTGCGGAACGTGCCGTCCACGGCCGGTCCACGGGTGCCGGGGTCGAGGCGGAGCCCGGCGTGCCGGGCGAGTTCGTGGTCGGGCACGAACTCGCCGGTGAATACCAGGGTGTCGCAAGGGACTTGGGTCGTACGGCCGCTCTCGTGCCGTAGTCGTACGCCGGTCAGGCGGCCGTGGCCGAGGACTTCGCTCACCGTGGTGTCGGTGAGCAGCGGCACGATGGCGCCAAGGCGGGTCCGGGCCGCGCGCCGCGGCATCCCCGTCAACCAGCCGCGCCCGGCCTCCTCGGTGATCTGGGCGACCACGGGGACGCCCGCGCGGCGCAGCGTGGCAAGGGCCGCGTACGCCACCGGTTCGGCGCCCACCACGACCGCGCGGGTGCCGAGCCGTGGGCCACGTAGCCCCGTAGGCCCGTGAGTGACCTGCTGGAGTTCGCCGGTCGTCCAGATGCCGGAGGGGCGGGTGCCGGGTACGAGCCGGGCCGGGCACGGGCGTTCGCGGGCGCCGGTGGCGAGGACGACGGCCCGCGCCGCGATCCGCTCCAGGCCGCCGGGGCCGGTGACGTCCAGGGTGCGCGGGCCCGCCCAGGCGGTGGCGGTGACGGAGGTCCGCACCCGCGCGCCCGCGACGCGCGCCCCGGACGTGAGTTGGGCGGCGAAGCGCGGCCCGCTCGTCCAGGGGCTGCCGAAGCCACCGTGATCGCAGTGGCGCGGGACACCGCCCGGCCGCTGCTCCCGCTCAAGCACCTCGACCGAGCCCGCCCCGGCGGACGCCAGGACGAGGGCGGCGGTGAGCCCGGCGGGTCCCGCGCCGACGATCAGGACGTCCACATCCCGCTGCCGCCTCACTGCCCGGTCACCCCGTCCGGCCCCATGCCCTGCTCCGAGTCCCACTCCCTGTCCCGTACGCCCGTATCCCGTACCGCCGTCTCGAACAGCTCCCGCACCGCCGCCCCGCAGGCGAAGCCCTGGCAGCGGCCCGCACGCGCGCGGGTGCGGCGGCGTAGGCCGTCGAGGGTGGCGGGCGGGACCGGCGCGGTGAGGGCGTCGCGGATCTCGCCCTGGGTGACGCGCTCGCAGTGGCAGACGATCCGGCCGTACGCGGGGTCGGCGGCGATGAGGTCGGCCCGCTGGTACGGGCGCGGGAAGGCCTCGCCGAGGTTCGGCATCCGCACCGGCGCCAACTCCCCTGCCGCGTCCAGCTTCAGACCTGCCTCGCCGAGCAGTTCCACGACGTACGCGGCGATGCCCATCGAGGCGGTGAGGCCGGTGGAGCGGATGCCGCCGACGGTGACGGTGCGCTGCTCGGGGCGTACGCCGATGCGGTAGTCGTCCTGCTCGGTGGCGGCGCGCAGCCCGGCGTAGACCGTGGTGACCTCCTCGTCGAGCAGATCGGGCAGGATGCGGCGGCCCTGCTCGCGCAGGCCCGCGAGGCCATCGGCGGTGGTCCGGGTGGCGCGCTTGCTGTCCTCGTCGCTGTCCAGGTCCTCGGCCGTGGGGCCGAGCAGCACATTGCCGTACACCGTGGGCGCGACGAGAACGCCCTTGCCGAGCGCGGTCGGCACCGGAAGCAGGATGTGCCGGACCAGGTCGCGGGCGAACTTGTCGAAGACGATCAGCTGGCCGCGGCGCGGTGTGACGGTGAAGTCGTCGTGGCCGAGCATCCGGTCGACGGTGTCGGCGTGCAGTCCGGCGGCGTTGACCAGCCAGCGGGTGCGCAGCGTGCCGCGGGCGGTGTGCACGAGGTGTACGTCCTCTGGTACGCCCTCGCCGCCGCCTCCTTGTACGCCCTCGTCGCCCTCCGCGGACCGGGTGATCTCCCGGACCGGACAGGTGAGGTGCAGGTCGACGCCGGAGCGTACCGCCTGGGTCGCGTACGCCAGGGTGGTGGTCCAGGGGCAGATGATGCTCTCGCCCGGCACGTCGAGGGCGGCGAGGGCGCCGGGGCCCAAGTGGGGCTCGCGGGCGTAGAGTTCGGCCGCGTCGATCAGGCGGGCAACAGTGTTCTCATCGCGGATGGCCTCGTTGCGGAGGGCCTTCTCGCGCAGGGCGGGCAGGGCCGCGCGCTGTTCCTCGTTCCAGGCGACGAGCAGTGCGCCGACCGGCTCGACGGGGATGCCGCACTCGGCGGCGTACGCGGCGAGGCGGCGCTGCCCGTCGCGGACGAGGCGGGCCTCCAGGGAGCCGGGCACGGCGTCGAAACCGGTGTGCAGGATCGCGGTGTTGGCCTTGGACGTGCCCTCACCGACGTCCTCGCGGGCCTCCACGACGGCGGTGCGCAGCCGGTAGCGGGCCAGTTCGCGGGCGATGGCCGTGCCGACGACTCCGGCGCCGATCACGGTGACGTCGTACGGCGCGGCGGGCTGCGTGCCGGCCCTTGTGACGGGTCCGGTCCTCGTGAGGCGTCCGGTCCGTCCGGCCCCCGTGGCGCGGCCCGGCTCGGGTGCGGTCATGACGGCGTACGGTCCGTACGGTCAAGGAGCGCGGTCACCTCGGCGGCGAAGGCCGCCCGGCGTTCGGCCGCCCGGTCGGCCGGGATGCGCGGCTCGTACACGGCGCCGGTGCGGCGCTCGGGCAGCACGTCGGGCAGGCCGAGGGCCGGGTCGAGCCCGAGCCGGGCCACGGCGGCGGCGCCCAGGGCCGTGGCGTCGGGCAACTCGGAGACCTCCACGGGCAGTTGGAGGAGGTCCGCCTGGGTCTGGAGGAGCAGTGCGGAGCGGGTCAGGCCGCCGTCGACGCGCAGGCCGTTCAGGGGGTGTCCGAGGTCGGTGGCGACGGCATCGGCGAGCTCGGCGACCTGCGCGGCGATGCCCTCGCACAGGGCGCGCACCAGGTGGCCGCCGGTGGTGTCGAGGCCGAGCCCGGTCAGGGAGCCGCGGACGTCGCCGCGCCACCAGGGGGCGGCCAGCCCGGCGAGTGCGGGCACGAAGGTGACGCCGCCGGTGTCGGGGACGGCCGAGCCGACCCGGTCGAGGTCCTCGGCGCCGCCGATGACGCCGAGGTCGGTGAACCAGCGGACCGCGGAGGCGGCGGTGTAGACCTGGCCGTCGAGGCAGTAGTCGGTACGTCCGCCGAGCCGCCAGGCGACACAGCTGACCAGGCCGGAGTCGCCGCGGCGCGGCCGGTCGCCGGTCTGCGCGAGCAGGAACGCGCCGGTGCCGTAGGTGCACTTGGCGGCGCCGGGCTCGGTGACGTCCTGGGCGAGCAGCGCGGCCTGCTGGTCCACGAGCAGCCCGGTGAGCGGGAGTTCGGGGCCCGAGGGGTCGAAGGCGCGGGTGCTGCCGACGTGTCCGGCGGCGTCGACCACGTTCGGCAGGCGTTCGTCGGCGAGCCCGTAGAGGTCGAGGGCGCGCTCGGACCAGGTGGCGGTGTCGAGGTCGAGGAGCTGGGTGCGGCCCGCGGTGGCGGCGTCGGTGGCGAAGGCGCCGGTGAGCCGGTGCACCAGCCAGGCGTCGCTGGTGGTGACGACGCCGTCGCGGGTGAGGTGGCGGCGGATCCAGCGCATCTTGGGCGCGGCGAAGTAGGGGTCGAGCGGCAGGCCGGTGAGGTGCCGCAACTCGTCTGCGTGCGGGGCGAGTTCGGTGCAGACCGATTCGGCTCGCTTGTCCTGCCAGACGAGCGCGTCGGTGAGCGGTTCGCCGCTGTCCGGGTCCCAGGCGAGTACGGTCTCGCCCTGGTTGGCGAGGCCCACCGCGGCGACGGGTTCACCGGCCTGCGCGAGGGCCTGCCGGCCGGCGTCGACGACGGAGTCGTACAGCTCGGCGGGGTCCACCTCGACCCGGCCGCCGGGCAGATAGCGGGGGCGTACCGGCGCCTGGCCGGAGCCGATGACGCCGCGCTCCGGGCAGAGGACCAGGGCCTTGGTGCCGGAGGTGCCCTGATCGACGGCGAGTACGGGTCGGGCGGTCGACGTGATCACCGCGGCAGCGTGCAACACCCCTCGCGAGCCCGTCAAGGCGCCCTGGAGCGATAGAGCCATAGAGCCAAGGCCCTCGGGGCGGAAGAGCAACGTGCACCAGAGGACGGCGAGTTGTCACAGATAGATGCAGCAAGTTGTCACAGGTAGATCAAGAGAATTTCAAGGACCACTGCTGAATCGGAACCGTCCGCTCTACACTGATCGCCGTCCAACTCCATCACATCCTGGGAGCGTTCGGTGACTCTGTGCGCTCCACGAGTGCCAGGGGATCCATGCCGTTGCCCACCGCCCGCCCGGTGTACCACCCGGCAGGACACGACGAACCGCTGCGTGCGGTCCTTCAGGACCTCAAGGCGGGGCGGTGGGTGTCGACGCGGAATTTGCTGACCGAGACCCCCGACTGGGGCCTGTGGACGCAACGTACGCAGATTCTGGCGGCCGCGGCCGCGGGCTCCGACGTGGTGCGGCTGTGGCGGTCGGAGGAGCCGAACAGCGTCGCCGCGACCGTCCTGCACGCCCGGGTCGCCGTCGAGCGCGCCCTTCGCGCCCACCGGGCCGGGCACCGGCACACCAACGACCTGTGGCGGGAGGCATCCGAGGCCAGCCAACTGGCCTCCCGTGCCTCGCCGGAGGACCCGGTGCCGTGGATCTGCCGGCTCGCGCTCGCCCGGCTCGACGAGGGCCAGCGGTGGGACGAGCACCGTGAGGCGGCGCCGGAGCCGATGCTGTTCCCCGGCCCCTGGACCCTGCTCGACCAGGCCGACAAGCGGGACCCGGGCAACCGCGAGGCGTACCACCGGATGCTTCAGTTCGCCTACTACCGCAGGGGTCCGGACTCCCCGCTCACCGAGGCGCTCAACTTCGTGCAGTGGGCGGCGGCTTCGGCCCCCGCCGGGTCCGCCCTGCACCTGCTGCCGCTGTACGCGCACGTGGAGCGGTACCGGCGCGAGGGCGGCCAGCAGCACGCGCTCGACCTGCACTGGATAACGGAGGACGCGACGCGGCACACGCTGCGCGCGCTGCACCTGTGGTTCGACCACGCGCTGCCCGCCGGGATGTCGCTGCTCGACCTCAACCACCTGGCGCACGCCCTGTGGGGCGCGCATCAATTCCAGGACGCGCTGCGGGTGTTCGGCGCCATCGAGCCGTTCTTCACGGTCGTTCCGTGGACGTACCGCACCGACGCGCCCGGCGACCCGGAGGCCGCCGTCGAGGCGTTCATGCAGGCCCGGGCCCGCTGCCACGGAGCGGTGCGCGGCGGCCGCGGCCGCGGCCGTGGACGGCGCGGCCGGGGCCGCCCCTGACCCACCGCACCCCCAGCACGGCCCCTTCCCCCAACTCCCCAAGCGCCCCCACTCGCTCCCCACTCCCGTCCCCGTCCCCACCCCCGGAGGTACGCGCGTGTCCCGCACCACCATGTCGAGCCCACGCCAGGCAGCACCGGTACGGGACGAGGCCCAACGCCTCAGAGAACTCGGCTACCAGCCCGTCCTGGCCCGCCGCATGGGCGGCTTCGGCAACTTCGCGATCAGCTTCTCGGTCATCTCCATCCTGTCCGGCTGCATGACCCTGTACGGCTTCGGCCTGGGCACCGGCGGTCCCGCGGTGATGATGTGGGGCTGGGCGGGCGTCGGCCTGTTCGTCCTGTTCGTCGGCATGGCCCTGGCCGAGGTCACCAGTGCGTACCCCACCTCGGGCGCGCTCTATTACATGGCGCACCAACTCGGCGGCCGCCGCTGGGGCTGGTACACGGGCTGGCTGAATCTGCTCGGTCTGCTCGGTGCGATCGCGGGCATCGACTATGGCGCCGCCCTGTTCACGGGGGCGTTCCTGAACCTCCAGTTCGGCTTCGAGCCGACACCCGGCCATACGTTCCTGATCTTCCTGGCCATCCTTCTGGTGCACGCCTGCCTGAACCTCTTCAACGTGCGTCTGGTCAGCCTGCTCAACTCGATCAGCGTGTGGTGGCATCTGGCGGGCGTCGCCCTGATCGTCGGCGTGCTCGTGATCGTCCCGGACAGCCACCAGTCGCCGTCCTTCGTCTTCGGCGAGTTCGTCAACGACACCGGCTGGGACAACCCGTTGTACGTGGCCGCGATCGGGCTGCTGCTCGCGCAGTACACCTTCTCCGGGTACGACGCGTCCGCACACCTCTCGGAGGAGACCTCCAACGCCTCGGTGTCGGCGGCGCGCGGCATCGTGCGGGCCATCTGGGTCTCGTGGATAGCCGGATTCGTCCTGCTCGCCGGTCTGACCTTCGCCATCCAGGACTACAAGGCCACACAGAACACGGCCACCGGGGTGCCGCCCGCGCAGATCCTGCTCGACAACCTCGGTACGGCGGGTGCGTCGACGCTGCTGCTCGTGGTGATCGTGGCGCAACTGTTCTGCGGCAACGCCGAGGTGGCCGCGGCCAGCCGGATGGTGTTCGCGTTCAGCCGCGACAACGCGCTGCCCGGCTCCTCGCTGTGGCGCCGGGTGAGCTCCAAGACCCAGACCCCGGTGCCCGCGGTGTGGCTGTCGGTGGCGCTGCCCGCGGTGCTCGCGCTGCCGTCCCTGTACTCGGCGACGGCGTACGGCGCGGTGACGGCGATCAACGTCATCGGGATCACGCCCGCGTACGCCATCCCGGTGCTGCTCCGCCTGAAGGCCGGTGACCGCTTCCAGCCCGGGCCGTGGAACCTGGGCCGCTGGAGCAAGCCGGTCGGCTGGGTCGCGGTGATCTGGGTCGGCTTCGTGACGGTCCTGTTCTGCCTGCCGCAGGCCTCGCCGGTCACGGTGGACTCCATGAACTACGCGTCCATCGCGCTCATCGTCGTCCTCGTCCTGGCCACGGCCTGGTGGTTCGTGGCCCGCCGCTCGTACAGCACGCCGTCGGCGTACGGCACGGAGCGCGAGCAGGCGGAGGTGGCCGAGGGCATCGTGTGAGGACCGCCTCGTAGGGCCTTACAACGAGTTCTTCCAACGGCTCTTCCAACGAGCTCGTCCAACGGACTCTTCCAATCGAGCTCTTACGACAAGCGGGTCCCTCCGCCCGGGCGACGCCGGGCAGAGGGACCCGTTCCGCTGTCGCCGCCGCGTGCCGTCCCCCACGAACGGCTACGGCGGCGTCTGCGGTGCGGGGCGGTGTCAGAACGCGAGTGCCGCGCTCCCCGCCAGGTTCGCGTGCATCTGGCAGCCGTTGGCGAACGTGGCCGTCCAGGACACCCGTCTGCCCTCCCAGACCCCCGAGGCGGTCACGACTCTCGGGTCCCATTCCTTGGTACACATGACGTTCGTGGCGCGGCTCGTCAGCTCTTCGAACCGGCCTTCCACGGCGGCGAGTTCGGCACAGGCGGCGCGCGCGTGCGGGTGGGTGCCGACGGGCCGGGGCGCGCAGCTCAGGGTCACGGCGCGGTCGACGGTGGCGGTCGCGGCGTCCTCGCCCCGGCCGACGGTCAGTACGAGGTCGCTCGGGGCGTAGAGCCGCTCGGCCCCGGCGGGTGCGGCAGGTGTGGCGGCCGGGGCTGCCGCGGCGGCGGTGCCGGTCAGCAGGCAGACGGCCACGGTGGCGGTCGCGGCCGCCGTCGCCCTGAGTACGTGACGCGTGGTGGCATGCAGGGGGGTGCGCATGGCGGTGTCCTCTCCATCAGACGGTCGATGCGGGTGGTCGACCCAAGTCGCTGCAGGTCATTGCAGATTGCGGCGGGCCGTTGCTGGTCGATGAGGCTCGTCGTCCACGAGCGCTCGTCGCGGACTGGAGTCTTGTCCGTGCGGAGAGTGATTGCCATACGGATGGTCGATTACCGGACGTACGTGTTCGATGAACGGTGAACAAGAGGCCAACTGCCCTGGCCAGGCGGGACGGAGAGCGGGCTCCTGACCCGCCCCACACGTTCAACATCCGTGCGAGGAGCAGAAGTTCAACGGTAGTTCAACCCATAACCACGCGCTGACCTGCGGTGATGGAAGTTCACGGCTCAAGTGTGACAAACGGGGGCGGCCCGTAACGTCCGGAAACCGCTGCTCCGCAAGCGCTTCCCGTTCACCGGTGACACCGATCCCTCGCGTCTCAGGCGAACCGCGCCACGTACCGCCGCTGCCAGGGCGTCTCCACCGCGCGTCGCGCATAGTGCGCCCGGACGTACGCGACCGCCTCCCCGGCGGGCACCCCGTCGAGCACCGCGAGACACGCCAAGGCCGTGCCCGTACGCCCGACCCCACCGCCACACGCGACCTCCACGCGCTCGCCCACGGCCCGCTCCCAGACCACGCGCAACGCCTCACGGGCCTCGGCCCGATCGGCGGGCAGCCGAAAGTCCGGCCACCGCAGCCAGCGTGACTCCCAGGCGACGGGCGGCGGTTCATGCCCGAGCAGATACAGCCCGAAGTCGGGCGCGGGCCCCTCCGGGAGCGGCCCGCGCAGCCCTCGCCCGCGCACGAGCCGCCCGGACGGCAGACACAGCACACCGTTCGCTTCGGGGTCCCAGGTGGAGATCATGGGTCGAGGGTAATCACCACGGGGCCAGAGCCCATCTCCCCGATCTTCGCGGGCCCTAGCCACGACCCACACGGCCAACCGCACCCCCGTCGTCCAGACGCGTGATCCGCTGCTGCGCGGCCGCGGCAGCGGCCGGGAAGCGCGGGTCAGGGCGGAGGGCATACTCCCGCAGACACGCCTCCGTGAACTTGATGACGTGCTCGTCGCCGTGTTCCGCGGCCCGCGCGCCCAGCTCGGCCGGGGAGGGCGGCTGAGGGACCTCGGACCGCCACCCGTCCGTACCCTCTCCGCGCCGGTCACTGGTGAACGCGAGCAGGAACCCGGCCTGCACCTGCCAGAGTTGGGCGAGCGTCGGCTCGTACAGCTCGACCGGCAGCTGCGGCAGTACCAGGCGGACCGCGGCGGGCGCCGTGACCCCGTGGACCAGCGGGACCGGGAACACCTCGGGGTGGCCGAGGTAGATGTCGGCGAACTCCAGTGTCATGTCGCCCAGGAGACGTTCCGCGCGCTGCGGGGCGAGGGTCTCCAACGCCTCGTCGTAGCCGGGAAGTTCGGTGAGCGAGCCGAAGCGCTCCTGGGCGACGCCGGGGCCGGGCTCGCCGGTGAGCGGCACCCTCGGCAGCGCGGCGACGGCGCCGGGCAGGTCGCGGTTTCCGGACAGGCGCGGGTGTCCGGGCAGTTCGGTGTAGCGGGCGGCCCAGTACGCCAGGCCGCGGGCCAGCTCGTCGAGTTGCAGCCGGGTCGGCTCGGCACCGGCGGCGTACAAGGCGCGTACGGCGTGCGCGGTACGGATCAGGCCGTGGGTGAGCCCGGCGAAGAGGCCGGGGATCAGCCGGGGCCACCAGCGCACCAGGACCTCACGCCAGTGCGCCTCGGCCAGCTCGCGGCGGAACAACTGCTCCCAGTCGCCCGCCCGGTGGAACGCCCCGAGCGCCGGACGCCAGGACGACGCATCGGCGGGGTCCAGGGCGAACCGGGCCTCGGGCGGCTCGTGGTGCTCCATCGCGCGCCGGTAGCGGCCCACCCAGCGGGCGACCTCGTCCCCGTGGCCGAGCAGCGCGAGCGCCTCGGCGCCCATGGGGCCGTGGTTGGCCAGGTCGACCCCGGCGCCGCGCTCGTAGCCGAGGTCCGCCAGGCGCTCCAGGGCGTCGTTGACGGCATCGTGATAACTCGTCGAAGACATACGGCATCACCTTTCAGATCCCCCAACAGTTTGGATTCCCAAACTGTCTAGACTCGCAGTATGCCGCACCAGCAGAAGCCCCGGAACGCGGGGCAGCCCCGCGAGAACCAGCTCCGCGCACCGACCCCGGCGGAGCTCGACGTCATCGGTCTCGTACCGCTCCTGGAACCGCACTTCCGCGGCCCGCTGGTGCACGAGCTGATGCCCGCGAAGCTCCGGGACGCGATGGCGGAGCACAACCTCACGCCCCGCCACGGCGCCGTACTGCCGCACCTCCTCGCGGGCCGACCGCTGACCGTCAGCGAGATCGCCCGCCGCCTTCACGTCTCCCTGCCCACCGCGAGCGAACTCGTCGGCGGACTCAACCGCGCGGGCATCGTCGACCGCACCGAGGACCCGGCCAACCGCCGCCGCATCCTCGTCACCCTCGCCGAGCCATTCCGCCCGGCGCTCGAGACGTTCGTCGCCCGCCGCGGCGAGCCCCTGCTGCGCGCCCTGGACGAACTGACCCCGACCGAACGCGACGGTTTCCTGGCGGGCCTGACGGCATGGGTGCGGGAAGTCCAGCGCGACTAGGCGCTCGACTGCTCGACGTGACACTCGTGCCCCACCAGCCAGACATGAGCGAACACTCATATGGACATGGGAGTCATTTTCAATTAGCGTGGACGGTGGCGACGGCACGTCACGCCATCTGCATCTGCATCTGCATCTGCATCTGCGACAAGTCGCGCCAATCTGCACTGCACAGCCGCGCCGGACAGGGTGAGGGGACCCATGCCTGACCTGATGAACAGCCGGGTGTCCGGCCGGAACACCCGCCAACGGGCCGCCGTGGTGCGGGCCTTGGACTCCTGCGGTGGCTTTGTGTCGGCGCAGGCGTTGCATCTGAAGATGGCGGCGACCGACGCGCCTGTCGGGCTCTCCACCATCTACCGGACCCTGCGCGCCCTCGAGCGCTCCGGGCACGTGGACGTCGTCCGCGACGAGACCGGCGAGCGGCTCTACCGGAAGCGGGCCACGCGCGGGCACAGCCACTATCTGATCTGCCGCGTATGCAGCAAGAGCCACACGGTGGACGCGGAGGTGGTGGAGCAGTGGGCCGAACGCGTCAGCGAACAGAGCGGGTTCGCCGCGGTGGAGCACACCGTCGAGCTCACCGGAGTGTGTCGGCACTGCCACACTGCGGGGAGCTGAATCGCGCCCGCAGCGCAGCTCAGAGCCCCGGGGCCGCGGGGGCGTCTTTCCGGCCTTTGTGGATCAGCCTGCGCCCGCCGCGGAGCGGCTGATGGATGCCGTACCAGGCGTCGCGGGCCTGCAAAGATCAGGGAGACACCCCCGTGCCCCACAGCCGTAGAAGGAGAGGCCCAGAT
This sequence comes from Streptomyces sp. NPDC002851, assembly GCF_053591935.1. Classification (NCBI taxonomy): domain Bacteria; kingdom Bacillati; phylum Actinomycetota; class Actinomycetes; order Kitasatosporales; family Streptomycetaceae; genus Streptomyces; species Streptomyces sp. NPDC002851. Next base: position 129,208 of record NZ_JBSFUT010000004.1, on the reverse strand, counting down.
GCTCCACGGTGACCCGACGCCCGGACGGGACCCCCGCACCACCGCACTCCGGGAGCGGATCCGCGGTGTGCTGCGGCTCGACGCGGACACGGCCGTCGTCGTACGGCAGTTGGCCCGCACCGAGCCCGACCGTCCCACGCTGGAGACCGTCGTCGCCGTCCTGCCGATGAGCGGTGCACCGCGCCGCTGGACCCTGCACCGGCCCGTTGCCGAGATCACCGAGGACGACCTGCAGTCGCTGCGCGTCCGTACCCCCGAAGGAGACTGAACGAGGATGGCCGAGGCACGGGACACACGGGTCCCTGGGATATCCGCTCCCCTGACGTCCGGACGGAGCGGCCGGTGAGCGCGTCCGGACCGCGGATCACCATCGGTGCCGCGCGCGAGAGGCCCTGCACGCTTGTGGTGTGCCGGGGCTGCTGCTGCGGCAATCCGCGTAAGTACCCGAAGGACGACCACGCCTGGCAGCTGGACCGGCTCCACGCCGCCGCCGCGGCATCCGGGGGCCGGTTCGCGGTCCGCACCACGGACTGCCTCGGCCCCTGCGACCAGGCGAACGTCCTGGTCGTGCAGCCCTCGGGCGAGGGGCGGCGGCGCGGCGGGCGCGCCGTCTGGATCGGCTGGGCCATGGGTGACTCCGCCACGGACGACATCCTGGCCTGGGCAGAGGCCGGCGGCCCGGGGATGGCAGCCCCCCGGGCCGCCCTGGAGCTCCAGTTCATCCGACCGCCCGGCGAGGCCCGCGCGCGCACCCGCACCGGGGGGCGCCGCGCCCGCCGGTGACCGAGACCCCGAGGCCCTGCCCTCCCCTGCCTCCCCGGACTCGGCGGGGGCAGGGCCTCGGAACCTAGGGCGCCGCTGGAAACTTCTTGAAACTTAAAACATCTCGGCGTACGCTCGACCGTATGAGCACCACCACGACCGCCCGCATGCCCGTCCTCTACCTGAGCCACGGCGCCCCGCCGCTCGCCGACGACGCGCTGTGGCCCGGGCAGCTCGCCGCCTGGTCAGCCGCGCTGCCGCGGCCGCGGGCGGTCCTGATGGTGTCCGCGCACTGGGAGGAGGCGCCGCTCGCGCTCGGCGCGACCGAGACGGTGCCCCTGGTGTACGACTTCTGGGGCTTCCCCGAGCACTACTACCAGGTGATGTACGGTGCGCCCGGCGCGCCCGAACTGGCCGATGCGGTACGGAAATTGCTGCGCACCGCCGGTACCCCGGTGCAGGACATCGCGGACCGGGGGCTCGACCACGGGGCGTATGTCCCCCTCGTGGAGATGTACCCGGACGCCGACGTCCCGGTCCTTCAGATCTCGCTGCCGACCCTCGACCCGCGCCGCCTGATGGAGATCGGGCGCAAGCTCGCACCGCTGCGGGACGCGGGTGTGCTGATCGTCGGCAGCGGCTTCTTCACGCACAATCTGGCCGCGCTGCGGCAGCCCGGAATCCCCGCCTGGTCGGCCGAGTTCGACGCCTGGGGCCGTGAGGCGCTCGACGCGCAGGACGTGGACGCGCTGCTCGACTTCGCACACAAGTCCCCCGCCGGACAGCTCGCACACCCACGCACGGAGCACTTCGCGCCGCTGTTCGTCGCGATGGGCGCGGCGGACGCGGCGGGGGAACTCGGCACCCAGCGGTCGGTCATCGACGGCTTCTGGATGGGCCTCGCGAAGCGCTCGGTGCAGTTCGGCTGACGCCGACTTGGGGCGCGGGCAGTCCGTTCTCAATGGGGCGCGGGCAGTCCGTCCACGACGTCGAAGACCGAGTCCACGCCGGTGAGCCGCAGCACCCGCCAGACCCGCGGCTCGCCCCGGACGAGGCGGACCCGGCCGCCGTGGAACAGCACCCGCTCCCGTATTCGCAGAAGCAGCCGCAGACCGCCCGCATCCAGGAAGGTGACGTCCCTCAGGTCCACGACGACATCCGGCCCGGCGCGGGCGAGTAATACGGCCGCCCGCGGGGCGAGTTCCTGGTCCGCCCAGGCATCCAGCTCGCCGCTCAGGACGAGCACGAAGGCACCGTCCAGCGTGCGGTGATGCAGTTGGAAAGTGCTTTCGTACGTCCCCATGACCACCCCGACCGCCCCTCGTTCGCTACGGAACGTAATCAACTTCTTCCGTGCAGAGCCAGTGCCGGATGCGCGGAACCCGGCCCTCACCGCTGGCATTACCTCCATTGTTCCCGCTCAGAGCGGTTTTCCACCTCATCCGTCAGCCAATGTGTACCACCCCTCGACCCCTTGACAAGGAGCGCGATTCAACTACTCTCTGTAATCGTCGCGTTGAGTGTTCGGGTTCTCTTTTTCGGGCCGGAGTGGGGCGGGTTCGCGCCGAATATGCGGGCCATGGCGCCTCGGGCCCTGTCCTGACCCGTCGGCAATCCGCCGTGTGCCGTGGCGAGTTCGGCAGGTTCGGGGGGCGGAATCAGCCGTCGTCCGGGGCCGCCCGTGCGCGGTGGAACGGCTGATTTCGGCCAGGGCCGGGTGGGTCGGGTCCGGTGCGGGACCCTGAGCGTCCGGTGCTCCGCGGCCGCCCTGGCCAAGCCGTACGGATTGAGAGATCGTCGGAGCGTACTCAGCGGACCGGGAGAACGACGGCGTGCGATCCACCGACTACTACATACCGGCGATCGTCCTGGGAGTGGCCCTCGCCCTCAAGTTGCCCGCGCTGGTCCGGCGCCCGCGCGATCCGCTCCTCTGGTCCCTGTGCCTGCTGATCTTCCTCGACGCCATGGTGTTCACCTTCGCCGCGCCACCCACCATCCAGGCCGTCAACGCCGCGTCGGGCGTGCCCAATCTGGCCGCCCCGCTGACGTATTCGATCGTCACCGCGCTCAGCGCCTCCTGCTGGGTGCTCCTGATCTGCTGGCACAGCGGCGACCCGCACACCGTGCGCCGGGTGACCCGGTGGTGCGCGCTCGGCTTCGCGGCCGTCTCGGTCGCCCTCTTCGTGCTCTTCTTCCTCGGCGAGGCGCCGGTGGAGCGGCTGCGGGACTTCGACACGTACTACGCCACCACGCCCTTCGTACGGGAAATGATCCTGCTGTACCTGGTGGCGTACGGGGCGTCCTGCGTGGGCGTGAGCGTGCTGTGCTGGCGCTGGTCGCGGCGGGTGCGGTCCTGGGTGAAGGGCGGGATGGCCCTGCTGATCTGCGCCTTCACCATCGTGCTCGGCAACGCCGTCTGCAAGCTCGTCGCGGTCGGCGCCCGCTGGACCGGTACCGACTGGGACGTGCTCAGCACCTCGGTCGGGCCACTGCTCGCCGCCGTGGGCGCACCGCTGTGCACCGCGGGCTTCCTGCTGCCGATGGTCGGCCCGCGGTGCGCCCGCGCCTGGACGGACGGGCGCGCCTACCGCCGACTCGGGCCCATGCTGCGGGAGTTGAACTCCCCGCCCCAGGTACGGCCGCACCAGGTGTCGCTCGCCCCCTGGGCCTCCATGACGCTGCGCGTGATGCGGCGCAAGACCGCCATCCACGACGGGCTGCTGCGCCTCGGCCCGTATCTGGACGACCGGATCCGGACCGAGGCGAGCGCGGCGGCGCGCTGCGCGGGCCAGTCCGAGCAGGCCGCCGCCATCGTGGGCTCGGCCGCGATGATCGCCGCGGCGGTGCAGACCGAGCGCCGGGGGCTGCGGGACGGGACGGCGATGGCGGCGCACCGCGGTCCCGATGCCTTCCCCGGTGCCTGTCCCGATGCCGGTCCCGATGCGCGTCCCGATGCCTTCTCCGGCGCCTTGACCTACTCCCGCACGGCCAAGACCGCGGATCTCCAGCGGATTTCGCAGGCCCTGCACAGCTCCGCGATCGTGGCTCGGTTCCGGCGGGAGGCGGCCGCCGAGGGGGAACGGGAGCGGGTCTGAGGCGTTTGACGTGTGTGGCTGCTCAGCTGCCGCCGAAGTCCTTCGTCGGCACGAAGTGGCGGTCCGTGGTGGACGGGCCGCTCTTCGTGCCGCGCAGGATCCAGTAACCGGCGTCCTTGCGGGGCTTGTTGAAGCCGAACGTGCCGATAAGCAGCTCGTCGCGGCCGTCCGTGTCCAGGTCCGCGAAGTACAGGTCCCAGCCGAAGAAGTCCCGGTCCCCGCCGTGTTGCGGCTTGCCGCCGAGTCCGATGGCGTACCGGTCGATCGTCACCGTACGCCCGGCGCCGAGGCCGCCCTCGCCCGCGAGCAGCACCGCGACCCGGCCGACCCGGCGGTCCTTGCCCCGGGACAGGACGGCGGCGTCGTCGCGGCCGTCGCCGTTGGCGTCCCCCACGGCGACGTCGGGTGAGGTCCCGATCCCGTCGACGCCGGTGGCGGCGCGTCCGTGGCCGGGGCCGCGCGCGCTGCCGTACACCGCGACGCCCTCGCCGTCCACGCGGCGGGCCAGGAGATCGGCCCGGCCGTCGCCGTCGAAGTCCCCGACGGCAAGCGGGTCGGCGCCGTCCGCGCCACCGGGCGACGCACCGGTGATGCCGGGCACCGCCCCGGCGGGCGTGAGGCCCTTGGCGGTGCCCCGGTAGCAGGTGGCGTCGAGGACGTCCTGCGGCATGTCCTCCTCGAAGCGCACGTCCTCCTCGTCGTACGACGCCCGGGTCACCAGGTCGTCCCGGCCGTCCCCGTCGAAGTCGCCGACCTGCGTCGTGGCGATCGACGCCCACCCGTCGTACCCGACATCGAGCTCCGCCGTGGTGCGCGGCGTGCCGCGGTCCCGGCCCAGCGGTCCGAAGCGGACGGTGGCGAGGGGGTGTCTCTCCGATCTTTGCGGATCAGCCCGCGCCCGCCGCGGAGCGGCTGATGGATGCAGTTGGTGCGGTGCATCGGCGTCCGGCCGGATCGCCCTCGTACTGGGCGTACGTGGGTGATTCGGCCGTGCGGCGAGGTGCCGTGCCAGGCGTCGCGGGCCCGCATGGATCGGGGAGACACCCCCTAGCTGCGGCTCCCGCTCGTAGCCGCTGCCGGGGGCGCCGAGGGTGAGCAGGTCGAGGGCGCCGTCGCCGTCGAAGTCGCCGATGCCGGTGACCGGGTCGAGTCCGGCGGGGAGCTTCGTGACGCCCGCGGGGCCGTCCGCGCCGCCCCAGACGATGCGCTGGTCCCGCCTGGACTTGCCGTCCGGGTCGCTGAGTTCGTTGTGGACCAGGACGTCGGCGTACCCGTCGTCGTCGAGGTCGCCGGTGAACTGCTTCGACCGGTCGTACGAGATCGGGGAGCTGTCGACCCGTGGGTCCGGCGGGGCGTAGCGCTCGGCGAGGCGCAGGGCGCGGGACGGTTCGAGGCCGCCACGTGCGGCCGGGGCGACGAAGCGGTTGTTGTGCCAGTCGCCGCCCACCTTCGGCTGCCGGTACCAGCCGTTGACGAACGCGTCGGCGTGCCCATCGCCGTTGAAGTCGTCCCGGTTCACCGCGCCGCCGTCCCGCTCGCCCGCGGGTGCCGACGACGATGTGGGCTGCGCGCCGTCGGTACCGCCGCTGCTGTCCCCGTTCGCGTTCCCCTTGGCGCCTCCGGTGGCGCTGCAACCGGTGGCGAGCAGCGCGGCCGCGCAGAGCAGGGCGGCCGCTGCGGTGGCGGTACCGGGGCGAGGGCTGGGGTGCGGGCTGGGACGGGGGCGGCGTCGTGGCATGGAGCCAAGTGTTCGCGACGCAGCTCACGGGCCCATAACGGCCCCATCCCATAACGGGTCGGCCTCACAACAGGTCGGCCCCATAACGGGTCCGTCAGCAGGTCAGCGTTTCCAGGCCGCCACCAGGCGGCACTTCGGGCTGCCGTCGGGCAGCCGGCCGAACTCCTCCAGTGGGTGCAGCCGTACCGTGAACCCGGCCCGCTCCAGGTCGGCCCGGACCGGGCCGAGCCGGAAGGTCCGGTAGTACATCACGAACGGCGGCCGCCACAGCAGGTTCCGCACCCGCATGACCCCGTCGAAGCCCAACAGCGCCCAGAACAGAAGGGAGTTCGGCGGCGTGGGCGCCCCCAGCGGAAAGGCGAACAGGCCTCCGGGGCGCAGCGCGCGGTGCACCCCGGCGAACACCGCGGGCCGCTCGGCGGGCAGAAAGTGCCCGAACGCGCCGAAGCTGACGGTCAGGTCGTACGCGGAGTCGAACGGCAACGCGCGGGCATCGGCCCTGACCCAATCGACCCGGGGCCCCTTCCCCTCCGGCCGCCCGGCATCCCGTACCGCCGAAGGTACCGCCGCGCGTGCCTGAGCCAGCATGCCCGCACTGAAGTCGACACCCGTGACCCGCTCCCGGCACAGCGGCCACAGCATCTCCACCCCGGCCCCGGTGCCGCAGCAGAGGTCGAGCCCGGCGTCGAACGGGCCCAGGTCCTCGAGCGCCCGGGCGGTCGCGTCGAGGAAGCGGTCGGGGGTACGGAACGGCGTCCGGTCGAACTTCGGCGCGAGCAGGTCGTAGCCGCGCTGGACGGAGGAGAGTGCCTGGACGGCCAGTTCGCGCAGCGTAGGGCCCCGGGACGTGAACATGCCGCCACAGTAGCCGCCGGGCGGGGCCAGGGTCGCGGGCCTGGTGATCGGTTGCCGTTGGTCAGATGCTTGACCAAATGCTTGGCCAGATGCTTACGAAAGCTGGCTATCCGGCCAGTGGTCGCTCGGTCGCCCGGCGAGCAGCATCAAAGGCATGAGAATTCTGTGGATCTTCGCGCACCCCGACCGCCGCTCCCTCAACGGTTCGCTGCTCACCGAGGGCCTGCGGACCCTCGACGAGCTCGGCCACGAGCACCAGGTGTCCGACCTGTACGCCATGGGCTGGAAGGCCGTGGTCGACGGCACCGACTTCGCGTACGACGAGGCGACACCGCGCGAGCGGCTTTACGTCGGCGCGGAGCAGGAACAGGCCTTCGGGGCGGGCACGTTGAGCGCCGACATCCGGGCCGAGCAGGAGAAGATCGCCTGGGCGGACGTGCTGGTGTTCCAGTTCCCGCTCTGGTGGTTCGGGCCGCCCGCGATCCTGAAGGGCTGGTTCGACCGGGTCCTGGTGCAGGGCTTCGCCTTCGGGCTCCAGGACGAGCACGGTACGACCCTTCGGTACGGCGACGGGGGCCTGGCCGGGAAGCGGGCGCTGATCGTCACATCGGTCGGGGCGCGCGAGTCGAGCTTCGGGCCGCGGGGCATCCACGGCCATCTGGACGAGGTGCTGTTCCCGCTGCTTCACGGCACGTTCTGGTACACGGGGATGGCCCCGCTCGCCCCCTTCGCCGTATACGGGGCGGACCGGATGACTCCGGACGGCCTCGCCCGGAACGCGGCCGCACTCCGGGAGCGCCTCGCCACCCTCGGCACCGCCGAGCCGCTGCCCTTCCGGACCGAGACGGGCGGCGACTACGACAAGGACCTGGTGCTGCACCCCGCCATCGAGCCGGACCGCACGGGCCTCGCGGTCCACCGGACCCACCCGGACCCCGCGACCGACCCCGTCCACGCGACCGGGGACACGCACACCGCGGCGGCGGTGGCCGCCTGACTCCGGCGCATCCCCTTGCCACTGGTCGTCAGCGCGCGATTCTCGCGGTGATCAGCGCGCTCTTGTGGCCGAACACGGCGTCGCCGGGCTCGAAGATCCGCTGGCCGAATGTCTCGTTGACCGCCGTGGCCGCCTCGACGCTCAGCTTGATGTCGGAGCCGACGAAGGCCGCATTCGTCGCCGAGTCGATCCATACCTTCGCCGGGTCGATGGTGTACGTGCCGAGCGGGATGCGCGTGGCGGCTCCATTGAGCACGGCGGAGGCGGTGCCGTCCTTCAGGTCGGCGCGACTCTCGGTGAACTCGATCTTGCGGCCGTCGTCGTCGATGAAGCGCAGGCCGCCGCTGTCGTAGGTGAGCGTCCCGTCGAACGGCATGGGCGTGAGCGAGCCGGTGGTCACGGTGAGGGAGACGCCGTCGCCGGACCGGAGGGGCTGGGCCGGTGTGACGGGGTCCACGCGGATACCGTGCGCGGAAAGTTCCGTGCGCGCCGACTCCGTCAGAGTGAACTCCGTGGTCCCGCCGGTCACCTCCAGCGGCACCGCGGGTACGTCCCGGGCCGACCGAGGCGCGCCCGGGACAGGGGCCGCCGCCGCGGTCACCACAGCACTGACTACGGCGGCAACGGCGACGGCGAGCACTTTGCGCATAGCGTTCCTCTCAACACGGCACAGTCCAGCTCAGCACAACAGGCCCCATGTGGCACGCCACGGGACGCCGCGACCGGAGCGGGACACGGGAGCCGTACCCGCCTATCGCTCGCCGCACACCGCATATCTCCGCGTACCCGACACCCTCGACCCCGCCCCCGATCCCCGGCTTGCCCCGTCAAGGGCCCAGCGGTCAGGGTGGCCGCATGCACGACGACGTACCGCCCCCACACCGCCTCGGGCGGCGCCGTTTCCTCGCGGCGATCGCCGGAGCCGGGGCCCTGACCTCGCTGTCCGCGTGCGGCGGCGCGCAGGAACCGTCCGGCGAGAGCGGCACCGCGACCGAGGGCGGCGGCGCGGCGGGCCGTACGGGTGAGGGCTCCTCCCGGAGCATGAAGCGGCGGCGGCGCGGGCCGCGGCCGCTGCTGATCGGCACGTACACCACGGCCGCGAGCGGGGGCGGGGACGGCGACGGGGACAGCGGGCCGGGCAAGGGCATCGCTCTCGCCACGTACGACAGCGCCACCGGGAAGATCACGGGTGGGCCGACCGTGACCGGCGTGCCCGACCCGTCCTATCTCGCCCTGCACCCCTCGGGGCACACCCTGTACACCGTGAACGAGCAGGAGCAGGGCCGGGTGACCGCCATCCGGCTCGGGCCGGACGGGCGGCACCGGGTGCTCGGCGACCGGGACAGCGGGGGCGCGGGGCCCTGCCATCTGTCCGTGCATCCCGGTGGGCGCTGGCTGCTGAGCGCCCACTACGCCTCCGGCAGTGTCGCCGTGCACCCCATCGAGCGGTCCGGCGCCCTCGGGGAGCGCACCGACCTCGTCACCCACTCCGCGCCGCCGCCCGGGCCGGGCCAGGACGGCCCGCACGCGCACCAGTTCGCCGCGGCGCCCGACGGACGGCATCTGCTCGCCGTGGACCTCGGCACGGACACGGTCTACAGCTACCGGCTCGACCCGAAGGCCGGAACGCTGCGCCGGGTCTCGCACGCCACCGTGCGGCCCGGCGCCGGGCCGCGGCATCTCACGTTCCATCCCTCGGGCCGGTACGCGTATCTGGCCAACGAACTGGACAACACGGTCGTCGTCTGTGCCTATGCCCCAGGCACTGGCCGGATCACACCGGGTGAACCCCAGCCCACCGGTACGGGGCGGGGCACCAGCTTCCCCGCGCAGTTCGCGGTGACGCCCGACGGCGCGTTCGCGTACCTCGCCAACCGCGGCCACAACAGCGTCTCGCGGTTCGCCGTCGAGTCCGGCGGCGCCCGGCTCCGGCTCCTCGACACCGTCCCCGTGGGCGGCGATTTCCCGCGTCACCTGGCCCTTTCTCCCGACGGGGCGCTACTGTTCGCCGCCAACCAGAAGTCGGGCACGGTGACCGTGTTCCGCGTGGACGCGCGCGACGGCCGACTCCGGCCCGCGGGTGCGCCGTTCGCCGCGCCCGCCGCGGTCTGCGCGCTGCCGCTCTAGCACGCACTCCCGGGACCTGGGGCCGCCGGGGCCGTCGGAGCCGTCGAAGGGCCGGGGGAAAGCAGGGGAAGTATCGCTTTCGCGGCCCAACTCACCTTACCCAGAGGTGAATTCAGGCCAAATTCAGCCGAGTCCGGCAGCATATGCCATGAGCACCACCGGATCGGGTGTCGCCAAACCCCTTACAGAGCGTCGTCGCCTGTGCGACAGTCATAACCGGTCCTTCCGTCAGTCTTGGTCGTGCCGCGCCTGTATCGGAGTACGTCATGCCGTCCCCTCGTTTCGCGGACCGCCCCGCCGACCGACCGCCCGAGCGCGGTCCGGTCGACGCGCTCATCACGCAGACGCGCCGCCTGCGCGGCGGCCTCGACGCGGTGCGCCGTGACACCGTCGCGGACGACGACGCCGACCCACGGGACCGCTGGCAGCGCGCCCTGTACCAGCTGGCACTGCACCAGCTGGACGATCTGAACGCGCACCTCGGCCAACTCCGCGACGGCCTGCCGCAGGACGACGCGGACGACCCCGAGGACGACACGGCGTACGACCAAACCTCCTCCCGTGCCCTGGAGTTCGGACACGGCGACGGCCCCGGTCTCCGCCCGGTCCCCGGCCCTCAGCGCCCGCGCGGTGACGGCGCCGCCGCTTCGCGGGGCTCGCTGCTCAGCCGGGTCGGCAGCGCCGAGTGGAACCTCCTGACCGACGAGGTCACCTGGTCCGGCGAGCTCTACCAGATATTCGCCAGGGCCCCGGGGCTGCCCCCGCTCACCCTGGACGAACTGCCCGCCCTCGTCCACGAGGACGACCGTCCTTTACTCACCGCGATGGTGACCGACTGCCTGGTCGACGGGCGGCCCATCGACGGCGAGTTCCGCATCATGCGCCCCGACGGGAGCGAGCGCACGGTGCACATGATGGGCGAGCCCGTGCTCGACGCCGACGGCTGCACCGCCTCGATGTGGGCGGTCCTGCGGGATGTCAGCGAACTGCGCCGAAGCCAGCTGGCGGTGCGCGAGACCCGTGACTCGCTACAGCGCCAGGAGCAGATCGCGCAGACCGAGCACCGGCTTGCGGTCGAGCTGCAGGAAGCCGTGCTGCCGCCGTGGCGCGGCTCCCTGCGGTTCCCGCAGGGCGGCCCGGCCGCCCTCGACCTGGCCGCGCACTATCTGCCGTCCTCGTCCAGCGCGCTGATCGGCGGCGACTGGTACGACGCGCTCGAACTGCCCGACGGCGAGTCCCTGTTGAGCGTCGGCGACCTCACCGGGCACGGCGTGTCCGTGACCTCCGGCATGGCGATGCTGCTCGGCGCGCTGCGCGGCATGGCCGTCGCGGGGGCGCGCCCCGGGCCGCTGCTCGGCTGGCTGAACCAGCTGCTCGACACGTCCGTGCAGCCCGCGCTCGGCTCCGCGGTCTGCTGCCGCTACAACCCGCACACCCGCACCCTGACGTGGGCGCAGGCGGGCCACCCCGCCCCGCTGCTTTTCCGCAACGGGACGGGGCGGGTGCTCACACCACCGGACGGTGTGCTGCTCGGCGCCACCTCGGGTGCGTCGTACGAAGAGGCCGAGGAGCGGTTGGAGCCGGGCGATCTGCTGCTGCTGCACACCGACGGCCTGGTGCCGGGCCGTGACGGCGAGGCCGTGACCGCGCGCCTGCGCGCCCTGGCCCCGCGGTTCACGGAGGCACGCAGCGCGCAGGACTGCGTCCGCTCGGTCGTGGAGGAGTTCGACCGGACCGACCGTGAGGACGACGCCTGCGTACTCGTCGCCCGGCTCGGCGGCTGACAGAACCGCAGACCGACTGACGGCAGCGCCGACCACCGGCCCAACTGCCGTCAGTCAGGCCGTACTCACGTGCCGTCGGTCAAACCGTACTCACGCCTGCATACCCTTCGGCTTCGGCGCGGGCTTGGGCAGCGCGAGCTTGATCTCCTCGCGGAGGTCCTCGATCTTCTGGAAGCCGGAGTACTGCGCCGTGAGCCGGTACATCTCGCGCAGCCGGTCCCAGGTGCGGTGCGAGGAGGTCTCGCCCATGGACACCAGGGCGAGCCGGGCGTACCGGTCGGCCTGCTCCGGGTCGTCGGCGATGAAGCACGCCGAGGCCATCGAGATGTAGTCGAAGATCTGCGAACGCTGGTGGCCGCCACTGCGGAGCGCGAGCGCCTGCTTGGCGTGGCCCTGCGCGACCGCCGACGCGGAGGGGTCGTGCTCGGCGAGCGTGCGGTACGCCAGGGCCTGCATGCCGTGCATGTCCGCCTCGTCGAACATCTGCATCCAACTCGGCGGCGGCACATCGCTCTTGTCCGAGACGAACAGCTCCTCCGCCTCGCCCAGCGTGCGCCGCATCGCCTGGCCGCGGCCCATGGACGCCTGCGCCCAGGCCTCGATGGTGTAGAGCATCGCCTGGGTACGGGGCAGGACTTCGTCCCCGGAGCCGGACTTGGCGAGCTTCATCAGGTCGAGCGCGTCGTCCGGGCGGCCGAGGTGCACCATCTGACGGGCGGCCCGGGACAGGGCCTCGCCGGCCCGCGGCCGGTCGCCGCCTTCGCGGGCCGCGTGCGCGGCGATCACGAAGTACTTCTGGGCGGTGGGTTCGAGGCCGACGTCGTGGGACATCCAGCCCGCGAGGACGGCGAGGTTGGCGGCGACGCCCCACAGGCGGCGCTGCAGATGCTCGGGGTGGTGGTAGGCGAGCATGCCGCCCACCTCGTTCAGCTGGCCCACCACGGCCTTGCGTTGCAGGCCGCCGCCGCGGGCGGCGTCCCAGGCGCGGAACACTTCCACCGAGCGCTCCAGCTCTTCGATCTCCTGCGACCCGATGGGGGCGGCTTCGTAACGGTCGAACCCAACAGGATCGGCGTGCAGGGGGTCGGTGATCCGGGGTGCGTCGGCGGAGAGGGCCGGGTCGGTGTGGAGCCAGTCGTGCATGGCGCTGCTGAGTGCAGATCCTGCGGCGAGCGCGGCGCCCGCGCCCACCAAGCCGCGTCGGTTGAGCATGAGGTCCATTCCCGTGAATTCGGTGAGGACCGCAGCCGTCCGCTCGGGCGCCCAGGGCAGTCCCTCGGGGTTCGCGACGGCGTCGGCGCCGTTCCCGCTCCCCTTGCGCTGCCGTTTTCCCGCGCGCCCGTGCCGGACCAGACCGAGGTCCTCGATGGTCACGACACGGCCGAGTCGCTCGGTGAACAGCGCGGCGAGTACCCGGGGCACCGGATCACGCGGGATCTCTCCCATATCGATCCAACGCCGCACCCGCGAGGTGTCGGTCGCCAGTTGGGGGTGGCCCATGGCCGCCGCCTGCCGGTTGACCAGTCTCGCGAGTTCGCCCTTCGACCAGCCGGTCAGGCCGAACAGATCCTGTAGACGGGTGTTGGGTTCGCTGCTCACGTCAAGCCCCCAGGTTCTCGGCTGAGTTGACAGTAACCCCCTGTCAGATGCGTAGCGACTATTCGCCAGGGTTCGCCAGGGTCCGCCAGATGGTGTGCCAACCCCCGGTAGGTGTCAGGTAGATATGCGCCACCCCGACCCGGCGGCCCGACCGCATTCCCCAGGGTGCGGAACGGCAGCCGGGTCGGGCATGCGCTCGCAACTCGTCGGCACACGAAGGGATCTGTATCGCCCATGTACGCAGCATCGTCCTCCGTGTCCGCTCCGCCCCGGCCGCTCGCCCCCCGTCAGGACACCGGCCCTTATCTGGCGCCCTCCCGGCCGGGGACGCACGGCGCTCCGGCCCGGGGCGCCGACCGGACGCGGCGCGGTCCGGGGCTCGGCACCCAACCGCTCAGCGGGAGACTCGACTTGTCCGGCCCCCAGGGCGCGCAGCTTCGCACCGCGATCGCCTCGGTGCTGCGGATCTGCCCGGAGTTCAACCCGGTGCAGCTCCTTCGCCGCAGCGGCCGCTCGGTGCTGCTCGTCGGGACGACGGGCCGGACCACGGCGGTGGCCAAGTGCCTGTTGGACCACTCCCCTGTGTGGTCGGAGCGCAGCAAGGGCGAAATAGCGGCTTACCGCGCGTTCGTCCGCCACCGTCCGCCGGTGCGGGTGCCGCGCCTGATCGCCGCCGACCCGGTGGGCGGCACGCTGGTGATCGAGCGTCTGCCGGGGCGGGTGGCGGCGCTGCAGCGCCACCCGGCCGAGGCCCCGCAGCGCACCGACATCCGCGCGGCGCTCGGCGCGATCGTCCGCCTGAACGCCTGGCGGCCACCGGCGGGCCTGTTCAACGCGCCGCTCGACTACAGCACCCGGATCTCCCGGTACCACGACCTCGGCCTGCTCACCGACCGTGACATGGGCGACCTGCAGAAGCTCCTGCACGGCATCGCGCACTCCGCGGGCCCGGGCGGCCTGGGCCAGTTCTGCCACGGCGACGCCCTGTTGCAGAACATGCTCCTGTCCCCGTCGGGCCCGGCCCTGGTCGACTGGGAGCACGCGGGCTGGTATCTGCCGGGGTACGACCTGGCGACGCTGTGGGCGGTACTCGGCGACGACCCGGGGGCCCGGCGGGAGATCAGCAAGCTCGCCCAGTCGGGGGGCCCGGCCTCGCGCGACGCGTTCCTGGTGAACCTGATGCTCGTCCTGACCAGGGAGATCCGTACGTACGACACGGCTTTACAGCGCGCCATGCGCGATGCGGCCCCGGCGGCACCGGGCTCGGCCCAACCCGGTGCTGCGCCGTCCGGCGAGGAACAGCGACTGTTGTTGAGGCGGCTGCACGACGACTGCGCGATGGCCCGCCGGGCCGTACGCGCGGCGGTCGGCACGCGCTGATGCCTCTGGGGGCTGCTCGCCCCCACAAACCCCCGACGGGCGGGGTTTGGGGTTCTGCCCCAAACCCCGCTCTGATCGCGCTCGTCCTCAACCGCCGGACGGGCTGGTGGTAGCGCTGCAAGCTTCCGGCAAGGATGAGGCAAGACTTTCTGCGCCGGTACCGGGCAACCCCCTCCGCAGGAACGTCCGTCGGACGTCTCAGACACCACCCAGGGGGATTCACATGACACGCGACACCGGTTCCGGCCCCACCCCACCCGTCCGCGCGCGGGCGGCGTTGGCGCCGCAGTGGCTGACGCTGCACGGGTGCCGGCGCGTCCTGGTGGTCGTACACACCGAGGTCTACGGCCAGCGGCTGCGCGATCTGCTGCCGCTGCTCGCCGCCGACCTGCGGATCCAGGTGTACTTCACCATCGCGCCGCACGCGTTCAACGCCGGGGCCGCACGCACGCTGAGCGCACTCGGCGCCTCCGCGCTGCCCTGGCGGGAGGCGCTGCGTATCGAGTTCGACCTGGTGCTCGCCGCCGGGTCGCAGGGCGTGGAGCGGCTGCGTGGACCGCTCCTTCGACTGCCGCACGGCATCGGCCACATGAAGCTGTCCCGTCTCTCCGACGACCGGACCCCCGGCATGCCGCGCGCCGTCGGCGGCATGGGGCGCCAGTATCTGACGTGGCAGGGCCGGGTCGTCCCGAAGGCGGTGGCCCTGGCGCACCGGGAAGAGCTCGCCACCCTCGAGCGGGACTGTCCCGAGGCCCTGCCTGTCGCGCGGGTGATCGGTGACGCCACGCACGACCGGATCGCCGCCGGTCTCGGCGGGCGCCCCCGCTTCCGGTCCGCGTTGGGCCTGCGGCGGGGTCAGAAGCTGCTGCTCGTCTGCTCGACCTGGGGCACGGGTTCCGCCTTCAACCGGCTCGACGCGCTGCTGCCTCGCCTCGTCGCGGAAATCCCGGAGTCCGGATACAAGGTGGCGGTCCTCGTCCACCCCAACGTCTGGTCCGGGCACGGCTCCTGGCAGGTGCACTCCTGGCTGGCCGCCGCCAAGCGGCACGGCATCACCGTACTGCCGCCCGACGCCGACTGGCGCCCGCTCCTGATCGCCGCGGACTGGGTGATCGGCGACCACGGCTCGGTCACGCTGTACGCCACCCTGACCCGCGCCGCCATCCTGCACGCCCGCTTCCCCGAACAGGATGTGAACGCCGCATCGCCGGGCGCGGAGCTCGCCCGCGTCGCCCCGGCACTCTCCGCCGCGCATCCGCTCGCCGAGCAACTCGCCTACGCGCACGCCGAGTACCCGGCGGCCGCGTACGACCGGATCGCGCGCCGTATCTCCTCGGAGCCGGGCCGCTTCGCCCGCAACGCCAGGCGCCTGATGTACCAGCTGCTCGGCCTCGGCGAGCCCGCCCACGCCCCGACGCTGCCCCCGCTGCCCGCGCCCCGGCCCTGGTCGGAGTACGGCCCGGGCGAGGTGTCGGCATGACCGGGGCGCCACCGGAGCCGCTGGCGGTCCGCCTGGAGAGCCCGGCGGACGAGGCGGCGCGCGAGTGTGCCGACATCCTCTACGGGGGCTGCGCCCCGTCGCGAGTAGCGGCAGAACGCCTGGCCCGGCGGACACTGCGGCGCTATCCGGGCTGTGTGCTCGTGGTGCTGCGGGGGCCGGAGGGGAGTTGCCTGGCTCGGACCCGGGCGGGCGTTGCCTGGACGGCGGTGTCGCCGACGCCTTCGCACCGGCCGGGGGACGCCGAATTGCTGGGGCTGGCCTGTGCGTTGTACGTCCAGCTGCTGGCTTCGGCGCGCCGCTCCGTGGGCTGACCCGGCCCGACCTCACGTCTCTCGGCGCGCCTCCAACCGGCCTCGCAGGCGCCGCACATCGGGCGCGCCGATCGTCTCGTAGCGGGCCAGGGACCGGCGGTACCAGTCCCTGGCCCGTTCCGTGTCGCCGCGTTCCTCGGCCGTCTCGCCGAGCATCTCCAGGACGCGGCCCTGCCACGGCACGGAGCCCGTCGCCTCGAACTCCGCGTACGCCTGGAGCAGCAGGTCCTCGGCGCGTTCGGGGCCATCGGGGCCGGAGGCGGAGGCCCGGCCCAGGTACGCCAGGGCCCGTGCCGCGTCGTGGGCGTCGCCCTCGGCGAGCAGGTCGGCGCGGGCGCGTTCGAGGTGGGTGCGGGCCTCGTCGGGGCGGCGGGCCTCCAGGGCGATGTCGCCGAGGCACACCCGGGTCAGGGCGGCGCCGCGCCGTTGGCCGATCCGTTCGCGGAGTGCGAGTGCGGTGGCGAAGTGGGCCCGGGCGTCGGTGAGTTGACCGGCGAGGCGGTGGGTCTGGGCGAGGCCGTGCAGGGCCTGGGCCTCCTTGCGGCGGGCCTCGCGGAGCGCCTGCGGACGGTCCGGTGCGGTCGCCGCGACCTCCGCGCGGGCCAGCTCCAGGGCGCGGCCGTACCGGTCGAGGGCCTCCGGGTAACGGCCGACGCTGCGCAGCGCCCGGCCGCCGTCGGTCAGCATGCGGCTCTCGGCCACCGGGTCACCGGCCCGGCGTGCCGCGTCGAGCCCGAGCTCGTGCGCCTCCAGCCACAGGTCATAGGGCCGGAGCCGATGGAACAGCGGGTACAGGGCATCGACCAGCTGCCACACTGCGGTGTGCCACCCCTGTTCCGCCGCCGCCCGTACCACGCCCATCAGCCGGAACCGCTCCGCGTCCAGCCACCGCAGGGCGCCGTCCCGGTCGGTGAACGGCGGCTCTTGGGCCGGGGCCCGTCTCTCCGATCTTCGTGGATCCGCCCGCGCCCGCGGGTCTTCGCGGGCCCGCGACCCCCGGCACGCTGGGCCGGAGGCGTAGTCGCGGGCCAGGGTGCGGTGGCTGGGGGTGAGGAGTGCCTCGGCGGCCGTGGCGGTGGCCAGGTAGAGGTCGACCACCCGGCGTAGCGCCGCGGCCCGCTCCTCGTCGGTGTCGTGTTGCGTGGCGAGGCCCTTGGCGTGGGCGCGCACCAGGTCGTGGAAGCCGTACTGTTCCGCGCCGGTCAGTGGGTCGGTGCCGCGCTCCTCCAGGAGGTTGACCTCGGCCAGTTCGTCGAGCAGCCGCTCCGCGGTGGCTTCGGGCACGGCGCAGACCGCGGCCGTCACGGCCACGCCGAGCACCGGAACCGGCGCGAGGCTCAATCGGCGGTAGCCACCGGCGACTTCGGGACTGAGCAGGCGGTACGACTCGTCGAGGGCACCGCCGACCGCGGGCCGCCCGTCCAGACGTAACCCGGTCAGGGCGCCCTGGCCCTCGTCGCCGCCGAGGGCCCGCGCCATCGCGGCGAGCGGGCGGCGCGGCCTGGCGGCGACATGGGCCGCCGCCACACACAGGGCCAGCGGCAGCCCGCCGCAGGCCTCGACCACATCGAGCGCCGCCTCCGGCTCACGGCCGATCCGCTCCTCGCCGACGCGGCGGCGCAACAGCTCCACGGCGTCGGCCTGTTCCAGCACGTCGAGAACGTAGAAACTCGCCCCGTCCAGGCCGAGGCCGGTCAGCCGCCCGCGGCTGGTGACCACCGTCAGGGACGCGGGTCCCGCCGGGAGCAGCGGGCGGACCTGGGCGGCGCTCAGCGCGTTGTCGAGGAGCACGGCGATCCGTAAGTCCGCGGTCACCGACCGCCACAGGGCCGCCTGTTCGGCGAGCGCGGCCGGAACGCTGTCGTGGCCGAGGGCGCGCAGGAAGGCCCCCAGGATCTCGGTGGGGCGGGTGGGCCCGTCGGCGGAGTGGCCCCGCAGGTCACCGTGGAGCAGACCGTCGGGGAAGGCGTCGGACCTGCGCAGCAGCCAGTGCCGGGCGAGCGCGGTCTTGCCGACGCCGGGCGGGCCGCTGATGACGACGAGGCCCGGGCCGTCGGTTGCGGTGCGCCAGGTGCGGTCGAGCTGGGCGAGTTCGGGCTCGCGGCTGGTGAAGTGGGCGGGTCCGGCGCCGATCTGGCGCGGGACGGCGGGCGTTCGTGCCGCTGCGCCGGGGCCCGTTTCCGTCGCCGCGTGGAAGTGGATGCCGCCGTGGACCGCTCCGGCCTGCACCACGGGGCCGTCGACCCGGGCTTCGCCGCCGAGGCGGTTGTCGGTACGGGGCGCGGTGCCGGGGGCGGTGGTCGGTGCCGCATCCGACGCCGTACGCCGTGTCCAGTCCGCCAGACGCTCGGCAAGGTGCGGATACGGTGCCGCCGCTTCGGCGAGGGCGACGGCCAACTCGCCCGCGTCGTGCGCGTCTACGCCGCCCGCGCCTTCGCCTTCTCCCGCGCCCGGGCCCGCGCCTTCGCTCTCGCCTTCGCCCTCGCCCTCGTACGCATCCGCAGTCCGCGTCCCGTCCCCCACCCAGAGCCGTAATCGCCGCAGCGTCGGGACGTCGTCTTCCGCCAACTCCTCGGCGATCCGCAGGAGTTCACCGCGTGCGGCCGGTTCGACTGCGGCCCGCAGGAGCGCGGCCGCCAGAGCCTGTCTCGCAGAGAGTTCCCCGTCCGCCCCGCCCACGCATGCCCCCTGGTTCGCCCCCATCGCGCTCCCGGCCTCCGCCTCGCCGTAGCGCGCCCCAGCCCCTCCTACCCCCGTACGCCACCGGCCAGACGGGCAGCCGGTCCCCCTGGGGCGATTTCACGCAAGAACAAGCCAATACTCGTACGTAGGTTGCTCAGCTATTTGAACAATTTTGACCTCATGGGAGGCTTTGAGGTCGGCCAGAGCACGGGTCACTGCGTCGGACGGGGGCACTCGTGGAGTGGGGCATCCGGATCCTGGGGCCGGTCGAGCTGCGGATCGACGGGCGGGGCGACCGTCTTGGCTCGGCCAAGGAACGGCTGACGCTCGCGGCGCTCGCTCTTGACGCCGGGCGACCGGTTCCGCTCGATGCCCTGATCCAGCGCCTGTGGGACGACGAACCGCCCGCCAAGCCGCGTTCGAGTCTGCATGTGTACGCCGCCCGCCTGCGCAAGAGGCTGCGGGCCGCGGGACTCGACCGGCATCTGATCCAGCAGGCCCACACATACACCCTGGACCTGCCGCCCGGGCACGTGGACTGGCACCGTTTCCAGGAGCTCGGCGACCGGGCCCGCGCCCGGGTGGACGCCGACGACGACAGCGGGGCCCATGAACTGCTCACCGCCGCCGAGCAGTTGTGGCGCGGCGAACCGCTCGCCGGGCTGACGGGGCTGTGGGCGGACCGTACCCGTAGCACCCTGGCGGAGAAGCATCTGGCGGCCCGGATCACCCGGCTCTCGATCGAGCTCCGCCGGGGGCACTTCGCCGAGGCCGCGCCCGATATCGCCGCGCTCCTGGAGCAACATCCGTACGACGAGACCCTGGCGGGGCTGCTTATCGTCGCCGACTACGGGCGCGGTCGGCAGGCGGAGGCGCTGCGTCTGTACGAGACCGTCCGCCGTCGGCTGCGCGCGGACCTCGGCACGGAGCCGGGCCAGGCCCTGTCCCGGCTGCATCGGCTGATCCTGAAGGGCGCCCCCGTACGGGAGTTGCTCACCCCCACGTCCCCGACCCCGAAGGCCCCGAGGACCCTGCCGAGCCACGCCGAACTGGTGGGCAGGGAGGCCGAGTTGGACGCGCTCCTTCGGGCCGCGGCACCCCGCTCGGCCGTGGCGACGGCCGCCCCGACCGGCACCGTGATCGCACTCCAGGCCATCTCAGGCATGGCCGGAGTGGGTAAATCCCTGCTCGCCCTGCACGCGGCCCGCCGTCTTGCCGAGCACTACCCGGATGGTCAGATCCACCTCGACCTGCGCGCCCACTCCCCCGGTCAGGAGCCGCTGCCCCCCAAGGCCGCGCTCGCCGCGCTGCTGCGGATGCTCGGGGTGACGGCGGCCGCCCTGCCGCAGCACCGGGACGAGCTGATCACGCTGTGGCGGACGCTGCTGAGCACCCGGCGGG
This sequence comes from Streptomyces sp. NPDC002851, assembly GCF_053591935.1. Taxonomy (NCBI): domain Bacteria; kingdom Bacillati; phylum Actinomycetota; class Actinomycetes; order Kitasatosporales; family Streptomycetaceae; genus Streptomyces; species Streptomyces sp. NPDC002851. Next base: position 108,976 of record NZ_JBSFUT010000004.1, on the reverse strand, counting down.
TCGTCATCGTGCTCGACGACGTGGCCGACGCGGAGCAGTTGCGGCCGCTGCTTCCCGGTTCCTCGCCGTCCGTGATGATCGTGACGAGCCGTCGGCGGCTCACCGGTCTGCCGGGCGTACGGCCGCTCTTCCTGGACACGCTGCCGCGGCAGGACGCGGTCGCGCTGTTCCGGAGCCTTGCCGGGCAGGAGCGCACGCGCAGCGTCGGCGAGGTCACGGAAATCGTCCGGCTCTCCGGGCAGTTGCCGCTCGCCATCGAGTTGGCGGCCGAGCGTCTGGTGTCCCGCCCCTCCTGGACAACCGCCCACCTGCTGCGCCGCCTGTCCCAAGGGGACGGGCGGCTCGCGGAGATACGGGACGGAAGCCGCGAAATGGCCCGAGCGTTCGAGGTCTCGTACCAAGCGCTCAGCCCGGCGGAGCGGAGCGTCTTCCGGCTGCTCGGCCTGCGCCTTGGCCCCGATGTCGACCTGTGCGCGGCGGCCGCTCTGGCCGATCTTCCGCTGGACCGTACGGAACGGATTATCGAGGTCCTTCTCGACGCTCACCTCATACGGGAGCCCTCGCCCGAGCGATATGCGTTTCACGATCTACTCGGCGAATACTCCCGCTCCCTCGTGATCGCCGAAGATCCGCCGGAGGCCCGTGATCTGGCGGTACGTCGGTTGATCGACTTCTACGTCGAGGCCTCCGCGGCGGCGGACCGCACGGCCTACCCGCGCCGTCCGAGGCCCGCCCTGACCCGGCCTCGATCGACCGCCCGTATCCCCTCATGGACCGGTCCCGAGGCGGCAAAACAGTGGCTCTCGGCGGAACGCACCGGACTCATTGCGGCGGCACGCCGCTGTCACGCGGAGGATCTCCCGCGCGAAGCCGCACTGTTGGCGGACGCAGTCGCCGGATTCCTCAACGAGGAGGGCTATTCGGCCGAGGCCCAGCACCTGAGCGAGTTCGCGGTGCACCACTGGAGCAGTACGGGTGACCGCCAGGCAGAGATCCACGCACGCCTCGACCTGGCCACCGCACTGTCCCGGCGCAGCCGGTATGAGCAGGCACTTTCGACGGCCGGACGGGCGCTCGACGCGGCCCGCGAGCTCGCGGACCCGCGCGCGGAGGCGGAGGCGCTCCATCTGCTCGGCGTCCTCAACTGGCATACCGGGCGGCTCACCGACGCCCTCGCCCATCAGAACCGGGCATACGCACTGCGGGTCCGCGCGGGAGACCGGCTGCAGATCGCACGGGCGCAGAACAACCTCGGAATCTTCCATCTCTTCCTGGGCAACCACGAGGAATCGGACCGCCGCTTCAACGCCGCACTCTCCGGATTCCGCGCCCTGGGCGACAGTCACGAAGAGGCACGCGTCCTCAACAACCTTTCCGATCTCCACCAGCAGCAGGGCGATCGAAAAACCTCCCGAGACTTCCTGAACCGCGCGCTCGAAATTCTCCGGGACACCGGAAATGCCAGCGAGCGAGCAATTACTCAAGTAAATCTCGCGGACACGATGACGTCACCGGACGAGCTGGACACGATGCTCGATCTGTACCGGGATTCACTGGCGACCTTTCGCCGGATCGGTGATTTACGGAATGCCGCGATAACGCTCCACGGAATGGGCGGGGCACTGTGCGCCGCAGGCCGGTACGGGCCCGCGGCCGAGCACCACCGACGCGCCCTCGAACTGGCCCGCGGCATCGGCGCCGCCACCGAGGAGTCCCAGGCCCTGCACGGTCTCGGGGAGGCCGAGCGCCGCGCCGGGGAGCACGCCGCGGCGGCCCGCCACCTCACCGGGGCACTCCGTATCGCGGACCGGATCGGAGCGGCCGCTCAGGCAACGGCGGTGCGAGCGAGTCTGGCAGAACTCGAAGGCGCAAAGAAACCCTACTGAAGAGTATTTCGGAAGCGTCTGCTCAACTTGCTCTCTTGGCTTTGCGTGTGCTTAGTTACCGCCCCCGGGGATCATGCCCCGGTAACCACCGCACGCTATTGCAACAATTCGTAGAGAGACCCATGTCCAAGACCAAGACATCACTGCTCACCTGCGCCGCCTTGACTGCAATTGCTAGTGGCATATGCATTCTGGCAATGCCCGGCTCGGTCCAAGCCGCAATGCTCACCCGCCAGATCTGCATCCCGTCCTAGGAGCCGGACTCAAGGACCTCTCACGGGTTCATTGGTCCATGCCACTGACGCGCCGCAGGCGGGCACCGCCGCGGCGCGAAAGTGCGTCAGAAGCCTTCCTGACGTGGGAAATCGAGAGCCTTGGGCATGATTGACGGATCGTCGGCCAGCCGGTACCACTGACCCACGCTCGGCACCGCACGTCTCACCCGCGCCCCATCGCCCGCCCCGGGAGGCCGCCTTGCCAGAACGAGCCACAGCCCGAAACCTGACCGCGCGCAGACGGCTGTCGAGGACGGCCGGAACCGTCGCGTCGGTCGCGCTGCTCGCACCGCTCGTCGCGGCGGCACCGGCCCCCGCACCCGACGCGGCCCCGACCGCACGGCTACAGGGCGCGTTCGCCGCGGCCGCCGCCGAGTACCGGGTACCGCAGAGCGTGCTGCTCGGCGTCGCGTATCTGCAGTCCCGCTGGGACGGGCACGCGGGGGCGCCCAGTGTCAGCGGCGGATACGGGCCGATGCACCTGACCGACGCGCGCACCGCCCTCGCCGAGGCCGGGCACACACCGCACCACAGCCACGGCACCGAGGACCCGCGCGGCGACGAGGCACGGCCCGCCCGGCTCGCAGACGCCGACGCCGACCGCCTGCCCGAACCCTCCCAACTCCCCGACCGCCTCCGCACCTTAGCCAAGGCGGCCAAGCTCACCGGGCTGCCCGCCGAGCAGCTCCGCACCGACCCGGCCGCCAACGTACGCGGCGGCGCCGCCCTGCTCGCCGCCGCGCAGAAGAAGGCGGGCGGTCCCGCCGCGAGTGCCGATCCCCGGGACTGGTACGGGGCGATCGCCGCGTTCTCCGGGGCGGACGACCGGGCCACCGCTGCCGCGTACGCCAATGAGGTGTTCGCGGTGATCCGGGACGGGCAGCGGCGCACCACGGACTCCGGTCAGCGCGTCGCCCTCGCACCGCAACCCGAACTCGCCCCGGACAGCGAACAGTTGGCGCGGCTCGGGCTGCGTCGGGCCGCCGAGGGGGAAACGGACTGCCCCAGGTCCGTGTCGTGCGAGTGGATTCCGGCTCCGTACGAGGAGTTCGGCGACGACGACTACGGCAATCACGACAAGGCGAACCGGCCCGAGGACCAGTCGATCGACTACATCGTGGTGCACGACACCGAGGCCACCTGGGACACCACCCTGAAGCTGGTGCAGGACCCCACCTATGTGTCGTGGCAGTACTCGCTGCGCTCCACGGACGGGCATATCGCGCAGCATCTGAAGCTGAAGGACGTGGGCTGGCAGGCCGGGAACTGGTCGATCAACGCCAAGTCGATCGGCCTGGAGCACGAGGGCTTCCTGGCGAACCCGGACGCCTGGTACACGGAGGCGATGTACCGCACCTCGGCCCGCCTGGTGAAGTACCTGGCCAAGCGGTACGACATCCCGCTCGACCGGCAGCACATCCTCGGGCACGACAACGTGCCGGGCCCGACGAGCGGCACCATCCCGGGCATGCACACCGACCCGGGCCCGTACTGGGACTGGCAGCACTACTTCACGCTGATGGGCGAGCCGTTCGAGCGCACCGCCGGTGCCAAGGGCGGGCTCGTCACCGTCCTGCCCGAATACGACGCGCACAAGCCGGAGTTCACGGGCTGCGAGGAGGCGGGCAAGCCGTGTGCGGCGCACGGGTCGAGCGCGGTGCGGCTGCATACGGCGCCGCGTGACGACGCCCCGCTGGTCAAGGACATCGGTCTGCGTCCGGGCGGCGGTGACTCGACGACCCATGTGAACGACGTGGGTTCGCGGGTGTCGACCGGCCAGCAGTACGCGGTGGCCGGCCGCGAGGGCGACTGGACGTCGATCTGGTATCTGGGTCAGCGGGCCTGGTTCAAGAACCCCGCGTCGCAGCCCACGGCCGTACCCGCGTCGGGCTATGTCGTGACGCCGAAGGACGGCAAGGACGAGATCCCGGTGTACGGGCGGGCCTACCCGGAGAAGGAGGCGTATCCGGACGGCATCACACCGCAGCCGGTGTCGCCGCTGCCGTACAAGCTGCTCAAGGGCCAGAAGTACGCGATCGGCGGGAAGGTGCGCGGCGAGTACTACTACGCGGTCAAGTACGACACCTCGACCCACACGGTGGTGCGTGGCGACGACACGTACTACGAGATCCAGTTCGGGCACCGGGTGGCGTTCGTGCGGGCCGCCGATGTGACGGTGAAGCCGTCCCGCACGTAGGGGACGCGTCCTTACAGAGACTCGTCGGGTCCGGACCTGCGTGGGGGCAGGACCGGACCCGACGTACGTATGAAGGGGGTCAGCCCTGCTGGAACAGTTCCGCGGGCAGCGGCTTCAGGAGGGCGTACAGGTCGTCCGAGATGGGGCGGTCCCAGGCGGCGATGGTCACCAGGACGTTGTCGCTGCGGTCGAACTGGACGCAGGAGATCCGGCTCTCGGAGAGCTTGAGGCGGCGCACGATCAGGAGGTTGTCGCCCTGCATGATCGGGACGTCCTCGCTCTCGACGACCTCGACCTCTTCATCGTTGTCGAGCGCGAGCAGCAGCTGGGCCACCTCGAACGGGACCTCTTTGTCGCCGACCTCGCGGGCCGGGGAGCCCTCCGGCAGATTGCCGATGATCATGGCCGGGCCGCGGCCGCCGAACAGGTCGTAGCGGAGAAAGACGCCCTGACAGCTGCCGTCGGGGGCGGGCAGCAGGCCCGCGCCGAGATTGCCCGGCCAGTCACCGGGATCCATGGCCAGTACGTCGAAGTCCGGACCCGCGGGGGTTGGGGCGCTGCGGCGGCGGAGGAAGGACATGCCGCCATGGTACGTGGGTTTCTCCGCACGTCGACGGCGGGGCGGACCGGAGCCGGGGGGGGCAGAGGCCAGGGCCTAGCGGCCTGCCGCCGCGCCGCGCTCCGCGAGGCGGTGCAGTACGCCGAGGGCCTCGGTCGCGCGGTCGTGGGGTACGAACAGGTGATCGTGGTGGAAGCCCGCGACCACGTTGCATGACAGGCCCGCGGCAGCGAGCTCGCCCGCGACGGCGGCGGTCAGTCCGACCGAGTCGAGCGCCGAGTGCACGCGCAGCGTGATCCAGGCCGCCACGTAGTCGGACGCGAGCCCTGCGGCGTCCGCCTCCTCCTGTCGTACGACCAGGGTGCGGCCCTCGTCCTCGCGCACCGTCGCGATGGGGTCCAGGCCGTCGGGGGCCGGTCCTGGCACGGTGACGTACACATAGCGGCCGGGGTTGAGCGCGGGGCGCATACCGGTGAGGAGTCTGGCCAGGTCACGTTCGGCTCGCATGGCGTCAGGGTACGTGGGCGCCGTGACCCGAATCGACCACGGAAAGCACGGGAAGATCGACTACTGGAAGGCGGGGCTCACCGAGGTTCCACAGGAGGTGTGGGCGCGGACCGACGCCGAGGTGCTGATCCTCGCGGACAACGCGCTCACGTCGGTGTCACCGCGGATCGGCGCGCTGCGGCGGCTGCACACGCTCGACCTCGGGCACAACCTCCTCACGGAGGTACCGACGGAGATCGGTGAGCTGACCGGGCTCTCCGGGTGTCTCTATCTGCACGACAACCGGCTGACCGCGCTGCCCGGCTCGCTCGGCCGCCTCACCCGGCTCGGTCTCCTCAATGTCGGCGAGAACCGGCTGACCCGACTGCCCGAGGCGCTCGGCGCGATGGCGGGCCTGGTCGAACTCCGGGCGCAGCACAACCGCCTCACCGAACTCCCGGACTCCCTCGGCTCGCTCACGGCCCTGCGCGAGCTGTGGCTGCGCGGCAATCTGCTCTCCGGGCTGCCCCGGTCGGTGCGGCGGCTTTCCGCGCTGCGGGAGCTGGAGCTGCGCGAGAACCGTCTTGCGGAGGTGCCCTCGGTGCTGCGCGGGCTTCCGCTCCTTCGTCGGCTCGATCTGCGGGCCAACGCGATCCGTGAACTCCCTTCCTGGTTGGGCGAGTTGCCCGCCCTGGAGAAACTGGATCTCCGGTGGAACCCGGTGCGGCCGGGGTCCGAGGCCGTACTGCGGGAGCTGCGGCGGCGCGGGTGTGCGGTGCTGATGTGAGGCCGCCCGTGCCGCCGCGGCCTAGGTCCTGTCGTCAGGTCAGGTCGAACTCGCCCTCCCGGGCCCCCAGTACGAAGGCCCGCCACTCCGCCGGAGTGAAGATCAGCGACGGGCTCTCCGGGCGGCCGCCATTGCGCAGCGCGATGAAGCCCTCCACGAATGCGATCTGGACATCGCCCCGCCCCTGGCTGCCCGACTGCCAGTCGGCGTTGCTCAGGTCGAGGTCGGGCTTGTCCCAACCCATCAGCGGCTCCTGGGCGGTGGTGCTCTCGGCCACGTCCGTGCTCCTCCCCGGTCCTACCCGGTACTGCCCGATCCGGCGTACGCGGCCAGCCTAGCGATCGCCGCCGGTACCGGTAAGGCCGCGGAACAAGTACCGGACAGCCCTCGCACGAGGACGCCCTGCGAGGCCCGCGGCGGGCTGCTCAGCCGGTCGGCGGCTCGGCGCCCACCAGCCACATGGAGAAGAACTGCGCCCCGCCGCCGTACGCGTGCCCGAGCGCCCGCCGGGCCCCGTCGACCTGGTGCTCACCCGCCTGCCCGCGCACCTGAAGGGCCGCCTCCGCGAACCGGATCATGCCGGAGGCGCCGATGGGGTTGGTGGACAGGACACCGCCCGACGGGTTCACGGGCAGATCGCCGTCCAGCTCCGTCACGCCGGACTCGGTGAGCTTCCAGCCCTCGCCTTCTTCCGCGAAGCCGAGGTTCTCCAGCCACATGGGCTCGTACCAGGAGAAGGGGACGTACATCTCGACGGCGTCGATCTCGCGGCGCGGGTCCGCGATCCCGGCCTGCCGGTAGACGTCGGCCGCGCAGTCCTTGCCCGCCTGCGGCGAGACGAAGTCCTTGCCCGCGAACATCGTGGGCTCGCTGCGCATCGCGCCGCCGTGCATCCAGGCGGGCGGGCGCGGTGAACGGGCCGCGCCCGCACGGTCGGTGAGGACCATCGCGCAGGCGCCGTCGGAGGACGGGCAGGTCTCGGAGTAGCGGATCGGGTCCCAGAGCATCGGGGACGCCTGCACCTTCTCCAGGGTGATGTCGTGTTCGTGCAGGTGCGCGTACGGGTTCTTGAGGGCGTTGCGCCGGTCCTTGTACGCGACGAGGGAGCCGACCGTGTCCGGTGCGCCGGTGCGGCGCATGTACGCGCGCACGTGCGGCGCGAAGAAGCCGCCCGCGCCCGCGAGGAGCGGCTGCTGGAACGGGATCGGCAGGGACAGGCCCCACATGGCGTTGGACTCGGACTGCTTCTCGAAGGCGAGCGTGAGGACGGTGCCGTGCACGCGGGCGGCGACCAGGTTCGCGGCGACGAGCGCGGTGGACCCGCCGACGGAACCCGCCGTGTGCACCCTCAGCAGCGGCTTCCCGACCGCGCCGAGCGCGTCCGCGAGGTACAGCTCGGGCATCATGACGCCCTCGAAGAAGTCGGGCGCCTTGCCGATGACCACGGCGTCGATGTCCGCCCAGGTCAACTCGGCGTCGTTCAGGGCGCGCCGCGCGGCCTCGCGGACCAGGCCCGCGATGGACACGTCCTTGCGGGCCGCGACGTGTGCGGTCTGGCCGATGCCGACGACGGCCACCGGCTCTTTGGACACCTGGGACATCAGGCCCCCTCTCCTTCGAGTACGGCGACCAGGTTCTGCTGCAGACAGGGCCCGGAGGTGGCGTGGGCCAGGGCGCGCTCGGACTCGCCGCGCCGGATGCGGGCGGCGGCCTCGCCGATGCGGATCAGGCCCGCGGCCATCACGGGGTTGGCGGCGAGGGCGCCGCCGGACGGATTGACGACCACGCCGGAATCGGGGCCCCCGAGCCGCAGCGCCTTCCGCAGGACGACCTCCTGGGAGGTGAACGGGGCGTGCAACTCGGCAGTGTCCACCGGCCGTTCGAAGGCCCCGGCGCGCTCGGCGGCGAGCCGGGCCGACGGCGCGTCGGTGAGGTCGCGCACGCCCAGGGAGTGCGCCTCGACCCGGTGGTCCATGCCGCGGATCCACGCGGGCCGTTCGCACAGCTCCCGGGCCCGGTCGCCCGCGGCGAGGATCACGGCGGCGGCCCCGTCGCCGACCGGCGGCGCGTCCCCGGTGCGCAACGGCCGGACGAGATAGTCGCCTTGGGCGCTATGGCCGGACAGCTGGGCGTGCGGGTTGGACGCGGCGGCCTCGCGGCTGCGCGCCGCCACCCCGGCGAGCGCGGCCTCATCCGTATCCCCCGCGTCGATCAGGGCCTGCGCCTGAAGGGCCGCGAGCGCGACGGAGTCCGGCCAGAGCGGGGCGACGTAGTACGGGTCGAGCTGCCGGGTCAGAACGTCACGCACCGAGCCGGGCGAGGACTTTCCGTAGGCGTAGACGAGCGCGGTGTCGACCTCGCCGGTGAGCAGCTTCACCCAGGCCTCGTAGAGCGCCCAGGCGCCGTCCATCTCGACATGCGACTCGGAGATGGGCGGCCAGGCACCGACGCCGTCGAGCGCCATGGTGAAGGAGAAGGCGCGTCCGGCCAGGTAGTCGCTGGAGCCGGAGCAGGTGAAGCCGATGTCCGCGGTCGTGAGGCCGGTCTGCCGCCGTACCTCGTGAAGGACCGGCATCAGCATCTCGACCTCGGACATCTCGTCCGTGGAGCGCCGGTGGTCGCTCTGCGCGAAGGCGACGACGGCCACTTCGCGGGCGCCCCCGGCCTCTGGTACGTCTCGCATCTACAGCAGCTCCTTGTACGTGTCGTAATCGGCGTCCGGCTCGCCCGTGGGCCGGTAGTGATCCGGGTACCGGCCGCCCTCGCTCCACACGGGCTCGACCCTCAGCCCCATCCGGACCTGGTCGTACGGGATGCCGCCGATGCGCCCGTGCAGCGCGAGGTCGGCGCCGTCCAGGGCGATATGGGCGTAGACGTACGGGACTTCGAGGTTCAGGTGCGCCGAATGAGCAGACTTGATGTTCACGATGCAGTACGTCGTGACGGTGCCGCGCGGGCCGACCTCGACCTGTTCGTCCGTGGCGACCCCGCAGGTGGGGCAGGCGCCGCGGGGCGGGACGTACACCTTGCGGCAGGACGGGCAGCGCTCGCCGACGGTGCGGCGCTCGGCGAGGGCGTTGATGTAGCCGGACTGGGCGCGGCCCGGCGAGTAGGTGTAGTCGAGCCGGGCGGGCGCGACGATGCCGAGGACCGGGTCCTCGAACTCGCCGTCATGCGGACGGACTTGCTGGCCCTCCGGCCCATCGTACGGTTCGAAGCAGGCGATGTCCGTGATGGCGCCGGAGCGCTCGGCGGCCCAGCGGATCCGCACCCGCATGCCGGTGTGCACGGCCTCGGGCCCCGGGGCGTCCAGGGCGTGGAGCAGGGCGGTGTCGGCGCCGTCCAGCTGCACCAGTACCCAGGCGAAGGGAGTGTCGAGGGGCTGGCCGCGGCGGGGTTCGTGGTTCCAGGCCCAGGTGGTGACGGTGCCGGTGGCGCCAACCTCCACGAGCTCCCGTATCTCCTCGGCGGTCTCGGGGTCGTACTCAACCGGCGGCACGAGCACCTTGCCGTCGCCGGTCCGGACGCCGAGTACGACGCGCTCGCGCAAGCCGGTGAGGAAGGCGCTCTGCACGGGGCCGAGGGAGCGGGTGAAGGGGAACTCGACGACGAGGGGGGCTTTGAGGACTTCGGGCATACATGGGCTCCTGGGTGTCCGGCCTGCACAAAAAGCCCGTCCGGCGATTGAGGACGAGCCCGTCCAGGGCGACTGGGTGAACGAGCCGACGGGGCTCAACTTCGCCGGTAAACCGGTTCGCGCTTCTCCGCGAAGGCCTTCGCTCCTTCCTTCGCGTCTTCGGTGGCGAAGATCGGCCAGCCGCGTTCGAGTTCGGCCTTGAGGCCGTCCGTCTCGGTCATCTCGGCGGTCTCGTACACCGCGGCCTTCACGGCCTCGACCGCCAACGGCCCGCACGCGTTGATCTGCTCGGCGATGGCGAGGGCCTTGTCGAGGGCGGTGCCGTCGGGCACGACCTGGCCGATGAGACCGATGGCGGCGGCCTCGGCGGCGGTATACGGGCGGCCGGTGAGCAGCATCTCCAGCGCGTGCGTCCGGGGAATCTGCCGCTGGAGCCGGACCGTTGACCCGCCGATGGGGAACAGGCCGCGCTTCACCTCGAAGAGCCCGAAGGTCGCGGACTCCCCGGCCACGCGGATGTCGGTGCCCTGCAGGATCTCGGTGCCGCCCGCGACGCAGTGGCCCTCGACGGCGGCGATCACGGGTTTGCGCGGCCGGTGATGCCGGAGCATCGCCTTCCAGTGCAGATCGGGGTCGGCCTTGAGCCGGTCCCGGTACCGCTCGCCCGCCATGCCCTTGCCCGCGAGGGCCTTGAGGTCCATTCCCGCGCAGAACACGCCGCCCGCGCCCGTGAGCACGATGGAGCGGATCGCGTCGTCCTCGTCGGCCGCCACCCACCCGTCGTACAGGCCCACGAGCAGGGGCAACGAGAGCGCGTTCTTGGCCTCGGGCCGGTTGAGTGTGAGCACGAGTGTGGCGCCTTCGCGCCGTATGGTCAGGTGTTCCGTGCCTTCGCTGCTCCCCATGAGCACCGCCTCCCGTATGCAGACCTAGAACAGGTTGCAGTAGCCGCAGGCCCAGTTCAATAGTTATCTGACAGCTAGTCAGATTTCTTGGCGCGACCCCTTCCCACTTGCCGCGACCGGCGCTCTAATGACCGCCAAGTGACCGCCGAGTCGTGCGCGCAGCCGGGTCTGGAGGAGCGGTGGAGTACAACCTTGCCGACCTGTTCGAGTCGGTCGTGGACGTGGTTCCCGGGCGTGAGGCGCTCGTGTACGTGGACGTCCCCGGGACCGGAGCCGAGCGCCGTCTCAGCTACGCCGAGCTGGACGCCGCCGCCAACCGCATCGCCCACCATCTGATCGACAGCGGCATCCGGCCGGGCGAGCACGTGGGGCTTCACCTGTACAACGGCGTCGAGTATCTACAGACCGTGCTCGCCTGCCTCAAGGCACGGATCGTGCCGGTCAATGTCAACTACCGGTATGTGGAAGAGGAGTTGGTCTATCTCTACCGGGACGCCGATCTGGCGGGCCTGGTCTTCGACGGCGAGTTCACCGCGCGCGTGTCGGCCGCGCTGCCCCGTACGGAGAAACTGCGCCATCTGGTACGGGTGGGCGAACCGCCTGCGGACGCGGCCGAGTTGGCGGCGGTGGCCTTCAAGGATGCCGAGGCCGCCGGGTCGGCGGAGCGCGGGTTCGGGCCGCGCTCGGCGGACGACCTGTTCATCATCTACACCGGCGGCACCACGGGGATGCCCAAGGGTGTGATGTGGCGTCAGGAGGATCTGTTTTTCGCGGGGCTGTTCGGCGGGGATCCGGCGGGCGAGCCGGTGAAGCGGCCCGAGGAGCTGGCCGAGAAGGTCGCGGCCGGCGGAGCGGGGCTCACGTTCTTCCCCACTCCCCCGCTGATGCACGGCACCTCGACGCTGACCTCGTTCATCGCCTTCAACTACGGCCAGCGTGTGGTCATTCACCGCAAGTTCGCGCCCGAGGACGTGCTTCGTACGATCGAGAAGGAGAAGGTCTCCAGCGTCTCACTGGTGGGCGACGCGATGCTGCGGCCACTGATCGACGCCTTGACCGGGCCGTGCGAGGGCACCGATATGTCGTCCCTGTTCAGCGTCTCGTCCTCCGGGGCGATCATGTCCGACACGGTGCGGGCGCAGTTCCAGGAGCTGGTACCGGGCGTGCTGCTCTTGAACAACTTCGGTTCCTCGGAGTCCGGTTCCAACGGCAAGGCGACGGACGACTCGGGGCCGCGCAACGGCTTCCGCCTCGAGGTCAACGAACGCACCCGGGTCGTCGACCCGGTGACGCACGCGCCGGTGGCGGTCGGCGAGCCGGGCCGCCTGGCCCAGCGCGGGCACGTGCCACTCGGCTACTACAACGACCCGGCGAAGACCGCGGAGACGTTCTTCGAGCAGGACGGCGAGCGCTGGGTACTGCTCGGCGACATGGCGACCGTGGACGAACAAGGCATCGTCACCGTCCTCGGCCGCGGCTCGCAGTGCATCAACACCGGCGGCGAGAAGGTCTACCCGGAGGAGGTCGAGCAGGCCCTCAAGTCCCACCCCGACGTGTACGACGCGCTGGTGGCCGGGGTGCCCGACCCCAAGTGGGGCAACCACGTGGCAGCCGTGGTGCAGCTGCGCGAGGGGGCGGCGCCGCTGTCCCTGGAGTCCCTCCAAGCCCACTGCCGTACCCATGTCGCGGGCTACAAGATCCCCCGCCAACTGGTGCTCACGGACCGGATCCAGCGCTCTCCCAGCGGGAAGGCGGACTACCGGTGGGCCAAGTCGGTGGCGGTCACCGCGGACGAACGGTCACGTCCGACGCCTTGACGCGTCCCCGAGCCGCCTGACTAACTGAACCCGGCATGGCAACCGAATGATCGGTCGCCCGATTCATTCAGAGTTGGACGGGAACGGAAGGCGGCCCGGCATGACAGGTGAACTCGACGCGGCGGAGCGGCTCGGCCGGGCCGAGCTCGAAGAGCTCCAACTGGAGCGACTGCGAGGCACGTTGCGCCACGCCTACGCGAACGTGCCGCACTACCGCACGGCCTTCGACAAGGCGGGGATCCGCCCGGAGGACTGCGGGTCCCTCACCGACCTGTCCCGCTTCCCGTTCACGACCAAGTCCGACCTGCGCGAGAACTACCCGTTCGGGATGTTCGCGGTGGAGCGCGAGCGGGTGCGCCGCCTGCACGCCTCGTCCGGCACCACCGGGCGGCCCACGGTCGTCGGCTACACCGAGCGCGACCTGGACACCTGGGCGGACGTCGTGGCCCGCTCCATCCGGGCGGCGGGCGGGCGGCCCGGCCAGGTGGTCCATGTGGCGTACGGATACGGCCTGTTCACGGGCGGGCTCGGGGCGCACTACGGCGCGGAGCGGCTCGGCTGTACGGTCGTGCCGGCCTCCGGCGGAATGACGGCGCGGCAGGTCCAGCTCATCCAGGACTTCCGCCCCGAGATCATCATGGTGACCCCGTCGTACATGCTGACGCTCCTGGACGAGTTCGAGCGGCAGGGCATCGACCCGCGCTCCACCTCACTCAAGGTCGGCATCTTCGGCGCGGAACCGTGGACCGAGCGGATGCGCGCCGAGATCGAGGAGCGGTTCGCGCTCGACGCGGTCGACATATACGGCCTGTCGGAGGTCATCGGGCCCGGCGTCGCGCAGGAGTGTGTGGACACCAAGGACGGCCTGCACATCTGGGAGGACCACTTCTATCCGGAGATCGTGGATCCGATCACGGGTGAGGTGCTGCCGGACGGCGAGCGCGGCGAGCTGGTCTTCACGTCCCTGACGAAGGAGGCCCTGCCGATCATCCGCTACCGCACCCGGGACCTGACCCGGCTCCTGCCCGGGACGGCCCGGCCCGCGTTCCGCCGCATGGAGAAGGTCACGGGCCGCTGCGACGACATGGTGATCCTGCGTGGCGTGAACCTCTTCCCCACCCAGATCGAGGAGATCGTCCTGCGCACCCCCGGCGTGGCCCCGCACTTCCAGCTACGGCTCACCCGCGAGGGCCGGATGGACGCCCTGACGGTACGGGCGGAGGCGCGCGCGGCGTCGACCCCGGAGCAGCGCGAGGCGGCGGCGCGGGCGATCGGGCAGGGCGTGAAGGACGGGGTCGGGGTGTCGGTGGCCGTGGAGATCGTGGACCCGGAGACGCTGGAGCGGTCGGTGGGGAAGATCCGGCGGATCGTGGACGAGCGGCCGAAGGACGAACGGCCGAGGGACGAGCGGCCGAAGGACTAGAGCCCGTCTCCCCGATCTTCGCGGGCCCCAAGACGCCCTCTGCGGGCCATCTCATCGCTCAGGCCCAGGGGTCGGTGATCTCTCTCAGGCGGGTCAGGGCCTCGCGCAGTTGGTTCATGCGGCGTTTGCCCAGGTGGGCTTCCCACTCCTGTTCCACCTCGGCCACCACCGCGTCGGCGACCTCCTTCGCCGCCCGCATCTTCGCCGCCCCGCAGACGAGTCGGGCCCGCCCGTCGGTCGGATCCGGCTCGCGCCTGACGTAGCCCGCCTTCTCCAGCTGGTCGACCAGGAACCCGGCGGTCTGCTTGGTGACCTGGGCCTGCTCGGCCAGCTCGGTGAGGCGGGTACCGTCCGGGCCGATGCGCTGGAGGAGGCGGGCCTGGGCCGGAGTGATGTCGTCGTACCCGGCCTCATCGAGCGCGGCGAAGACGCGGTCCTCCAAGGCCCGGTACGGCAGGAACAGCAGAACGCCCGTGCTGAGCTCGCTCTCGTCCGCCATGACTGACACGCTCCGCCGACTTGAATTGGTCAGACTCTCTGACTACATTGGTCAGAGAAGCTTACCACTTGAGTGGGTGATTCCCGTGGCTGTCGTACTCGACGAGCGCACGTCCTGGCAGGTCATCGACGCGGAACGGGCGAGCCTTGCCGACCTGCTCGAGGGGCTCGGCCCCGAGGAGTGGGAGGCCCCCACCCAGTGCGGGGACTGGCGGGTGCGGGACGTGGCCGCACATCTGACCATCGCGGCGCGCTTCACCTACGGCGACGTCTTGCGCGACATGGTCCGTGCGCGCGGCAACTGGAACCGGATGATCCATGACAGCGCCGTCCGGGAGGCGCAGCGGCCGGTCGAGGACATCGTCGGCCTGGTGCGGTCGATCGTCGGGTCCCGGCGGCTCGCGCCCCTGACCACCCGGCGTGAGCCCCTGCTCGACATCCTGGTGCACGGCCAGGACATCGCCCTTGCCGTCGGGCGTGAGCGGGAGATGCCGCTCGCCGCCGCCCGGGACGCCGCCGAACGGGTCTGGACCATGCGGTTCCCGCCCCGGCCCTGGCCGCTCCCGCGCGCACGTCTCGTCGCCACCGACATCGAGTGGGCCCGGGGAGCGGGCACGGAGATCCGTGGCCCCATCTCCGCACTGCTCCTGCTGCTCACCGGGCGGCCGGAGGCGGCGCGGCCACATCTCAGCTAGGGCCCGGCGACAGCGTCGGCGAACCGGTCCCGCAGCTCCCGCTTCAGGATCTTGCCACTGGCGTTCCGGGGCAGTTCGGTCACGAACACCACCCGCTTGGGCGCCTTGAACGGGGCAAGGCGCTCGCGGGCGTACGCGAGGAGTTCCGGCTCCGTGACATCGACACCTCCGGAGGACCCGCGGGGCACCACCACCGCCGTCACCGCCTCGATCCACTTCTCGTGCGGCAGGCCGATCACCGCGGCCTCGGCCACCCCCGGGTGCGTGTAGAGGACGTCCTCGACCTGGCGCGAAGCGACAAGTACGCCACCGGAGTTGATGACGTCCTTCACCCGGTCCACGACCGTGAGGTACCCCTCGGCGTCCCGCACCGCCAGATCCCCGGAGCGGAACCAGCCGTCCCGGAAGGCTGCCGCGGTCTCCTCCGGCTTCTCCCAGTACCCCTCGCACAACTGCGGTGAGCGGTAGACGACTTCGCCGGGAGTGCCGTCCGGCACGTCGGCGCCCTCCTCGTCGACGACCCGGGCCTCCACGAACAGCACCGGACGCCCGCAGGAGTCCATCCGCCCCTCGTGCTCCGCGGGCCCGAGCACGGTGGCGAGCGGGCCGATCTCGCTCTGTCCGAAGCAGTTGTAGAAGCCGAGCCCGGGCAGCCGCGCGCGCAGCCGCTCCAGGACCGGCACCGGCATGATCGACGCCCCGTAGTACGCCTTGCGCAGCGCACCGAGGTCGCGCCGGTCGAAGTCGGGGTGGTTGGCCAGGCCGATCCACACCGTGGGCGGCGCGAACAGGCTGTCCGCCCGCCCGGCCGCCACCAGATCGAAGATCCGCCCCGCGTCCGGGGCTTCGAGGAGGGTGTTCTCCGCGCCGACGGCGAGGTACGGCAGCAGGAACACATGCATCTGCGCCGAGTGGTAGAGCGGCAGCGAGTGCACCGGGCGGTCGTCCCCGGACAGGTCGAGGGCGTGGATCGCGCTGACGTACTCGTGCACGAGCGCACGGTGCGTCATCATCGCGCCCTTGGGCAGCGCGGTGGTGCCCGAGGTGTAGAGCAGCTGCGCCAGGTCCTCGGCGTCCGGGCCCGGTCCGTCGTACGGGGACGTGGTGGCGAGCCGCGCGAGCAGCGAGTCTCCGTCGTCACCGGCCGCTTCGCCGCGCAGCGTCATCGTGCGTACGTCGCCGGGGAGCCGGTCCGCGAGCTCGGGGTCGGTCAGGATCAGCGAACTGCCCGACTGCCGGACGATGTACGCCAGGTCCTCTCCGGTCAGGTTCTGATTCACGGGCACATGGACCAGGCCCGCCCGGCAGCTGCCGAGGAAGCCGATGAGGTACGCGTCCGAGTTGTGCCCGTAGGCGCCCACCCGGTCGCCGGGTTCCAGACCCGCCTCGCGCAGCACCCGGGCGGCCCGCGAGACCGCCTCGTCGAGCTCCGCGTACGTCCAGTTCCGCTCCCCGTACCGGAGCGCGGCCCGGTCCGGGGTGCGCCGTGCGCTGCGTCGGAGCATGCCATCGACCGTATTGCTGCGTACGCCCGTCATGGCGTGATCCTGTGCCCGCGCCCGCTCAAGGTCAAGGAGCGGGAAGGCTGATCCGCGCTTCGGTTACTCCACGCTCCGGCTACTCGACTGCTCGGCTACTCGACTACTCGACGAAGTACGTCGGGTTGGGGAACTTGAACGTGCGGTCCGCGTAGCCGCCGTCGAGGTCCGACCGCTGGTCACCGAAGTTGCCGACGATGTCGTACCCCTGCGACTCGATGTGCTTGCGGGTGCCGGACTTGTACTGCACGGTCGTGCACTTCCAGTCGCCGGGGGCGGCGCAGTGGCTCAGGTAGGCGGGCGGGTTCTGCTTGTCCTTGAGGAACATGTGGTCGGCGTCGAGGTTGATGTCGACCCCGTTCTTCTTGAGGTTCTCGACGGCGGCGGAGCGTTGCTTCTCGGCGAGGCCCGTGTTGTAGAAGACCTCGATGCCCTTCTTCTCCGCGTACGCGATCAGTTCGGTGGTGCCGAACACGGCGGGCCGGTCGGCCTGGGCGACGTACTTGTCCCAAGCCTCGCTGTCGTACGTGAAGTTGGTCTTCTTCTCGTAGTCGAGGCTGAGCAGCAGGGTGTCGTCGATGTCGAAGACGATCGCGGGCCGTTCGCTCTCGGCGCCGGACTTCCGGGCCTTCTCGGCCGCCTTGGCGAGGTGGCGCTTGGCGTCGGCCACGATGCGTGCCATGTCCTTGGCGTACGGGCTGTCGAGCGAGGCGTGGTAGTACCCGTTCTCGTCCTGCTCCGTGCCGTAGTAGTCGTCGATCTCCTGGACCAGGACGCCTATGTTGTGCGGCTCGGACGTGCGGGTGTCCGCCGCACGTGCGCGCTCCGGGGCGTCCTCGGCGAGGGCGGCGCCGGTGCCGTAGAGGGCGCCGCCCGCGAGGGCACAGGCGGTGGCGATCAGGGTGAGGCGCACTGGCTTACGCATCGAAGGGTCTCCGGGTTCACGGGGCCGACGGCAGGTCAACGCATGTCTACGCGCATCACACGAGTTCCCGCGAGTCCCTACGGAGAGGCTTTACGCAATCGAGACCGGGCCCGGTGTCCCCGGCGTCAGACGGCCCGCTCGCGCCCTTCCCAGTACGGGTCGCGCAGCCGCCGCTTGTAGAGCTTGCCGTTGGGGTCGCGGGGCATGGCCTCGACGAAGTCGACGCTCTTGGGCCGCTTGTAACCGGCGAGCCGGGCCGCGCAGTGGTCCCGGATCTCGGCGGCGAGCGAGGGCGAGGCGGCGTACCCCTCGGCGGGCTCGACCACGGCCTTGACCTCCTCGCCCCAGTCGTCGTGCGGGATACCGAACGCGGCGGCGTCGGCGACGGCGGGGTGGGTGAGCAGCTCGGACTCGATCTCGGCGGGGTAGATGTTCACGCCACCCGAGATGATCATGTCGATCTTGCGGTCCCGCAGGAACAAGTAGCCGTCCTCGTCGAGGACTCCGAGGTCCCCCACGGTGAAGAAGTCCCCGATCCGGTTCTTCTCGGTCTTGGCCCGGTCCTTGTGGTACGTGAATCCGCCCGTGGTCATCTTCATGTAGACGGTGCCGAGCTCGCCGGGCGGCAGCCGGTTGCCGTCGTCGTCGAAGACGGCCAACTCGCTGATGGGCCAGGCCCTTCCGACCGTACCGGGCTTCTTCAGCCAGTCCTCCGCGGTGGCGAAGGCCCCGCCGCCCTCGCTGGCCGCGTAGTACTCCTCGACGCAGTGGCCCCACCACGCGATCATCGCCCGCTTGACGTGATCGGGGCAGGGCGCGGCCCCGTGGATGGCGTGCCGCATCGACGACACGTCGTACGAGTCCCGCACCTGCTCCGGCAGTGCGAGCAGCCGGTGGAACTGGGTCGGCACCATGTGCGTATGGCTGCACTTGTACGTGTCGATGAGGCGCAGCATCTCCTCGGGCGTCCACTTGTCCATCAGGACGAGCTGGTGCCCGATGTGCAGGGACGCGCCCGCGAATTGGAGCACGGCGGTGTGGTAGAGCGGCGAGCAGACGAGATGCACATGGCCGTCGAACGGCTTGATCCCGAAGATGCCGAGGAACCCACCGAGGTACGACTCCTCGGGAAGCTTCCCGGACAGCGGGCGGCGGATGCCGCGTGGGCGGCCCGTGGTGCCCGAGGTGTAGTTCATGACCCAGCCGAGGGTGCGGTCGGCGGGCGCGGACTCGGGCTGCCCGTCGAGGAGTTGGCTGTAGGGCCGGAAGCCCGCCACGGCGCCGACGGAGAAGCGGTGGGTGTCGGGCAGTCCGGCTTCGTCGGCGGCGGCGCGGGCGGCCTCGGCGAACCGCTCATGCGCGATCAGGACCTTGGCACCCGAGTCGGCGACGATCCAGGCGATCTCGGGCCCGACCAGGTGGTGGTTGACGGGGACGAGATAGAACCCGGCCTGGGAAGCGGCCAGATAGGCGGTGAAGAACTCGACGCCGTTGGGCAGCACGGCCGCGAAGGCGTCACCGCGCTCGAGCCCGGCCGCACGCAGCCCGTGCACGAGCCGGTTGGCGGCGGCGTGCAGCCGGCCCGCGGTCCACTCCTCGCCGTCCGGGGCGATGAGCACGGTGCGGTCGGGGTCGGCGGTGGCCTGGGCCCAGAACCCGTTGGGTGGCGTGGAGTTGGGGTGCGCGGCAGCCGTGGGGTGTGCCGTCATGTTGCTTCTCGCCTCCTGTCCTGTCAGTCCCGTCCCGCGATGCGGTTGATCCGGTCGATGGCACGCTCGAAGCCGCGGGTGAGGTCGTCGAAGACCTCCTGCACGGTGCGCTCGCTGTTCATCCGGCCGACGATCTGCCCGACCGGCGTGCCGAGCAGCGGCTCCACCTCGTACTTCTGGATCCGCGAGTTGGCCTCGGCGACGAGCAGCCCCTGCAGCGGCATCGGCAGGGTGCCGGGCCCGCCGGCGTCGTCCCAGGCATCGGTCCAGGCGGTACGGAGCTGCCGTGCGGGCTTGCCCGTCAGGGCGCGGGACCGGACGGTGTCGCCGGAACCAGCGGCGAGCAGCTTCTCGGTGAGTGCGCGCGAGTGCAGCTCGGCCTCCCGCGTGGTGAGCCAGATGGACCCGGTCCACACACCCTGCGCACCCAACGCAAGGGCAGCGGCGACCTGTTCACCACTGCCGATGCCGCCCGCGGCGAGCACGGGCAGCGGCGCGACGGCCTCGACGGCCTCGGGCGTAAGCACCATGGAGGCGATCTCGCCGGTATGCCCACCGGCCTCGTACCCCTGCGCCACGACGATGTCGATCCCGGCCTCGGCGTGCTTTCGGGCATGCCGCGCGCTGCCCGCGAGCGCGGCGACGAGGATGTCGTGCTGGTGCGCTCGCTCGACGACATCGGCGGGCGGCGAACCGAGCGCGTTGGCAAGCAACTTGATCGGATAGTCGAAGGCGACATCGAGCTGGCCGCGGGCGACGTTCTCCATCCAGCCGGTGATCCGCCACCCTCCGGCCTCGCCCTCGGGCAGCTCGGGCACGTCGTACTTGGCGAGCGTCTCGCGTACGAACTCCCGGTGCCCGGCGGGAATCATCGTCTCGACGTCGGCCTCACTGACGCCCTCGACCTTCTTGGCGGGCATGACGACATCAAGCCCGTACGGCAGGCCGTCCGTGTGCTCCTGCACCCAGTCGAGGTCGCGCTTGAGCTCGTCGGGCGCGGTATAGCGGACCGCTCCGAGCACCCCGAAGCCACCGGCCCGCGTAAGGGCGGCGGCCACGGCCGGGAACGGCGTGAAGCCGAAGATGGCGTGCTCGACACCGAGTTTCTTGCTCAGCTCCGTCTGCATGCGGGCAGGATGCCGCAGCGGTCGGACGGACGGAAGAGATTTTCTGATGCGGTGTCAGATTCTTTACGGGGCGGGCCAGCCGGAGCGTTCACTGGAGTGCTCACCGGAGTGTTCAGAGTTCCATCGGCGACTACTCAAGAAGCAGCCGCTTCACCGCCGCCACGACCTCGTCGGACCCGTACGGCCCGCGATCCGCGGCGATGACGTGATCCCCGATACGCAGCGAGAAGGTGATACGACACCGGGCCTCGGCATCGACCGGATCGTCACAGATGGCCCCGTACAGCTCGCGCAGGTACTCCATGCGCCGGTTGTCGAGCCGCCGCAGCCGCCGCGCGACCCCTTCGTCCCGCCGCGCCCAGTCGCGCACGGACAACTCAGTGGCCGGGTCAAGTACGGGATCCTCACCCCGCTCGGCCCCGGTGACGGCATCAAAGAGCCGCCCGAGCCGCGCCCGGGCGTCTCCCCCGCCCCCCTCCACCCGCTCGATCACGTCCTCGCTGACGCCGCGCTCCCAGACGTCGAGCATCTCGTCGAGCAAGGCGTTCCGATTGCGGAAGTACCCATAGAAGCCGCCCTTGCTGACGCCGAGCGCCTGCGCGAGCACCTCGACCCGGACGGCCTCCGGGCCACCGGAGGCAAGGGCCCGCAGCCCCTCCTCGATCCACTTGTCCCGCGGCGTTCGGATCGCGCCCACGCTGTGGCTCCCCTCACATGGTTCGATTCGAGTATACGGCGCCGTATAGACGGGTCTACGATCTAGATATACGCCACCGTATAGATGGACGGTGGCGAGTGGAGACAGGAGCGCCTGCCATGAGCACCATGCGACTTCCCCGCACCGACCACACCGAACGCCCCTGGCGGATCCACGAGATCGCGCCCGAGTTCCACGTCGAGGACGTGTGGGAGCTGCCCACACCGGGCGGCCCGGACGACCTGGACCGCCTGGTCCGTCAGATCGCCGGTGGCAACGAGGGCCCCGACGGCGGGAATCCCGTCGGCCGGTTCCTCTTCGCGGTCCGCTGGAAGCTCGGCGCGCTCCTTGGCTGGGACAAGCCGGAGGCGGGCGTGGGCGGCCGGGTACGGTCGCTGCGCGACCGGCTGCCGGACGACCTGCGCGCAGGCCCACGGGGACCCGACCTCACGGCGGCGCCGTTCACCTCCGTGTACCAGACGCACGACGAGTGGGCCGCCGAGTGCGCCAACAAGACCGTGCACGGGGTGATGCACATCGGCTGGGTCCCGGACGGCAAGGGCGGCTACCGCGGCCAGATGGCCGTCCTGGTCAAGCCCAACGGCCGCTTCGGCAACCTGTACATGCTGGCCATCAAGCCGTTCCGGTACGTGGGGGTGTATCCCGCACTGATCCGCTCGATCGGACGGCAGTGGAGCACCAATAGCCCGTCCGGCGTTTGAGGACGAGCGCGTTCAGCGCGATGGAAGCGGGGGTCCGGGGGGGCAGCCCCCGAAGCCGACCGCAGGCCACGCGGCGTTAGCCGCATATCGACACAGTCGGGAAGGGGCGGGGTGGGGAACAAGCACCCCGCCCCCACCACCTCAGTACTGCTGCGGCGGCTGCCCATACGGCTGCTGCCCCTGGCCGTACCCCGGCCCAGGCTGCTGCGGCTGCTGCTGAGGCGGCACGCCATAGGGCTGCTGGGGCTGCTGAGGCTGGGCCTGCTGGGGCTGGTGAGGCTGCTGGACCTGCGGAGCCTGCTGGGGCTGCTGGCCCTGCGGGGGAACGCCCCCGTACCCCTGCTGCTGCGGCGGCACGCCATAACCCTGCTGCTGAGGCGGCACACCGTACCCCTGCTGCTGCGGCGCCTGCCCCATGAACTGCCCACCCGGAGGGGCATAGTGGACGCGCCCCGTCGGGTCCTGCATGGGCACGAACCCGGCAGCCCGCAACTGCGCCTCGCACGCGGCGTGCTTCTTGCGCGTCCAGAGGATCCCGCCCCCGGCAATAGCCATCATCAGCACCCAGACCGGCACCCAGAACATCCAGGAGTCCTCCCCGTCCCGCAGGATCCAGAACAGGACCAGAACCGTGAGCAGTGGCACCGCCATCAGGCGGCGCTTCTCGTTGTGCCGACCGTAGAGGTCGTAGGTGATCCGGGTCTTCATGAGCTCCGGCGCCTGCCCGGGCAGCGGCGGCAGTTGGCCGCCCGCACCGGCCTGCGGGTACTGCGCCCAGGACTGCTGCGCGAGCTGCTGCGCCTGCGGGCTCGGGTCGGGCGCGAGCAGCAGCTTCAGGGTGTTGCCGCTCGCGTACTGCACGTCCACGTACTGGTAGCCGAACTGCTCGGCAAGGTGCGCCAGGCGGGCCAACTTGCCCATCGTCGCCGCCCAAAGGCTGACCTCGACCGGTGCGCCCTGTGCCATCACTGTCATCATCTCGCGCACTTGGCGGCTCATGACCGTCCCCCTCAACCGTTCCGCTTGACCGTTCGCTCGGCGGCGGCCTCTTCAGCTCCGTACGCGTCGCCTTCGGTGCCGGGCGTGCCGCCGCCGGGACACCCTTTCACACCGTCCGGAGCCCTCGATTCCGCACCCCTGCCCCTGTCGCGGATCGCCCTGCACGTCCGCTTACTGCCCGAGCACCACCATCGCCGCGTTATGCCCGGGGATCCCGCTGACGCCCCCGCCCCGCACCGCGCCCGCGCCGCACAGCAGCACATTCGCGTGCGCGGTCTCGACCCCCCAACGCCCCGTCCCCTCCTGGGCGTACGGGAAGCGCAGGTCGCCGTGGAAGATGTTGCCGCCGGGCAGCCGCAGTTCGCGCTCGAGCTCGAGCGGGGTCCTGGCCTCGATGCACGGGCGGCCGTGCGCGTCGGTGGCCAGGCAGTCGGCGAGCGGCTCGGCGAGGTGGGCGTCCAGTTGGGCCAGGGTCGCGGCGAGGAGTTCTTCGCGTACGGCGTCGTGGTCGCGGGCGAAGAGCCGGGCCGGGGTGTGCAGGCCGAAGAGGGTGAGCGTCTGGTATCCGGCCGCGGCCAGGTCGGGGCCGAGGATCGAGGGGTCCGTCAGGGAGTGGCAGTAGATCTCCGACGGCGGAGCGGCGGGCGGCTTTCCCGACGCGGCCTGGGCGTGTGCGGTCGCCAACTCCTCGTACCCTTCCGCGACATGGAAGGTCCCGGCGAACGCCTCATGCGGATCGACATCCCGGTCCTTCAGGCGCGGCAACCGGGTCAGCAGCATATTGACCTTGAGCTGGGCGCCCTCGGCGGGCGGCGCGGGCGGCTCATCGCCGAGCAGCCGGGCCAGCGCCTCGGGCGAGGCGTTGACCAGAACGTGCCGCGCGGCGGCGGTGCCCTCCTCGCCGTCCGGGCCACGGAAGTGGACCTCGGCACGGGTGCCGTCGGTGTCGATCCGGAGCGCCTCGTGACCCGTCCGGAGCTCCGCCCCGGCCGCGCGGGCCACCCCGGCGAGCGCGTCGGTGAGCGCCCCCATGCCGCCCACCGGTACGTCCCAGTCACCGGTACCGCCGCCGATCACGTGGTACAGGAAGCACCGGTTCTGCCGCAGCGACGGATCGTGCGCGTCGGCGAAGGTCCCGATCAGGGCATCCGTGAGGACGACTCCGCGCACCAGGTCGTCCGCGAAGTGCTCCTCCACCGCGACCCCGATCGGCTCCTCGAACAGCATCCGCCAGGCCGCCTCGTCCCCGATCCGCGCCCGCAGCTCCGCGCGCGTGGGCAGCGGCTCGGTGAGGGTCGGGAACACCTCGCGGGCGACGTGCGCGGTGGTGTCGTAGAACCGCTGCCAGCTCTCGAACTCCCGGTCCCCGCCGGTGAGCTGCCGGAACGAGGCCCGGGTGCGGGCCGTGCCGCCACCGACGAGCAGCCCGGTGGCCCGGCCGTCGCGCACGGTCGGCGTGTACGAGGACACGTCCCGTTTCCGCACGGCGAACGTCAGGTCGAGATCCCGCACGATCTTCTTGGGCAGCAGGCTGACGAGATACGAGTAGCGGGAGAGCCGGGCATCGACCCCGTCGAAGGCATACGTCGACACGGCGGCGCCACCGGTATGGTCCAGGCGCTCCAGGAGCAGAACGCGGCGACCGTCCCGGGCGAGGTAAGCGGCGGCGACAAGGCCGTTGTGGCCGCCACCGATGATGACGGCGTCGTAGGCGGTACGAGCGGGAGTCATGGCTCTTGGGTAGCACACATCAGCCCGTCCGGCGTTTGAGGACGAGCGCGCCCACCCGTCTCCCACCACCACCCTCCCCCTGGTCCAGCGCGATAGAAGCGGGGGCCTGGGGGTCGCAGACCCCCAGTTTCGGGAAGGGGCGGGGCTGGGGAAGAAAGCCCGCCGCAGGCGCCTCGCCCACCCGACAGCACCTAGCCGGAGGCCCGTCGCGCCGCCACCCGCCGGTACAGCTCCACCGCCTCGGCGGACCGCCCCAACCGCTCAAGGCAATGCGCCTCATCGTTCCGGCTGGCCAGAGACTCAGGATGATGCGCGCCAAGCACGCGTTCGCGCGCCTCCGCCACCGCGCGGTACTCGGTCAGGGCCTCCGCCCACCGCCCCAGCCAGCCGAGCCCGACGGCCACTTCGCGGCGGCTGACGAGCGTGTCGGGGTGGTCGGGCCCCAGGACCTGCGAGCGGGCCGCGGACACCTCGCGGGCCTCCGCCAGCGCCTCCTCCCAGCGGCCGAGCCGTCCCAGGTTGACGCCGAGGCCGTGGCGGGCGCGGAGCGTCTCGGGGTGGTGCGGGCCGTGTACCCGGGTGCGGTCGTCGACGAGCTCGCGGTAGAGCGTGAGCGCCTCGGCGCTGCGGCCGAGCCGGCCGAGGCTGATGCCGATCTCGTAGCGGGCGGCGAGCGTGTCCACGTGGGCGGGGCCGAGCACCCGCGCGCGGGCCTCGGCGACCTCGCGGTACGTCTGGAGGGCCTCGCTCCAGCGGCCCAACTGGCCGAGCGCGTAGGCCACTTCGTACCGCGTGACGAGGGTGTCGGGGTGGTCGGCGCCGAGCACCCGGGCGCGGGCCTCGGCGACGTCGTGGGCGAGCCGGTGGGACTCGTCGAGGTGGCCGAGGCGGCTGAGGTTGTAGGCGAGGTTGTGGCGGCAGCGCAGTGTGTCGGGGTGGTCGGGGCCGAGCTGCGGGTTGCGTTCGCGGGCGGCGAGGACCGCGGTGTAGACCTCGTGCGCCTCCTGGTGGCGGCCGAGCCTTCCGAGGACGTACGCCATCTCCTGGCGGGCGGCGAGGGTTTCGGGGTGGTCGGGGCCGAGCGCGTGCTCGCGGCCCTCGACGACCCCGGTGTACTCGGCGAGCGCCGCGGCCGCGCGGCCGGTGCGGCTGAGCATGAAGGCGACCTCGTACCGGCTGGCGAGGGTGTCGGGGTGGCCGGGTCCCAGGAGTTCGGCGCGCTCGGCGGCGACCGCACGATGTACCTCACCCGCCTCCTCCCAGCGGCCGAGCCGCCCGAGGCTCAGGCCCGCGTCGTGGCGGCTGGCGAGGACCGAGAGCACCTCGGGCGACGGGGTCGGCCGCTCGGGGCGCGGCACGCCGGTGGTTCCGGTTCCGGTGAGGTGCGGCCGGGTCCATGCGCCGGTCAGGCCCGCGGTGGTGTCCCGCGGGGTACTGCGCAGGTCGGTCGCGCCGGTGGCCTTGGGGCCGGTGGTCATGCCCTGGGTCCAGGACGGCAGCCGGGGTTCGCGCGGGGCGGGCACCCGGGCCACCGGGGTCGCCCCGGTGGCCGCTGTGGCGGTGCCGTAGCGGCCCTCGGTGACCCGGCGGGCGAGTTCGCGGGCGTCGTACGGGCGCTCCTCGGGCACCTTGGCGAGCAGGTCGAGGACGATCCGCTCCAGGTACGGCGGCAGGTCGGGGCGGCGGCCGCGAGGCGGCTCGGGCGGGGTGTCGCGGTGGCCGAGCAGCACCGCCCAGGCGTCGCCCTGGTCGAACGGCGGGGCGCCGGTGGCCAGCTCGTAGAGCACGCACCCGAGCGAGTAGAGGTCGCTGCGGTGGTCGACGGGCTCGCCGCCGATCTGCTCGGGCGACATGTAGTGCGGGGTGCCCATGGCGACGTTGGTGCCGGTGAGCTTGGCGGTGAACCCGATGTCCTCGCCGAGCCGGGCAATGCCGAAATCGCAGATCTTCACGGTGCCGTCGGTGAGCCGGACGATGTTCGCGGGCTTCAGGTCGCGGTGCACGATGCCCTGGTCATGGGTGTACGCGAGGGCGTACGCGACCTGTTCGGCGATCTCGGCCAGGTCGGGCACGTCCAGGGGCTGCTCCTGTTTGTCGTCGAGCAGCTGGCTGAGGTTGCGGCCCTCCAGGTACTCCATGACGAGGTAGAGGACGCCCTCGTCCTCGCCGAAGTCGTGTACGACGGTGATGCCCCGGTGCTGGAGAGAGGCCGCTACCCGGGCCTCGCGCCGGAAGCGTTCGCGAAGCACCCGCGTGAAGGAGGCGTCGTCACGCTGCGGGCCGAGCGGCTTGAGGCACTTGACGGCGACCTGACGGCCGAGGGACTCGTCGCGGGCCCGCCACACCTCGCCCATGCCGCCGCGCCCGATCACGTCGAGCAGCCGGTACCGGCCCTGGATCAGCCTGGTGTCCGCCATCTCGCGCTGTCGCCCCCGTCACTTCGCTGCGCCCTCCCCGGTTCGGTCCTGTCGCCGGACTCCCGTCGACACCGCGCGGCCGCCCTTCGGGCGACGACGCGAGTTTGCAGACAGGACCTAGTCCAGTATGGCGGCGTCCCGGCGGAGTTTGTACGGTGCGGGCCTGCTGCCGGGGCCGAGGCGGTCCATTGCGTGCAGGATGTGCTGCGGTGGGATCCGCCAGCGGATGCGCGCGGGGATGCAGCGCAGGCTGTTACCGGCGGCGCGCAGCCGGTGATCGGTGACCCCCGGTGCGGGCGCGGGCCTGCCGTACAGCTCGTGGGCGTACGGCGGCAGGGCCGCGTAGGCGAGGTCGGCGGCCATGTGCCGCCACAGGAGTTCGCGGGCCGGGGCGAGCAGCGGGGGTGTGGGCGGGCGCCGTATGAAGGCGTCGACGGTGCGGGCGTCGTCCCCGGCGGTGAGTGCGGGCCGCATGCGGGTGAAGTACGCGTCGAGCTCGGCCCGGTTCGCCGGTACGGCGTCGGGGTCGAGGCCCACCAGGCGGGCGCTGATGCGCTGTTCGTCGATGTAGCGGTCCTCGAGCGCGGGCGTGAGCGGGAACCCGGAGCGGCGTCCCACCTCCGTATAGCTGTCGATCTCGGCGCAGTGCACCCAGAGCAGCAGCTCCGGCTCGTCCACGGCGTAGCGCTCGCCGGTGGCGGGGTCGGTGGCCTTGAGGCGGTGGTGCAGGGCGCGGATCCGGGCACCGGCATGCTCGGCGTCCTCGGTGGTGCCGTAACTGAGCGTGCCGACGAAGCTCGCGGTGCGAAGGAGCCGCCCCCAGGGGTCCTTGCGGTAGTCGGAGTTCTCCAGGACGCCGCGGACCACGCGCGGGTGCAGGGCCTGGAGATACAGGGCGCGTACCCCGGCGATCCACATGATCGGGTCGCTGTGCAGGTGCCAGGTGACGGACCGCGGCCCGAAGAATCCGGGGTCCGGCCGGGGTGCTGCTGCGGACGGCGTCATACCTGCACGTTAACGCCGTACGCGCGGCATACCCAGGCCGATCCAGGAGATGATTTCGCGCTGGATCTCGTTGTTGCCGCCACCGAAGGTGAAGATCACGGCGGAGCGGTAGCCGCGCTCGAGTTCGCCGTGGAGCACCGCTCCGGCGGAGCCCTCCTTGAGCGGCCCGGCGGCCCCGGCCACCTCCATCAGCCAGGCGTACGCGTCGCGGCGCGCCTCGGAGCCGTACACCTTGACGGCGGAGGCGTCCTGCGGGGTGAGGGTGCCGTCCTGGACGGCGTGCACCATCTGCCAGTTGAGCAGTTTCATCGCGTCGAGCCTGGCGTGGGTGCGGGCGAGGCGCTGTTTGACCCAGCCGAGGTCGAGGACGCGACGGCCGTCGGCGAGCTTGGTCTGCGCGGCCCAGCGCTGGACGTCGTGCAGGGCGCGGATCGCCATGGTGCCGTGGGCGGCGAGGGTGACCCGCTCGTGGTTGAGCTGGTTGGTGATCAGGCGCCAGCCCTTGTTCTCCTCGCCGACGCGGCGGCTGACCGGCACCCGGATGTTCTCGTAGTAGCTGGCCGTGGTGTCGTGCGAGGCGAGGGTGTTGATCACGGTGCAGGAGTAGCCGGGCTCGGAGGTCGGCACGAGGAGCATGGTGATGCCCTTGTGCGGCGGGGCCTCCGGATCGGTGCGGACGGCGAGCCAGACCCAGTCGGCGGTGTCGCCGTTGGTGGTCCAGATCTTCTGCCCGTTGACCGTGTAGTGGCCGGTGGCCTCGTCCCCGTCGCGTACGGCCCTGGTCTTCAGGGCGGCGAGGTCGGTACCGGCGTCCGGCTCGCTGTAGCCGATGGCGAAGTCGATCTCGCCGGAGAGGATCCGCGGCAGGAAGTACGCCTTCTGCTCGTCGGTGCCGAACTGCATCAGCGTCGGGCCGACGGTGTTGAGGGCCATCAGTGGCAGCGGCACCCCGGCCTGGGCGGCCTCGTCGAAGAAGATGAACTGCTCCATGGGCGTCAGGCCCCGGCCCCCGTACTCCTCCGGCCACCCCACCCCCAGCCAGCCGTCGGCGCCGAGCCGCCGGATCGTCTCGCGGTAGAACCGCTTCTGCTCGCCGGGGTCGTCGTAGCGGGCGTGGGCATGGTCCGGCACCAGTTCGGCGAAGTACGCACGCAGCTCGGCGCGCAACTGCTGCTGCTCGGGCGTGTATTCGAGGTGCACGACCCCTCCAGGCGGCTTCGGACGGTCCACGGTCCTGCGGCGGCGCACACAGTAGAACGTGTTCCAAGAATCCGGAAGACCCGGGGCGGGGTGAGGCCCGGGGCGGGGCCGATGGCGGGACGGGACGGGGCGAGGCGAGGCGCGGGGCGAGTTCAGCTCCGCCGCCGCTTCTCGTTCGCCCTGCGCTCCTTGGCCGCCGCCCGACGTGCCTCCTCCTGCTCCCACAACTCCTTCAACTCAAGGGTTCGCTCGTCGAGTTCGAGCGGCTCGTCCTCTTTCTTCCACAGACCCTGCTCTTTGAGCTGCCGCGTCTGGACCTCGACGGGAGGTTCCGGATCGAAGTCACTGGGACGTGGGCCCTCCGGGCCGTCGGGGCCGACCCGGATCAGCCGCTCGACCCGGGTGATCCGGAACCGGCGCCCGCCCACACTCAGACTGTTGCCGCGCTTCGCGTCCAGATCGTCGGCCGCTCGCGCGTACTCCGCCCGCTCCGCCTTCGAGAGCTGCAACGTGAACGGGCCCATGACCCGCAACCACCCGGCCAGACTGTCCCGGGCCCCCTGCGGCGTGGCGGACGTGGCCCCCGGGTCGTGTGCCTTCCAGCGGCCGTCCACCCGCTCGGACACCATGAATTCGGCGGGCAGCAGCACACCACCCGGGTACCTCTCGACGGCACGCAGCGCGTCCTCCCGCATCTCCGCGCCCATGTCGGGAGAGGTTCCGATGAACCGTACGAGGTCCAGCTTCAGCAGGCCGTCGGACAGCCCGGTGCTGACGTACGGGTCGACGACGAAACCCTTGGTCCGGGAGGGCACTTGGTACGCCTCGCCGACCTCCCCAGGGTCCGGGTCGGAGGGACGCGGCGGCTCCGGACCACTGCGGCCCATGCGAATGAAGCGCGCGGCGCGCACGATCCGGAGCCGCTCGCCGCACACCCGGAGTTCGTCGACGACCTCCCGGTCCATCCGCAACGCCGCCGCCATCCACTTCTTCCGGGCCTTGGCGTCACCGGCGTCCTCGGCCCCCTTGGCGCGCTTGCGGAAATACGACCCCAAGGTGTCCCGGGCGGCCTGCGGTGTGTCGTTGCCGTACTCGGACAACTCCCAGCCCCCGGCGTCGAGTTCCCTCGCGTGGAAGTACTCCGCAAGCCCGACCCCCATCAGATTCGGATAACGCTCCCGCGCCTGCCACGCCTCCTGCTCGGCGAAGGCCGCGATGGGTCCCTCCTGCGGGGCGACCCGGAAGGTGAGATAGCCGGGCACCCTGTCCTCGTAACCGGTCATGCACTCAATGTGCTCGAACCGGAGGCGCCTGCGCTGGGAAACCCGGAAACACACGAGACGCTATCGCCACCCGATACGTCTCCGAAGACAGCGAGGCATCGCCGTATGACCCTGCTCAGCGCCTGGCCGTCCCGACCGGCCGCGACCAGCGCACCCTCCGCGGTCGTTCTGATCCGCCTCTACGTCGGGGCGGTCTTCCTCTTCGAGGGCATCCAGAAGTTCCTCTACCCCGACGAGCTCGGCACCGGCCGGTTCGACAAGGCCGGTATTCCGGCTCCTGGCTTCTTCGCGCCCCTGGACGGGGTGTTCGAGATCGTCTGTGGTCTGCTGCTCCTGGCCGGACTGTTCACCCGGCTCGCCGCCGTCCCCATGATCGTGAACATGCTCGGCGCGCTGCTCATCACGAAACTGCCGATCCTGTGGGGCGAAGCCCCGCTGTTCGAGGGCGAGTCCGGGTGGTGGGACTTCATCCACGAGTCCCGCACCGATCTGGCTCAGCTGTGCGGGAGCCTCTTTCTGTTCCTGGTCGGCGCCGGGGCCTACTCGCTCGACGCGCGGTTGTTGGCGGGTCAGAGCCAGTTGCGGCGTTTGAAGGCGAGGTAGAGGCTGACGCAGACGAGGGCCATCAGGGCGATGGAGAACGGGTAGCCGAGGATCCAGGCGAGCTCGGGCATGTGGACGAAGTTCATGCCGTAGATCGTGCCGATCAGGGTGGGGGCGAAGAGGATGGCGGCCCAGGCGGAGATCTTCTTGATCTCGTCGTTCTGGGCGTTGGCGGCCTCGGCGAGCTGTCGCGTCTTCTCGTTCTGGGCCTGGGAGACGAGGGTGGAGTTGACGGTGAGGATGCTGTCCAGCATCTGGCGGAAGCCGTCGACGCGTTCGGCGACGGTGGTGGCGTGGTCGGCCACGTCGCGCAGGTAGCGGCGGAGTTCCTCGTCGGTGCCGTACTTGTCGAATCCGGCCTCCAGGTCCCGCATGATCGTCAGCAGCGGGCGGGCCGCGCGCTGGAACTCGATGACCTCGCGGGACAGTTCGTAGATGCGGCGGGAGACGGCGGGGTCCATGCTGAAGACCTCGGTCTCGATCTCGTCGATGTCGTTCTGGAGCCCGGCGATGACCGGGGCATAGCTGTCGACGACCGCGTCGAGGATCGCGTACAACACCGCTTCGGGACCGAGGGCGAGCAGCTCGGGGTCCTGCTCCAGGCGGTGGCGTACCGCGCGCAGGTCGGGGGCCTGGGAGTGGCGCACGGTCAGCACGAAGTCGGGGCCGATGAACAGGTGGATCTCCCCGAAGTCGACCTCTTCGGTCTCGTCCAGGTAGCGGGCCGCTTTGAGGACGACGAACAGGGTGTCGCCGTAGCGTTCGAGTTTGGGTCGCTGGTGGGCGACGATGGCGTCCTCGACGGCCAGCTCGTGCAGGTCGAACCGTTCGGCGGCGGCGTGGAGTTGGGCCTCGGCGGGGCGGTACAGGCCGATCCAGGCCATGGTGCCGTGCTCGCCGGGCAGCCGCCGGTAGATGTCGGACAACGAGGTGGGCGACGCGAGCCGATGCCCGTTCCGGTACAGGGCGGCATCCACCACGCTGCGTTCCAGGGACACCCCGGCGGGTTCAGGGGCTTCCTCCTCGGCGCGACGCGGGTCCATCGCGTGCTCGGGCGCGGCCGCCGGTGCACCGCCGGGCTCGGGTGCGCTGGGCGTGCGGCGGATCGACTGCTTGCTCGTACGGTGCTTGCTTGCGCGTGCCGCGCGCCCACGCCAGTCGGACATACCGGGGCCTCCTGGGATCTATGACGCCTTTGGGGTCAGGCTAATGCCCTGCCCTCGGCGTCACGCCGCGCCGCGAGAGGCGTGGGTGCGGGTCCCGGCGTGCGCGGGACGCGCGCGGGCCCCACCCGTCCTGCGTCAGCTCCGTAGCCGCCGTGCGCCCCACACCAGGGCGGTGCTCAGGAGCAGCAAGCTCAGTGGATAGAAGACGGGCCGCAGCGGGGTGACGAAGGGCAGGACGGCGGCGGCCGTGCCGGTTCCCAGGGCGAGCAGGAACGCCGGGACGCAGCAGGCGAACCCGAGCAGCAGCGCGGGCAGCGCGCCGAGCAGCCCGCCGAAGCCGCGCCCCCGACGGCGTACCGGCACCGGGCACACGGCCTCGTCGCGCGTGGCCAGGGCGACGGCCACGGTGCAGGCGGCGAGACCGGCGACGACGGCGCCGAGCAGCACGTTGACCGGGCTGACGAACAGCACGGCGACCGGTGTGCGGACCGCCGCGACGGGCTCGAACAGATAGGGCGCGCGCGTCTCGAAGGCCCGCTCCCACCCGGCGAACTGACCCGCCCAGCGGCCGTGCGCCCCGAAGACCACATCCCCAATGGCGGTCAGGTAGAGCCCGAGCAGTACGGCCACCACCGCGAGTGCCACGAGACGGCGACGGGAGTCACGCAGTGCAAGGCGAACGCGCGCGGGCGTGGCCGTCACCGCGTCCCACACGTCTCCGGCCCGGGCCAGTGCGGCCACCGCGCGGTTCATCGCAGGACCTCGGTGTCCGGGTGGAAGGCGTACCAGGCGAACCACATGGCGTCGAAGGCCTCGGCGGGCTTGCCGTCGGCGGTGACGCGTGCGGTGCCGAGCCGTTCGTCCCACTCGGCGACGACCGTGGCACCGCCCGCCTCGAAGCGCACCCGCCCCTCGCGCTCGATCCGTTCCTTGTCCACGGCGGTCCGCTGGTCCCCCACGCGGACGCCGACCACCACGTCCTTGTCGGCGAACCGGGCCTTCGCGTCGCGGGCGAGCACCGGGAAGACGGGGCCGCCCTCCTGGTAGTAGCCCGAGTCACCCGTATAGGAGCCGTAGGGGTCGGTGCCGTAGTCGCGCAGATGGCCGGTGTCGGTCGAGAGCACCTCGGTGCCGGGGTGGGCCGTGCGCCACTCGCCCCACGTCGTCCACTGCAGTGGCCGCGTGCCGAGCTTCTGGCCCTTCCGCTCGCCGGTGATCGCGACGCCGGTGAGCTGTGGCCAGGTCGAATCCGTCTCCCGGTCGTACATCACGAGGTTGGAGTTGACGAGGCTGCCGGTGGTGCCGAAGGTGAGCTGCGCGCCGTCCGGCGGTCCGGTGAAGGCGATGGCGG
Source organism: Streptomyces sp. NPDC002851 (assembly GCF_053591935.1). Lineage (NCBI taxonomy): Bacteria > Bacillati > Actinomycetota > Actinomycetes > Kitasatosporales > Streptomycetaceae > Streptomyces > Streptomyces sp. NPDC002851. Next base: position 75,338 of record NZ_JBSFUT010000004.1, on the reverse strand, counting down.
TGCCGGTGAGCGGGCAGTAGGTGACAGCCAGCGCCGGCCGTCCACCCGGTCGTTGACGATCTCGTGCCAGACGAGCACCTGCTGCGGATAGGCGCGGAACCCGCCCTTGTGCGCGAGGCCGAAGACGGGTTCGTCGTCGTCGAGGAAGTCCGCCTGGCCCGCCTTGACGAACTTCGGCTCGTCGATCGACGGAATCCCGTCCTTGCCCGGTCCGCCGGAGACGACGCTCGCGGCGAGCCGCTCGAGGGACGCCGGACCGGGAGTCTGTGGCGCCTCCACCGCGGGCGGCCGCTCCGGACCGCTGAGGGCGTCCCAGGCGACGTACCCGCCGCCGGTCCCGAGCCCCACGAGCGCGGCCACCACCCCGGCACCCTTGAGCATCTGTCGCCTGTTGTACGTCCGCTGCTCACCCATGAGGCACTCCTCGGGTCGCCCCTTGAGGGAACCCGGTGGATCCGGGGCGGATTTCCATCGCGCCCTGATCCGGACTACCGCTGGGCTCGGCCCTCAGGGGTGCTGTCCGCGAGGACCAGGTCGAGCAGGGGCCGCGCGGCCTGGTACGCCTCGGCCACCGGCAGGACGCGCGCGTCCGGATGCTCGGTGAGCCAGTCCTTCGCGGCCTCCGCGCTGATGAAGAAATGGCTCTGGTCGCAGAACGAGGTACGCACCGAGGCCGACGCGTCAGGGGCGACCAGGGAGACCACGGCCGTGGCGGGCGCCAAGCCGGTGGGGCCGTCCGGGGTCGCGGTCAGGCGTACCGGCTCCCCGGTCGCGCGGCAGGGAGAGGTCACCTTCGCGTCCCGGCCGAGGATGGCGGGGAAGACCAGGGTGTCGAGGGCGCACCAGGTGTAGAAGGTGCGGCCGTTGGTCTCGTAGCGGTGCGGGGTGGGGTTGAAGGTCAGGCCGAGGCCGATGATGCGGCCCTCGGCGTCGTACTCGGCGTCCGGCATCGCCGCCAGCGCGGCGCGGATCTCTGCTTCGGTCCGTCCGGCCTCCGCGGCGAGCCGGGCGATGGTGACCGGCTCGCCGGTCACGAGGAGGTTCTGCACGGGGCGAAGCAGCGGGAAGTTGACGCCGGGAGCGCGCCTGACCGCTTCGAGCAAGCGGGTGGCGAACTGCCGGGTTTCGGTGTTCACGGCGGACTCCTTCCGGGTCGGTGGGTCCGATGGTCCGATGCGTGCGACCGTAGGGTCTGCTCCCGGGGTGAGGGTCAAGCCTTGACTGGCGCAGGTTCTTGATCGGTACGCCGGTACGGCGGGACGGCGGGACAGTTGTCCGACGGTCATGGTCGTACGGGTCCGTTCCCTGGGCATGAACGTCACTCCCCTCTCTCAGCTGGCGCAGCAGGACAGCTTCGCCACGTCCGCCGTATAGGTCTGGGCGGCGAGCTTCAGGGCCTCGGTCATGGTCAGGTACGGGGCCCACGTGCGGGCGAGCTGCTCGACGGTCAGGCCCGCGGTGATCGCGTACGTGGCGGCGGTGATCAGGTCACCGGCGCCCTCGGCGACCGCGTGCACGCCGAGCAGGCGGCCGGTGCCCGCCTCGGCCACGAGCTTGATCAGGCCACGGGTGTCCCGGTTGGCGAGCGCCCGCGGCACGTACGCCAGATCCAGGGTGCGGCAGTCGCAGCGCAGCCCGGACTCGATCGCCTGGGCGTCGGTCATGCCGACGGCGGCGATGGCCGGGCTGGTGAAGGTGACCCGGGGCAGGGCGGTGTAGTCCAGGGTGCGGCCCGCGTCCGCGAGGGCGTTGTCGGCGGCCAGGGTGCCGTGGGCGGCGGCCACGTACACGAACTGCGGGCCTCCGGTGACGTCGCCCGCGGCCCAGATCCGGGGGTTGCTGGTGCGCAGATATTCGTCCACGACCACCTCGCCCCGGGGGCCGGTCCGCACGCCGACCCGCTCCAGACCCAGACCGGCGGTGGCGGGGCGGCGGCCGGTCGCGAGCAGCAGCCGCTCGGCACGCAGCTCGGTCCCGGCATCGCTCTCCGCGGTGCGCACGGTGACGGCTGTCCCGTCCGGTCCGCCGCTGACGCGGAGGACGGTGGCGCCGGTGTGCACGGCGATGCCCTCGTCCCGGAAGACCTCCTCGATGGCGGCGGAGACTTCCGGTTCCTCGAACGGAGCGAGCCGCTCCAGCGCCTCGATCACGGTGACGGTGGTGCCGAGGCGGGCGAAGAGCTGGGCCTGTTCCAGGCCGACGGCGTTGCCGCCGATCACGATCATCGACTCCGGTAGCGCGGCGAGCTCCATGGCCGTGGTCGAGGTCAGGTAACCGGCCTCGTCCAGGCCGTCGACCGGGGGCGCCCACGGTACGGATCCGGTGGCGATCAGGTAGTGGGCGGCCTCGATCCGCCGCGTACCGCCGTCGTGCAGCGCGACGTGCAGGGCCGGGGTCTCGGTGTCGCCGGTGAAGGCGGCGGTGCCGTACCCGAGCTCGAAGCCGTAACCGGCCGCGAGCTCAAGGTACTTCTCGCCGCGCAGCCGCTCGACGAGGGCGTCCTTGCCACCGATCAGGTCCGCAAAGCCCACCGGTACGTCGGGCGCCGTCAGGCCCGGGAAGCGTCCGGCCGTGGCCGCGGTGTGCCGGGCGTCGGCGGCGGCGAGGAGCGCCTTGGAGGGCACACAGCCGACGTTCACGCAGGTGCCGCCGACGGTGTCGCGCTCCACCATCACGACCCGCTTGTCCTCCTTGGCCGCGGCGATGGCGGCGGCGAAGGCCGCCGAGCCCGAGCCGATGACGGCGAGGTCGAAGCCGGATTCCGTCCTGGTCACGCGTGCGCCTCCGGTCTCCTGGGCCCCGGAGCGGGACCGATTCCTATACGACTTCTATACGCCTTGCCGAATAACTCAACACGTCCATACTATTCGGATAGGCGAATAGCGCCAAGGAAAGGAGGCATCTCGTGCCCCACGCACCCACCACCCCCGCAGCACCCGAAGTCGCGGCGGCCCCGTGCACGCACCTGGACGCCACGGCCCGGTTCTTCCGTGCCCTGTCCGACCCGACGCGCTTGAAGCTCCTCGAGTTCATCCTGGCCGCAGAGCGCACCGCGGCCGAGTGCGTGGCGCACGCCGGTATCTCGCAGCCACGCGTGTCGGTGCATCTGTCCTGCCTCGCCGACTGCGGCTACGTGGTCGCCCGCCGCGACGGCCGCAAACTGCGCTACTCCGTCGGCGACCCGCGCGTGGCCGACCTGATCGTCCTGGCCCGCTCCCTGGCCGCGACCAACGCCACCGCCCTCACCTGCTGCTCCCGCATCCCTTAGGCGTCCGGGCGCTCGCCTGCCGATTCATCCAGCAGCAGGCGGATGCCGTACCGCTCTCGCCTCCGGCGGCCGGGTCGGCAGGGGTGCACGGAAACAGGCCGAAGTGCGTGGACTTGTCGCCCGTGACCGTGAAGTGGGGTGCGTAGCGGGTGTGTTGGAGCATGTCGGCGGTGTTGCCGCAGACCAGCATCGGCTTGCCGGTGCGGAAGCGGTGGTGGTCGTCCAGATCGAAGGCGTGCGGCTGCTCGGGGATGCCGCCGCGGTAGACGGCGACCTGGCCGTAGTCCTCGCAGCGGTCCTCCAAGGGGAGCTTGAAGGCGCGGACGGTACGGGACGTGAAGTGCGCGAAGCCGATCTTCCGCTCGATCTCCGGGTCATCGAGCGTGACCGGGGTGGCGGCGGAGCGGTGGCCGTGCAGCACGCACTGGTCTTCAGGTCCTCGGTCGAGGCGAGCACCCTGCCGTAGTAGTCCTTGACCGCTTGCTCGACCGGGACCGTATGCGTATTCATGTCGCCTCCTGCCGACCGTACGAGGGGGGAAGTTCGGCCACGACGCGGCGCAGCGGCAGCTCCAGGCGCCGTCCGGGGCGGGCCCAGCGGGCCAGCGAGCGGCGGGCGGCCGTCGCGCGGCGGGCCGTGAGTCCGGGCAGATAGAGCGCGTCGGCCAGCAGGGCGGCCGCCTCCGCCGATTCGAGGGCGAGGGTGAAGACCCGGCGCTCGTCGGAGTGCACCCGGAAGCCCGCCTCCCGCAGCAGCCCGGCGAGGTGGTCGCGGGCGCGGGGGTTGGGCCAGGGCTGGCGCACGGTGCGCAGGGCGCCCATCACTCGGGCCCAGCCGAGGATCCCGGCGGCGGAGAGCCCCGACTGAGCGGGCACCAGGGCCGCGAGCGTGCCGCCCGGCCGCAGCACGCGCCGCAGTTCGCCGAGCACACCGGGCAGCGGGGTGAGAACGGGCAGGCACATGGCGGCGCATACGGTGTCGACGGTCGCCGAAGGCACGGGCAGCGCATCGGCACGCGCCCGCACCAGCGGAGTACGACCGGCCAGGGCCGCCGCGGCCAGCTCACCCGCCGAGGAGTCCACGCCGAGCCAGCGAGCGCGCGGCAGCAGCTCGCGCGTGGGCGCCGAACCGCAGGCCAGATCGAGCACGAAGCCCGGTTCGGCGGGAAGCGCGTCGGTCAACCATGCGTACGGAGAGGCATCGGCGAGGCGGAAGAGCCGTTCCGTGATGCCGGGCCGGGAGTCGTGGTAGGCGGTGACGTAGCGCTGCCAGTCCCATTCGTCCATCGCGCCTCCCTGTAACTCCGTACGCCTGGTTCCGCCGAGTCTGGCGTCATGCTCTGCGCACCCTGCCGGAAACCCTGTTCGCTCCCCGTGGCATTCCGTACAGGACACGCCGACCCGGGGCCGCGAGAGCCGGTTCACGGAGCCGCCGGGGAAAAACTGGGCGCGAAGGGAAGGGCGCTGCCCTCGCGGCGGGTTCCCTTCAGACCGAGAGAGCCGGAGAAGGACCGTCACCCATGAGCACAGACAGCGGATACGACCTCGTGGTCATCGGCGGCGGCAGCGCCGGTCTGACCGCGGCCCGCACGGCCGGGCGGCTCGGCGCCCGCACGCTGCTCGTCGAGCGGGACCGGCTCGGCGGTGACTGTCTGTGGACGGGGTGCGTGCCGAGCAAGGCCCTCCTCCACGTGGCGTCCGAGGTGCACGCCGCGCGCCGCGTCGGCGCGTACGGTCTGCCGACGGCCGACGGCCCGGTCGACTTGTCGGCGGTGATGGCGCACGTCAAGGGCGCGATCGCGGCGATCGAACCGCACGACTCGGCCGATTCTCTGGCCCCGCTGGGCGTCGAAGTGGCCTACGGTCCGGCGGTGTTCACCGGGCCCCGCGGTCTGCGCGCCGGGGAACGGGAGGTCGGCTTCCGGTACGCCCTGGTGGCCACCGGTTCTTCGCCGTCCCTGGCGCCGGTGCCGGGTCTTGCCGAGGCCGACCCGCTGACCAGCGACACCGTCTGGCAACTCGCCGAGCTGCCGGACCGGTTGGTGGTGCTCGGCGGCGGCCCGGTCGGCTGCGAGCTGGGGCAGGCGTTCGCGCGGCTCGGCTCGCGGGTCACGCTCGTGGAGGCGTTGGAGCGGCTGCTTCCGGGCGAGGAGCCGCGCGCCTCGCAACTGCTCGAGGAGCGCCTGGAGGCCGAAGGCGTCACGGTCCTGACCGGCCACCGCGCCGAGAGGATCGCCGACGGCGCGCTGCACGGTCCGGGCGGCCCCGTCCCGTACGACCGGCTGCTCGCCGTCACCGGACGGCGCGCCAACACCGCCGGGCTCGGCCTGGAGGCCGCCGGGGTACGTCTGGGCGAGCGCGGGCAGATCGAGACCGACGCCCGGCTGCGTACCACCAACTCCCGCATCTACGCGGCCGGGGACGTGACCGGAAAGTCCGCCTTCACGCACCTGGGCGGCACCCAGGGCGCGGCCGCGGCCGTCGAAGCGCTGCTCGGGGTGCGCCGCCCGATCGCCTACGGCGCGGTGCCCTGGGTGACCTTCACCGATCCCGAGATCGCCCGGGTCGGTCTCACGGCCGCCGAGGCGCGCACGCGGTACGGCGACACGGTGCGGGTGCGCTCCCTTGACCACGACCGGGTGGACCGTGCGGTCACCGACGGCCGTACCGAGGGCTTCACCAGCCTCGTCCTCGACCCGCGCGGAAGGATCGTGGGCGCCACCGTGGCCGCCCCGCGTGCCGGGGAGACCATCGCCCACCTGGCCACGGCCGTACGGCTCGGCTGGACGCCGTCCCAGTACGCCAGGACCGTGCACCCGTACCCGACGTACGCGGACGGGCCCTGGCACGCCGCGCTCAGCGACGTCCACGCCCGCCTCTTCCGGGGCCGCACGGCCACGGGAGCGCTGCTCGGGCTGCGCAGGAGAGTGCGGCCATGACGGACCCGACCACAGGCAGAAAGCAGGACGCACACTGATGGGACTCGTGGCACGACTGCGTGCCTTGGAACGCGCCAGCCGCCCCTACGACGCGGAATTCACCGAGGCGATGGAGCGCCGCTGGGCCGAACTGCCGCAGGCCGCGCGGACGCCGGGACAGGTCATCGGCCGGCACGGGGTGGGCTGCGAGGGCACGCACGGCGTGTTCCCCCGGTGCAACCTCAAGTGCACGCCCTGCTACCACTCCCGCGACGCCAACCAGGTACGCGTCGACGGCACCCACACCCGCGAGCAAGTCACCGCCCAAATGGGACTGTTCCGGCGGCTGCGCGGGCCGCGGGCGCACACCCAGCTGATCGGCGGCGAGGTCAGCCTGCTGCCGCCCGACGACCACGCCGCCGCCCTCGCCGTCATGCGTGAGCACGGCCGCGAGCCCATGAGCTTCACGCACGGCGACTTCGACTACACGTACCTGAAGCGGCTCGCCCTCGGCCCGGACGGAAAGAGACGCTTCGACCGGCTGTCCTTCGCCGCGCACTTCGACAAGTTCATGTACGGGCGGCGCGGCATCGAACGCCCGCCCAGCGAGCGGGCGTTGGACCCGTACCGGCGGCGGTTCGCCGCGATGTTCGCCCGTCTCGAGCACGCGCACGGAGTGCGGTACTTCCTCGCCCACAACATGACCGTCACGCCCGGCAACCTCGACGAGGTCGCCGGAGTGATCCGCGCCAACCACGCCGCCGGGTACGGCATGTTCTCCTTCCAGCCCGCCGCCTTCCTCGGCGACGAACGCCGCTGGAAGGAGCGGTACCGCGAGGCCACCCCGGACGCGGTGTGGGCCGAGATCGAGCGTGGCGCGGGCACCCGCCTCGACTACGACGTCTTCCACAACGGCGACGTCCGCTGCAACCGCACCGCCTACGGCTTCTACCTGGGCGACCGCTGGTTCCCGTTCCTCGACGGCTCCGACCCGCGCGACCTCGCCGTACGCGACGCCTTCTTCCGCTATCTCGGCAAGGTGAACTTCACGGGTACGCCGCCCGCGCTGCTCGCCGCCAAGCTGGCCCGCATCGCCCTGCGGCATCCGCGCACCCTCTTGGTCACGGTCGGGTGGCTGACGCGGGCGGTACGCCGCGCGGGCCTCGGCAGGCTGCTGCGGCACGGCTTCCGCGTACGCCCGGTCAGCTTCATCATGCACCTGTTCATGGACGCCGAACAGGTCGCCCCGGCCTGGGAGTTGACGCAGCGCGGCGAGACCAGCGAGGACCCCGCGGTGCGCGCCACCCAGGAACGGCTCGCGGCCTGCCAGTACTCCATGGCCCACCCGTCGAGCGGCACGCTCGTACCGGCGTGTGTGCAGCACGCCGTCCTCGACCCGGGCGAGAACGCGGAGCTGCGCAAGCTGCTGCCGATCGTCGACGTCCGCAACACCCTGGGGAGTGAGCAGACATGCGCATCGGAGTGATCACCGGATCGGGCAGCTACGAGTGGCCCCATCTGGACGGCGCGGCCCAGCGGACCATCGCCACGCGGTACGGAGAGGTGCCGGTCACCGAGGGCCGCCTCAAGGACACGGAGATCGTGCAGCTGTCCCGGCACGGCACCGGCCACCAGCGCCTGTCCCACCAGGTCGACCACAAGGCGAACCTGGCGGCGCTGCGCGGCGCGGACGTCGACGGCGTGGTGGCGCTCACGGTCTGCGGCTCGCTCGACCCGGCCGCCCCTCCGGGCTCACTGATCGTCTTCGACGACCTGCATTTCCCCTCCAACCGGCTGCCCGACGGCTCTCCTTGCACCTGGTTCGACGCACCCGGGCAGCCGGGCCGCGGCCACTGGATTTTCGACCGGCCGTTCAGCGAGCCGCTGCGCCGGGGCCTGATCGAGGCGGCGCGTGCGGGGGATGTGCCGGTGGTGGAGCGGGGCGTGTACGGGCACGTGGACGGGCCGCGCTTCAACTCCCGCTCCGAGATCGCCGCCCTGGCCGCGGCCGGCGTCACGGCGGTGAGCCAGACGGCCGGGCCCGAGGTGGTCCTCGCCGGAGAGGCCGAACTCCCCCTCGCCCTGGTCGGGTTCGTCACCGACCACGCCAACGGCGTGACGCCCGAACCGGAGCCGGTCGACGCGCTCCTGACCCGGATGGCGGCCAGCAAACGGATCTTCGCCGACCTGATCGCGCGGACCGTGCCCACCCTGGATGCCCTCGCACCGGCGGGCTTCGTGTACCGGTTCGGCTCATGACCAAGGCGTACGGAGACCGGATGCTGGATGTCTCGATCGTCGTGCCCGTCCTCAACGAGGAAGCCACCGTCCAGGCGGCCCTGGCCCGGCTGTGCCGCGACTTCCCCGACTGCGAGCTCGTGGTCGTCGACGGCGGCTCGACCGACGCCACCCGTGAACTGGCCGCGCCCTTCGGCCAGTTGGTCGAGTCGCCGCGCGGCCGCGCGCGCCAGATGAACGAGGGGGCCCGGCACTGCACCGGCGACGTCCTGTGGTTCGTACACGCCGATACCCGTATCGACCCCGCCGCGCTCGGCCAGATCCGGGCCGCCCTCGCCTCCCCGGAGGTGGTCGGCGGCGGCCTGACGCTGCGCTTCGACCGCCGCTCGCCGGGCCTGAACTACCTGGCGTACACGTCGAACGCGCGCGCCCGCCGACTGCACCATGTCTTCGGCGACCAGGCGATGTTCGTACGGCGCAGCGCCTTCGACGCGCTCGGCGGGTTCCCGGAGCTGCCCATCATGGAGGACCTGGAGATGTCGCGGCGCCTGGCCCGGCGCGGGCGCCTCGCGGTTCTGCCCGCGACGTCCACGGCCTCCGCGCGGCGGCTTGTCGCCCACGGTGTCTGGCGAATGATCGTCTTCATGCAGTACCTGAAGCTGCTCCACTTCGCCGGTGTGGACCCGGACCGGATCCGGCGCCGCTACGCCACCGGGCCGCCCCGGTTCCTCGCCGGACGCTCGCGCTCACGCCGCCGACCGGCCTCTTCCCGCTCCGTCTTCCCCCTCCGTCGGCGACCCACCCGTTCCTCCTGATTCCTTCGTCCCGCACCCGAACCCTTTGGAGACCGAGCCCATGCGCATCGCGGTTTGCGGCGGCCCCTACGGCAACCCGTACGCCCTCCAGGCCTTTGCCGACGACGCTCGCGCGCGCGGCGCCGAGCGCCTGTACTGCCTGGGTGACCTGGGCGGTTTCGGCGCCGAGGTCGACGCCTTGTGGCCGATTCTGACGGCGTACGACATCACGTGCGTGGCGGGCAACTATGACGTGGCGATCGCCCGCGGCGACACCGACTGCGGCTGCGGCTACCGCGACCCCAAGGACAACGAGTTCGCGCAGCTCATCTACGACCACACACTGGCCACCACGAGCCGCGAGTTCGCCGCCTGGATGGGCCAACTACCCATCGAGCGACGGGAGTCCATCGGTCGCTGCGACGTGCACATGGTGCACGGCTCGACCCTGGCCCTCAACGACTTCTGGTGGGATTCCCTGCCGGACGACCAGCACCGCGAGCGGGTACGGGCCTCCGGCGCGGACGTGATCCTGTGCACGCACAGCGGCCTGCCCTGGAAGCGGCGGGTCGACGGCAGCCTCGTCGTGAACGTAGGGGTGCTCGGCAAGCCCGCCAACGACGGGCGCCGCGAGGTCTGGTACGCGCTCCTGGACCTCGACGACGGACAGGCGGCCGCCGAGCTGATCCCGCTCGCGTACGACTGGCGGGCCCAGGCGGCCTCGATGCGCGCGGCCGGGCTTCCGGAGGTGTTCGTCGAGACGATCGAGACCGGCTGGTGGACCACCTGTCTGGAGATCCTGCCTCCGCGCGAGCGCTCACGCGGCCGCTACCACCTCTACCGCTCCACCCTGCCGACCGGCTTCACCCCGGCCGATGTGGGGCATCCCCTGCTCGAAGAGCTCGGACAGGGCTGGGGTTCCGCCGACGCGCCGGGCGCGGAAAGCGGCGACCGGCCCGTGGTACCGCTGTTCGGCAGCGCGTACTTCCCCTCCCGGCTGTGGCTGTACACCAACTTCCACTGCAACCTGGCCTGCGACTACTGCGCCGTCGCCTCGTCCCCCCGGGCCGCTCCGCGCACCCTGACCACCGACGTCTGCCGCGACCTGGTCGACGAGGCGGTCGAGGCGGGCTTCACCGAGTTGTACGTCACCGGCGGCGAGCCCTTCCTCCACCCGGACCTGGTCGGTCTGCTCGACCACGCGTGCGCGCGGCTCCCCACCGTCGTGATGACGAACGCCATGCTGCTGCGCGGCCGCCGCGCCCACGGCCTGGTCGACCTGTCCGGCCGCAAGCTCACCGTGCAGACCTCCCTCGACGGCGCCACCGCCGCCACCCACGACCTGCACCGCGGAGCGGGCTCGTTCGCCCGTACCCTGGACGGCATCCGCCACCTCGTCGACATCGGCCTGCCGCCGCGGGTCGCCCTCACCGAAACCCCGGAGAACGGCCCCGAGATCCCGGCCGTCGCCGCGCTCCTGGCCGAACTGGGGCTCCCCGAGGACCACTTCGCCGTACGGCCGCTGCTGCGCCGGGGCTTCGCGGACACCGGCATCGAGATCGGCGAGGACACCTCCGTACCGGAACTCACCGTCAGCGCGAACGGCCTGCACTGGCACCCCGCCGGGGCCGACGCCGCCACCAGCCCCGACTTCCACCTCGCCCCCGCGGGAACACCCCTGGAGGAGGGGAAACGGCTCGTGACCGAGCGCTTCTTCGCGGCCCGACTCGCGGACGGAACGCTGCCCCGCCCCGTCCACTGCGCCATCTGAATCACCCCGAATCTCCCTGAACCCCCTGAATTCCCTGAATTCCCCTCTACGCAAGGAAGTTGGCCATGCCGTCCACTGCGCCCGCCGCGAACGTCGCCGTCCTCGGAGCCGGGCCCATCGGCCTGGACGCCGCCCTCGCCTGCGCGGACGCCGGATGGCCCGTCACCGTGTACGAGGCGGGGGCCGGGCCCGGCACGCATGTCCGCGCCTGGGGCCACGTCCGCCTGTTCACCCCCTGGGACCTCAACGTCTCCCCGCGTATGCGCGCCCACCTGCCCGCGGCCCCGGCCGGGGCGGCCTGCCCCACCGGCACCGAGTTGGCCGAGGAGCTGTTGCGTCCGGTGGCCGAACTCCCCGCCCTCGACGGCCGGATCCGCTACGGCACCCGCGTCGCCGCCCTGGCCCGCACCGGCCTGCTCAAGCACGAACACATCGGCACCCCCACCCGTACCGAAGCTCCCTTCACGCTCCTCCTCGACACCCCGGACGGCGAGGACACCGCCGAAGCCACCCTCGTCCTGGACTGCACCGGCACCTACGGCCACCCCAACACCCTCGGCGACGGCGGCATCCCGGCCCCCGGCGAACGCGCCCTCGCCGACCGCATCACCCGCAGCCTGCCCGACACGACCACCGACCCCGGCCGCTGGTCCGGCACGGTGCTGCTCGTCGGCGCGGGCAAGTCCGCCCAGACGGCCGCTCGCGATCTGGCCGCCCTGCCCGACACGCGGCTCGTATGGGCCATCCGCTCCCCCGCCCCGGACTGGGGCGCCATCGAGAACGACACCCTGCCCGGCCGACAGGAACTCGTCGACGTCGCATGCCGGTTGACGGACACGACGGCCGCTGGACACGACCGCGTCACCGCGCACACCGGCGCCCGCGTCCAGTCTCTGCACACCGATGCCGCCACCGGCCGCATCCGGGTCTCCCTGGCCACCGCGGACGGCCCGCACGAGGTGCTCGCCGACCACGTCGTCTCCCTGACCGGCTACACCGGCGACCCCTCGCTCCACCGCCAGCTCCAGGTCCACGAGTGCTACGCCACCGGCGCCCCGATGAACCTCTCCGCCGCCCTCCTGGGCTCGGCCGGTGGAGACTGCCTCGCCCAGACCTGCCCCGGCCTCGACACCCTCCGCACCCCCGAACCGCACTTCTTCGTCCTGGGCGCCAAGTCGTACGGCCGCCTCAACACGTTCCTGCTCCGCACCGGCTACGACCAGGTCACCGAGGTCACCTCCGCGTAACGGCCGACGGCGGCCTCGGCGAAGTAGCCCCGGCGTCAGCTCAGTTCGAGGGTCAGTTCGAGGGGCGCAGACCGGACAGGGTGACCGCGACGAGGCGGCGCACCGCGGCCTTGGACCGCGAGGTGCCTGCTGCGGCGAGGGCGTGCAGGCAGTAGTTCGCGAGCTCGTCGGGGGCCACGTCGTTCCGGATGATGCCCGCCGCCACACCCTCCTCGAGGAGGCCGCGGATGAACCCGGTCAGATGCTCCTGGGCGCGCGCGACGTGCTCGCCCTCGTGCAGGGCCGCGGCGAGCTCCGCGCCGTGGCCGTGGCGGCGCTGCTGGATGAACGCATAGGTCTCGAGTACGGCCTCGAGCCGCTCACCGGGACCGCCCGGGCCGTCGCGGAGCTCGGCGAGCTGCTCGAGGTGCTCGGCGATCCGGCGCTCGTGCCAGGCGGCCAGGATCGATTCGACGTCCGGGAAGTACTTGTAGAGCGTGGCCCGGCCGATGCCCGCCTCTTCGGCGATCTTCGACATCGTCACCCCGCGCAGGCCGTACTCGGCCACCAGCTTCGCCGTCGCGTCCAGGGTCGCCTCGCGGACGGCGCGGCGGTGCGCGTCGATCGTGTCGTTCCACAGCTTTGGCACCCACCCAGCATACGAGGCGACAGAGTCGATACACTCTGGATAGAGAGAGACACTGTGTATCGATAAAACCTCGGAGGTATCCATGACCCACACGCCGCCCCGCGCCCCACGCTGGGTGAAGGTGTCCGCAGCCGTCGCCCTCGCCGTGTTCCTGACGTTCGTCGTGCTGCACCTCACCGGAAGCGGATTCGGCGGCGGCATGCACTCCGGCGGTCACTGATGGTCATGCCGCCCCGGCTTCGCAAGCTGGCGCTGACCACCCACGTCCTCACGTCCGTGGGGTGGGCCGGCGCGGTCACGGTCTTCCTGGCGCTCGCCGTCGTGGGCCTGACCGGCCAGGACGCGCGGCAGGTGCGGGGCGCGTATCTCGCGATGGAGGTCGCGACCTGGTACGTCATCGTGCCGCTGGCCTTCGCCTCGCTACTGACCGGGATCGTGCAGTCCCTCGGCACGTCCTGGGGCCTGGTCCGGCACTACTGGGTCCTCGCGAAACTGCTCCTGACCGTGGCCGCCACCGCCCTGCTGCTCCTGCATACGCAGCCCGTCGGCGCGGTCGCCGACCTGGCCGCCACGACCACACTCGCCGATGGCGACCTCGGCGGCCTGCGGATCCAACTCGTGGCCGATGCCGCGGCGGCGCTCGCCGTTCTGCTTGCGGCCACGGGGCTCGCGGTGTTCAAGCCCCGTGGTCTGACCCGGTACGGGTGGCGCAAGCAGCAGGAAGGGGCCTCTCGCTCTACGGGTTCTGGCCCTTGATCAGCTTCGGCAGCGCCTTGGCGTAGGCGTCGGAGGTCGTCTCCTCATGGAAGATGACGTGCGCCTTCTCGTCCTTGGGTGAGAAGGCGAGGACGGTCTTTCCATGCGTGGAGAGGACGTTGCCGTCCTTGTCCTTCTCGGGTGCCTCGATGCCGACGCCGACGCTGCGCGCGGCCGCCTGGATGGTCTTGAAGTCGCCCGTCAGGCCGATGAAGTCGGGGTTCCCGGCGGCCGGGAGCCACTTGCCCAGCTCCTTGGGGGTGTCGCGCTCGGGGTCGGAGGTGATGAAGACGACCCGCACCTGCTCCTGCTCGGCCTTGCTGAGCTCCTTGTACGCGACGCCGATGTTGCTCACGACCAGCGGGCACACGTCGGGGCAGTGGGTGTAGCCGAAGTAGATCAGCGTCGGCTTGCCCTTGGTCTCCTCGCGCAGGTCGAACTTCTTGCCGTGGGTGTCGGTGAGGACCACATCCGGCTTGGCGAAGGGCGTGTCGAGGACGGTGGACGAGGCCTTGTCCTGCTTGCCGCCGGAGACCTCGAACGGCTGATGGGCGCCGTGCTCGCCATCCTTGCCTCCGCCGCCGTCACCACTGCCGCAGGCGGTGAGCGTCAGCGCGGCGGCCGCGGTCAGTGCCACGGCGAGAAGAGTGGTCTTGCGCATGGGGTCCGTCCCGGAGCGATGAAGGTTCTTGGCAGGAGGACGGCCGGCGAGCGGCGCGTCCGTGGAGCTCCTCGGCGCCTCGGGCGCTCCGCGGACGAGCCTACGACAGCGGTTCCGCCGTCCCGCATCCGCCCGTCCACAGGGAGCCGCCCCACGCAGCTCCGACGACACTTGGGTACTGTCGTCTGCGGAGGTCGAGCGGTGAACACGAGCAAGCACACGCGAGCGGCCGGTGCCATGGCGCACCTGCTGCTGGTCGTCGTGCTCGCACTCGGCGTGTTCGTCATGCATACGGTCGGTCATCCCGACGACTCCGCTGCCTCCTCCGGGGCCGGGATGGCCGCCGGAGCACATGGCCCCGTCGCGGGCACGCATACGGCGCCGGGGCCGGACCACGCCGCCATGACGGCCGCTGCCTCTTCCCCCGCCCTCGGCGCGGCATCCGCCGAGCACGAGCACGGGCAGAAGCACGAGCACGCCACCGCCACGGTGGACCAGCACGGCACCGGCATGGGGATGGACATGGCCTCGCTGTGCGTGGCCGTCCTGGTCGGCGCCTGGGCGCTGGCAGCCCTGCGGTACGCCGCGTTCATCCGTCGGTCCGGCTGGCTGGCGAAGCTCCTCGCGCGGTCCGTGGTGCTGCTGCGGCCGAATCCTCCGCCGCGTATACCGGTCCTCGCTCAGTCGTCAGTCCTGCGGATCTAGGCCGAACCGTCCGCGCGGGCGCTCTTCGTGCTGCCCGCGTGAGCCACGTACGCCAGGACACACACCCGCAGTACTGAACACCAGAGGTATATCGACATGAGCTCGAGCAACCGCACCATCCGCCGTCCCCTGCGCCGCCGTCTCGCGGCCGTGGGCGTCGTCGCCTCCGCATCTCTGCTGCTCGCCGCGTGCGGCAACGACGACGACATGAGCGGCACGGACCAGGGCGCCAAGTCCTCCGCCACCGCCAAGGAGCCGGGCGGCAACGCGTCCGCCGCGGACTTCAACGACGCGGACGTCACCTTCGCCCAGGGCATGATCCCGCACCACCAGCAGGCCCTCGACATGGCCAAGCCGGCCGAGGACCGGGCCTCCGACGCGGAGATCAAGAAGCTGGCCCGGCAGATCGAGAAGGCCCAGGACCCGGAGATCAAGACCCTCAAGGGCTGGCTGAAGTCCTGGGGCAAGCCCGCCGAGTCGGAGTCCATGCCCGGCATGGACCACTCCGAGCACGGCGGCTCGGGCGGCATGGACGGCATGATGTCCGAGCAGGACATGAAGGACCTCAAGGCCGCCAAGGGCGCGGACTTCGACCGTGCCTTCGCCGAGATGATGATCGAGCACCACAAGGGTGCGATCACCATGGCCAAGGACGAGCTGAAGAACGGCAAGAGCGCCGACGCCAAGAAGATGGCGAACGCCATCATCAAGGGCCAGTCCGCCGAGGTCGCGCAGTTCGAGAAGATCCTCGACCGGCTCTGATCCGCAGCACTCCGTAAGCCGTTCCGGGCCCCGCACCACCTGAGCGTGGGGCCCGGAACGGCACCCGGACCACACCTTCTACGTGGACCACACCTTCTACGCCAGCGGCCAATTCACGCCCTATTCCATCGACTTGGTTGCGCACCACGGACCAATTGACGCTACGATCACGGCATGGTTACGGCCTCCCGGACTTCACGGACGCTCCGGGCCCGCTCACAATCGGCGGGCCCGTGGCGGCTGTTCTGGATGGCCACCCTGCTTCTGGGGTTGTTGTATACGCACGGAGTGAGTGGCGAAAGCGCCGCAAGCCACATTTCCGTCGGCATCTCCACCGCGGCCACAACGGCATCCGCACCCCGCACCGCGCACGAGGACCCGCCTCACCAACACGACGGTGACACCCCGGAGCACGCCGCCGCTGACTGCCTGGCCAGTCAGCCCCAGCACGGCGCTGACCTGCCCGTTCCCGGTGTATGTCGGCTTGACGTCAGCACGCGGGCGCCGCTGCCCGCCGCCCGCCACTCCCGGCAGGCCGCGGCGGATCCGGCCGCCGCGGCGACCGGGAGAGATCCAGCGATTCTGCGGGTCTAGGCCGACCACCCTCGAACTGGTCGCCGTATTTCACCTCACCCTGATTCCGGGCATTTCCACCATGGGGCGAATGCGCCAATTTCCGGTGCCCGATCGGCCGTATCTCCTCCGCAGGTAATTCCGCGATAAAGGGCATGCGGCACCGAGTTGGGCACCCCTCGTCGCCCCGCTGACCCTTCCTGCCGCCCGACCGGATTTCCGGTCATGAGGGCTGCCGTACGGAGTGCCGTGACGTATCTGTCTCTTGGTCGGATTCCTCTGCAGCAGCCGGGATGTCCGCTGCGCAGAATTCTTCTCGGTGGCCTGTTGGCCCTGCTCCTCAACTGCCTGCTGCCAGTACACAACGACGCACACCCGCAGTTCTCGACCCAGCCCCTCAGCGCCCCCGCCGAGAGGTCCGCCACCCTCTCCGCACCGCCAACTCCCCACCACGACACGGACTGCCGCTTCCTCGTCCGCGGCCGAGCGGACGTGGCGCAAGGCCGGTCGACACCCGTGGGCCCCCTGCCCCTCCTGGCCACGGCGACCGCCGTCGCCGCTCCCTGGCCCCGGCTTGTACGGGCCCGTCCACCCCGGCACGAGCCCGCACCACCCCGCACCACTCGAAGAACCCTCGCCCGGGTCTGCCGGTGGCTCATCTAGGCCACCCGCCCCGCGTGCCGTCCCGCGCGCAGAGCACCCCGTACACCCGTACACCCGTACACCCGTACACCCGTACACCCGTACTTCGAGTGAAAGCGACACCATGCGATCTCAACCCCCCATCGTCGTCTCCGACCCCGAATCCCCCCGTACCGGGCCGGTGTTCGCCGCGTCGACCCCGACCACCCCTGGTGTGTCCGGGCTCGTCGGCAACACCCCGGTCCTGCACATCTCCGAGCCGCTGGCCCCCGCCGGGCGCGGCTTCTGGGCCAAGCTGGAGGGCTTCAACCCCGGCGGCATAAAGGACCGTCCCGGCCTGCACATGGTCGAGCGGGCCCGCGCCCGCGGTGATCTGCAACCCGGCGCCAGGGTCATCGAGTCGACCAGCGGCACACTCGGCCTCGGTCTGGCGCTCGCGGGTATGGCGCACGGCCACCCCGTCACCCTGGTCACGGACCCGGGGCTCGAGCTGTCGATGACCCGGCTGCTCACCGCGTACGGCGCCCAGGTCAACGTCGTCTCCGAGCCGCACCCCACCGGCGGCTGGCAGCAGGCCCGCCGCGACCGGGTGGCCCACCTCCTGGAGCAGCACCCCGGGTCCTGGTGCCCGGACCAGTACAACAACCCCGACAACACCACCGCGTACACCCCGCTCGCCCTCGAACTCGCCGCGCAGCTGGGCCATATCGACGTCCTGGTGTGCAGCGTCGGCACCGGCGGCCACTCGGCGGGCGTGTCCCGGGTCCTGAGCCAGCTCTACCCGGGACTCGAGGTGGTCGGAGTCGACACCATCGGGTCCACCATCTTCGGTCAGCCGTCCCGGCCCCGCCTGATGCGCGGCCTCGGGTCGAGCATCTACCCGCGCAACGTCGCGTACGACGCCTTCAGCGCGGTGCACTGGGTGGCCCCGGCCGAGGCGGTGTGGACCTGCCGCCAACTCGCCACGTCCCACTACGCGACCGGCGGCTGGAGCGTCGGCGCGGTCGCGCTGGTCGCGGGCTGGCTCGCCCGGACCCGCCCGGCCGACACCCGGATCGCGGCCATCTTCCCGGACGGCCCGCAGCGCTACCTCGGCACCGTCTACGACGACGACTACTGCGCGGCGCACGGCCTGCTCGACGCTCCACCCACCGCCGAACCCGAGGTGGTGGGACGCCTCAACGAGAAGGAAGTCGCGCGCTGGACGCGCTGCGCCACCGTGGTCGACCCTCTCACCTTGGCCGAGGAGGAGAACCGGTGAAGAGCACCCTCGCGCAGGTGCGCTCCTACGAGCGCAGCGTCCAGCTCCTGATGGTGAACCAGTTCACCATCAATCTGGGCTTCTACATGCTGATGCCGTATCTGGCCGCCCACCTCTCCGGCACCCTCGGCCTCTCGGCCTTGTTGGTCGGACTCGTCCTCGGCGTACGGAACTTCAGCCAGCAGGGCATGTTCCTGGTCGGCGGCACCCTCGCCGACCGCCTCGGCTACAAGCCCCTGATAGTCGCCGGATGCGTACTGCGAACTCTCGGCTTCGCCACGCTCGGTCTGGTGGACTCGCTGCCCGCACTCCTCGCCGCCTCCGCGGCCACCGGGCTCGCGGGCGCGTTGTTCAACCCGGCGGTACGCGCCTATCTCGCCGCCGACGCCGGGGAACGCCGAGTCGAGGCCTTCGCCCTGTTCAACGTCTTCTACCAGGCGGGCATCCTGCTCGGCCCGCTGGTGGGCATGCTGCTGACCGGCATCGACTTCCGCGTGACCTGCCTGGTATCGGCCGCGATCTTCGCGCTCCTGAGCATCGTGCAGATCCGCGCCCTACCGCCGCGCCACGCAAGCGACAAGACGCCGCACGAGAATGCCGAAGGCGTCCTGACCCAGTGGCGCTCGGTCATCACCAACCGCCCGTTCCTGCTCTTCTCGGCGGCCATGATCGGCTCGTACGTCCTGTCCTTCCAGGTCTACCTGGCCCTGCCGCTCGAGGTGCGACGCCTGGGCGGCGACGGGGAGTTCGGGACCGCCGCGGTGGCCGTGCTGTTCGCCGTCTCCGGCCTCAGCACCATCATCGGCCAGACACGGGTGACCGCCTGGTGCAAGGCCCGCATGGCACCCGGGCGCGCGCTCACCTGGGGCCTGACCACGATGGGCCTGGCGTTCCTGCCGCTGCTGGCGGCGACGGCAATCCCCGTACCGGACAAGGGCATGGGCCTCTGGCTCCTTGCAGCCGTACCCCCGGCGCTGGCGGCACTGCTGCTCGCACTCGGCACGATGATCGCGTACCCCTTCGAGATGGACACCATCGTCCGCCTCTCCGGCAACCGCCTCGTCGCCACCCACTACGGCCTGTACAACACCATCTGCGGCATCGGCATCACGCTGGGAAATCTGTTGACCGGTGCGGCACTTGACGCCGCCCGCGCCGCGGGCATGTCCGCCCTGCCGTGGCTCACCCTGCTCGCCCTGGGCCTGGCCTGCGCCACCGCCTTGTACGGCCTCCACCGCACCGGCCGCCTCGCGGCACCGACACCGGCACCGGAGCCACGGGCCGCGACGGTCTGAACCCGGCCCCCTGAGTACCCGCCCCATCGCACGTACAGAGCTGCCCCCAGGCCCGTTGAGGCTTGGGGGTACAGCTCCGTACGCCGACACGTCAGGCCGACACGTCAGGCCGACACGTCCGTTCAGACCAGCGGCCACAAGACCCCGGTGAGGGCGAAGGCGGTGAGGCCCATTGCCGTGGTCAGGACTGTCCAGGTGCGTAGGGCGGTGGGGACGTTGATGCCGATCAGTTTGCTGAGCATCCAGAAGCCCGAGTCGTTGATGTGTGACAGGGCGAGGGCGCCGCCGCCCATGGCCAGGGCGACCAGGGCCAGTTGGGGCGAGGACAGGTCGACGTCCTTCAGGAGGGGTGCGAGGAGGCCGCCGACGGTGACCAGTGCGACCGTGGCCGAGCCCTGGGCGGCGCGCAGCGTCAGCGTCATCAGGAAGGCGAGGGCAAGCAGCGGCAGACCGCTGGCCTGCAGTACGTCGGAGACGGCGTCGCCGATGCCGGTCTTGACGAGGACCTTGCCGAAGATCCCGCCGGCGCCCGAGACCAGGACGACCAGTGCCACGGGCGGCAGTGCGGAGCTCAGGACCTGCTCGATGTGGGAGGCCGACCAGCCGCGGCGGGCGCCGAGGAGGTAGGTGCACAACACGACGGCGATGAGCAGGGCGATCATCGGAGCACCGAGCACGCCGAGGACGGTCCGCAGCAGCGAGCCTTCGGGCAGGAAGGTCGTGCCGACCGTGCCGAGCATGATGAGCACGATGGGCGTGAGGACCAGGGTGAGGATCGTCCCGAAGGACGGCGGGCGCTCGGGCTGCTTGGTGTCGCTGGGCGCCGGGGCCAGGACGGTGGTGCCGCGGGCGTCGCCGTTGTCCGCGTTCCGCCTGCCGGTCGAGGGGGCGGAGCCGGAGCCGCCGCCCGTGCCGTCCGCACCGTCCGTGCCCACCGTGCCGTCCGTCTCCGGCTGGTCCGTACCGCCGTAGACCCGCTCGTACAGCTCGGGGTCGATCGGGTACTCGCGGCGGGTCATGCGGCGGGCGAGCAGGAAGCCGACCACGGTCACGACCGCGGTGATCGGGATGCCGAAGAGCAGGATCATGCCCTGGTCGGCGCCGATGAGGCCGGACAGTGCCACCTGGCCCGGGTGCGGGGGCAGCAGGGCGTGGACGGTGAGCATCGCACCGGCCAGCGGCAGGGCGTACAGCAGGATCGGCTTGCGGGAGACCCGGGCGACCCCGAGGACGATCGGCATCAGGATGATCAGGCCGACGTCGAAGAAGATCGGGATGCCGAGGACGAAACCGGCCACGGTCAGCGCCAGCGGGGTGCGGCGCTCACCGAAGCGGTCGATCAGCGACTGCGCGAACGACCGGGCCCCGCCCGAGATTTCGATCATCCGGCCGACCATGGCGCCCAGCGCGATGATGATGGCGATATAGCCCAGGGTCTGGCCCATGCCCTCCTGGACGGTGGTGACCAGCTCTGCGGCGGGGATGCCCGCGGCCAGCGCCACGCCCAGGCTCGCCAGGAGCAGGGCGACGAACGCGTTGACCTTGAAACGGATCACCATCAGGAGCAGCGCGGCTATGCCGCCCGCGGCGATCAGGAGCAGTGTGGCGGCGCTCATCTGTCGGTCTCCTTCGGCGAGAGCACGGTGACGATGCTGGAGTCGTCGTGAGCGGCCAGACCTGCACGCTCGCCAAGCAGGTAGAGCTGCTCGGCGGCGGCCGCCAGGGGGACCGGAACATGGGCAGACTTCGCAATTCCGGTCACAATGCCCATGTCCTTGACGAAAATGTCAAGCCTGGACTTCACCTCGGGGGCCTGCTCGGAGGCGTACGTCTCGGCCATGCGTGGCCCGCGGTCCGCGAACATGAAGGAGCCCGCGGCGCCGTGCTTGAGGCTGTCCACCACGAGCGCCGGGTCGAGCCCGAGCTCGCGGGCGAGCGCGATGGCCTCCGCCGCGGCCGCGATGTGCACACCGGCAAGGAGCTGGTTGACGGCCTTCATCGCCTGGCCGTCACCGGGGCGCGGGCCGACAACGGTGAGCGTCGAGGCGAGCAGGTCCAGGACCGGCCGGGCCGTCTTCAGCGCCATGTCCTCGGCGCCGACGACGATCAGCAGATCGCCGTCACCGGCCCGCACCGGGCCACCGCTGACCGGCGCGTCCACGGTGAGCACACCGCGCTCGGCGAGCCGCAGGGCGGTGCTGCGCGCCGCCTCGGGGCCGACCGTACTGGTGAGGATCACGACCGCGCCGGGGCGGAGGGCAACGGCGGCGCCGTTCTCACCGAAGAGCGCGCCCTCGACCTGCGCCTGGTCGCGTACGGCGAGCACGACGACATCGGCGTCACGGGCGGCCTCGGCCGGGGACGCGGTGTCGCGGGCGCCCTCGGCGGCCAGGGTGGCCCGCCGGTCGGCGGCGATGTCGTAGACGGAGACGGGCAGTTCACCGGCCAAGCGGCGTGCCATGGGAAGTCCCATGGCACCCAGGCCGATGACGGCCGTATGGGGACGGGGGTGGGGAGACATTTCTGTCCTCCTGGGGAGAGCGGAGGGGAGAGGAGAGGAGAGGAGAGGAGGGAAAGGAAGGGGAGGGGAGGGAAAGGAAGGGAGGGGGTTGGCTGCCGGGGTGGGGAAGGCTCCGGCTTGTGCCGTACGGCTGTACGACGGTCTCGTGCCGTACGGCGGTGCGGTGCGGCTCGTAGTAAGCGGTGCGGCTCGTAGTAAGCGGAACCGGGTTCAGCGGTGCTGGGTCAACGTCACGGATTGCCTCCCTCGGCGCGAGGGCTCAGGCGGCCGATGACCTCCAGCGCGGCGTCCCGCACCGCGTCGCGGCCCGCCGTCCACACGGAGACGACATCGGAGCCGGGCAGCGCGGACGGGAGGGCCGCACGAACGGCCTCCAAGTAGGCCCGGCGCAGTTCGGCGTTGACGTTGACCTTGGCGACGCCGCGCGCGAGGGCGCCGTGCAACTCCTCGACGGGCAGACCGCTGGCGCCGTGCAGGACGAGCGGGACCGGTACGGCTTCGTGGATCGCGGCCAGCCGCTCCAGGTCGAGGCGGACCGGGTCCTTGGTGAAGCCGTGGACGTTGCCGACGGCGACGGCGAGCGCGTCCACGCCCGTCGCGGCCACGAACTCGGCCGCCTGCCGCGGATCGGTCATCGCCGCGGTCTGCGCGACGGCATCGGTGGAGACGTCCTCGTCGCCCGGCAGGGCACCGAGTTCGGCCTCCACCCAGGCGCCGTGGTCACGGGCCTGCCGTACCGCCTCCTTCGTCAGGGCGATGTTCTCGGCGAACGGCAGGTGGGAGCCGTCGACCATGACGGAGGTGTAGCCCGCGTCCAGGCAGGCCGTGATCTCGTCCAGGTCCCGGCTGTGGTCGAGGTGCACCCCGATGCGGGCGCCGGAGTCCTCGGCGGCGTCAAGGGCCAGCCGCATCAGGGCCTGCCGCCCGGCGTGCTTGAAGGGGCTGGCGCCCGCCTGGATCAGGACGGGCCGTCCGGCGGCCTCGGCGGCGGCCGTGATGCCCTGGACCGTCTCCAGGTTGTAGGCGACGAACCCGGGCAGGGCGTGACCGGCGGCCGCGGCCTCCTTCAGGGCATCGGTTCCGTGCAGCAGCATCAGGCACTCCGGAGCAGGTCGAGGGCGTCGGCGAGGGCGTCGGCGCCGCCGACGTTCCCGGCGAAGACGATGTACGGGATGCCGGCGGCGGGGCCGTCCACGGGTTCCCAGAGCGAGACGATGCCGGGAAGCAGCGTGCCCCGGGCCCAGGCACGGCGGATCTCCAGGCCATGGGTGGCGGTGTCGCTGGAGGTGATGCCGCCCTTGGCGACGACGTACGCGGGCCGACGGATGGCGTTGACCTGACGTACGGCCGCCACGAGCGCGGCGGAGACCCGACGCGAGATGGCCAGGCTGTCGTCCGCGTCGGCACCCGTCACCAGCGTGCGCGAGGTGCGGATCACGGCGTCCGCCGAGTCGAGCGCGTGGGCGGCGGCGGCCGCGACCTCGGCGATGTGGGCGGTACGCCGCTCCTCGTCGAGCAGGAGGGCCACGTCCAGTTCGTACTCGGCGATTCCGCCGCGCTCCCGCAGCCGGTCCAACTGCCGTGTCGTCAGCGAGACATGGGACCCTACGGCGATCAGCCCGTGCGGCGCGTCCCCGCGCAGCGGGCGCAGTTCCGCCGGGGTGAGCGGTGCCCGCCCGGCCTGTCCGGCGCGGGCCCGGACGAAGGACGGCCCGACCCGGTAAAGGAGCCGCGTGCCGTTCTCCTCCGCCTCCGCGAGGGCCAGGGCAAGGACCCGCAGATCGTCGTCGCACACCGCGTCGACCACGGCCGTACGCCCGCCGCGCAGCGAGGACAGCAGCCGCGCCGTGTGCGCCGGGCCGCCGCCACGCAGGTCGTCGAGGGTGATGCGCAGAACCTCGTCCGCGGGCACACGCCCGCCCGTCTTCTCCTCGACCCACTCGGGCAGCGAAGAGCTGCGGTAGCCGAAGGTGGCGTCGCGGGCGAACTCGCTCTCGCCGACCGGAAGGAGTCCGTCGGCCGTGCGCATCCAGTGGCGGGAGCCGACGGTCAGCCGGCCCGCCTCGATGTAGGCGGGGACGAGCACCACACCGTCCGGAGCGCCGCCGCCCAGCTCGGTGAGCTCCTGGGCGAGGACGTCGGTCTCCAGCGGGAAGTGGCCGCGCAGGGTCGAGTCGCCACGGCTGGCCAGGACGTATCCGGTGCCCTCGGCCGCCGATGCCGCGTGCAGCGCGCGGACCACCTCGCGGTTGCGGGCGGCGGCGTCCTCGGGCGACAGGCTGCGCGTGTTGGTGAGGACGAAGAAGGCGGCGCTGTCCTGGCGCAGCGCCCAGCGCAGGTCGTCCACCGTCCAGGAGGTGAGGACCGGGACGTCGGCGACCGTCTGGGTGCCGGTCGGGTCGTCGTCGAGCACGACGATCCGCCGAGGTGGCCGCCCGCCGGAGATGCGGGCGGCCACGTCGGCGGCGCTCACCTCGCGGACCGGTGGGAGCCCTTCAAGCACCGCGGCTTCGGGGACGGGCCGCGTCCGGGCATGGAGGGGTAGGGACATGGCGAATTCCTGGTCTGTTACGGGGAGTTGAACGGAGAGTCGAGAGGGGGAAGGTCAGGGGAGTTGAAAGGAGAGCCGAGAGCGAAGGTCAGTCGAGGTCGCGCTTGATCACATGGGTGCGCAGGTCGTCGGCGGTCTGGTTCATATGGCCGTCCATGGCGGTTCGGGCGGCCTCGGGGCTGCCGGACTCCAGCGCGGCGAGCACCCTCTCGTGGTGCGCGATGGCGTTCGTACGGATCTCGGGTACGGCCGAGGTCTCCCGGCGCCCCTCGACGAGCAGCGGCCCGAACGGCTCGAAGAGCAGCGGGACGAACAGGTTGCCCGTCGCCCGCATCACCGTGTCGTGGAAGTCGATGTCGGCCTGCACGAACTGCTCGGTGTCGCCCGCGTCGGCGGCCTCGCGCATCACCGCCAAGTGCTGGCGCAGCGCCTCCAGGTCCTCCTCGGTGCGGCGGGCGGCGGCCAGCTCGCACGCGCCGTTCTCGATGAGCCGGCGTGCCTCGATCAGCCGTTCCGACAGGGCGCCGCTCGCGGTGCGCGAGGCCGCCCGCACCACCGGCTCCAGGGCGGTCCACCGGTCCGGCGGGTTGACGTAGGTGCCCCGGCCACGCACCACTCGGACGACGTTCTGCGCACGCAACTGCTTGACCGCCTCGCGCACGGTCAGACGGCTGACCGCGCCCTGCTCCGAGAGCTCTCCCTCGGGCGGCAGAGCGGAGTCCGGCGGGTACTGGCCGTCGATGATCGCGGCGAGCAGCTGCTCGGCGAGGTCGTCCGAGAGCGACATGGCAGGAACCTCTTCGTTCGGTGATCTTCGGCGTCTTCGGTGTTCTTCGGTGTGCCCTTGGGTGAATCACATCTGACGTCAGACATCTGATGTCTATCTGTCGGTAACGATGGCACCGGAGGAAACACGCGTCAATACCTCGGCCGGACTCCCTTACGCGGTGACCCCGCTGGGCAGGCCGGGACGGGCCAAGGGCTGGTCGGCTGCCGTCTTGAGGGTGAGGATCATGGTGAGGCCGCCGCCGGGCGTGTCCTCGGCGTCGAGGGTTCCGCCCATGGACTCGGTGAAGCCGCGGGCGACCGCGAGACCGAGCCCGACGCCCGCCCCGCGCGGAGCGTCGCCGTACCGCTGGAAGGGCGCGAAGATACGGTCCTTCGCCTCGTCCGGGACGCCGGGGCCGCGGTCCACGACGCGCACCTCGACGCGATCGGCGAGGGCGCTGGCCGCCACCAGGACCTTGGTTCCGTCCGGGCTGTACTTGACGGCGTTCTCCACGATGTTGGCGACGGCCCGCTCCAACAGCCCCTTGTCGACCTCGACCATGGGCAGGGTTTCGGGGATGTCGAGTTCGACGCTGTCCTCCGGTACGCCGCCGAGCGCCATCGGCACCACTTCGTCGAGGTCGACCTTGCGCAGGAGCGGGGCGAGGGTGCCGGTCTGGAGGCGGGACATGTCGAGGAGGTTGCCGACGAGGTGGTCCAGGCGGTCGGCGCCGTCCTCGATGCCCTCGAGGAGTTCGGCCTGGTCGGCCTCGGACCACTCGACGTCCTCGGAGCGCAAGGACGTCACGGAAGCCTTGATACCGGCGAGCGGGGTGCGCAGGTCGTGGCTGACGGCGGCGAGCAGGGCGGTGCGGATGCGGTTGCCCTCGGCGAGGGCGCGGGCCTGGTTCGCCTGGTCCCGCAGCCGTTGGCGGTCCAGGACGACGGCGGCCTGAGCGGCGAAGGCACCGAGGACGCGGCGGTCCTCGGCGGGCAGGACGCGGCCGGACAGGGCGAGCACCATGTCGTCGTCGCTGCCGCCGACGGGCATCTCCACGTCGGCCTCGTCGGGGCGCCCGATGGGGCCGCCGTCCCCGACGGAACCGACGCAAGTCCAGGGCTCCTTGTCGTTCTCGCGCTCCAGGAGGGCGACGGAGTCCATGGCGAAGGTCTCGCGGACCCGTTCGAGGAGCGCGTCGACGGTGGTCCCGCCGCGCAGCACGCTGCCCGCGAGGATGGACAGGGTCTCCGACTCCGCGCGCAGGCGGGCCGCTTGATGGGTGCGGCGGGCCGCCAGGTCCACGACCGAGGCGACGGAGACGGCGACGGCGAAGAAGACCGCGATGGCGAGGATGTTCTTCGGCTCGTCGATCGTCAGGGTGTAACGGGGTTCGGTGAAGAACCAGTTGAGCAGGGCCGAGCCGACCGCCGCGGACGCCAGGGCGGGCCAGAGCCCGCCGAGCAGCGCGGCGCCGACGGTGAGCGTCAGATACAGCAGGACGTTGTTGGCGAGCCCGACGGGCAGTACGTCGTGCAGGAGCCAGGTGAGCGGCACCGGCCCGGCCACACCGGTGAGCCAGCCCCAGATGCTCCGGGCCAGGCCGAGCCGGGCGCCGCGGGCGACCGGCAGGCCGCGGCCCTTGCCCATCGCGCCGTGCGTGACGAGGTGAACGTCGAGGTCGGGCCCGGAGTCGCGGGCCACGGACGTTCCGACGCCGGGGCCGAAGACGTACTGCCACGGCTTGCGCCGGGAGACGCCGAGGACGATCTGGGTCGCGTTGACCCCACGGGCGAACTCGAGCAGGGACGCCGGTATGTCGTCGCCGATGACGTGGTGGAAGGTGCCGCCCAGGTCCTCCACGAGGGTGCGCTGGACGGCGAGTTCCTTCGGAGAGGCCGAGGTCAGGCCGTCGCTGCGGGCGACGTAGACGGCGATGACCTCACCGCCCGCGCCCTTCTCGGCGAGCCGGGCGGCCCGGCGGAGCAGGGTGCGCCCTTCCGGGCCGCCGGTGAGTCCGACGACGATGCGCTCGCGCGAGCCCCAGATCTTCGAGACGCGGTGCTCGGCGCGGTACTCCTGGAGATATGCGTCGACCCGGTCGGCGGTCCACAGCAGTGCCAACTCCCGCAGGGCGGTGAGGTTTCCGGGCCGGAAGTAGTTCGACAGGGCCGCGTCGACCTTGTCGGCCTGGTACACGTTCCCGTGCGCCATCCGGCGCCGCAGCGCCTGCGGGGACATGTCGACCAGCTCGATCTGGTCGGCGCGGCGCACCACCTCGTCCGGTACGGTCTCCCGCTGCCGTACGCCCGTTATCGACTCGACGACGTCGCCGAGGGACTCCAGGTGCTGGATGTTGACGGTCGAGATGACGTCGATCCCGGCGGCCAACAACTCCTCGACGTCCTGCCAGCGCTTGCCGTTGCGCGAGCCGGGCACATTGGTGTGCGCCAGCTCGTCCACCAGGGCGACGGCCGGGCGCCGGTCCAGTACGGCGTCCACGTCCATCTCGATGAAGACCGAGCCCCGGTACTCCAACTCCCGGCGCGCTACCTGTTCGAGTCCGTGCAGCATCACCTCGGTACGAGGTCTGTTGTGATGCTCCACGCACGCGACCACGCAGTCCGTGCCCCGCTCGACGCGACGGTGCGCCTCGGACAGCATGGCGTAGGTCTTGCCCACGCCCGGTGCCGCACCGAGATAGATACGCAATGTGCCGCGTGTGCTGCGTGCCATGCCTGCCCTGCCCTGCCCTCAGTCCTCGAAGCGATAGCCCATACCCGGCTCCGTGACCAGGTAGCGAGGGTGGGCCGGGTCGGCCTCGAGTTTCCGTCTCAACTGGGCCATGTAGACCCGGAGATAGTTCGTCTTCCTGCCATAGCTGGGGCCCCACACGGTCTCGAGGAGCTCCTTCTGGGAGACCAGGCGGCCCGGACGGGAGATCAGGATCTCAAGGAGATGCCACTCGGTGGGGGTGAGACGGACGTCATGTCCGTCCCGCCGCACCTTCTTGGCGACGAGATCCACCGTGAAGTCGTCCGTCGCCACCACCGCCATCTCCACGGATGCCGGCAGGGGTTCGTCCGTGCGCCGTACGGCGGCCCGCAGGCGGGCCAGGAGTTCGTCCATGCTGAACGGTTTGGTGATGTAGTCATCCGCACCGGCGTCCAGGGCGGCCACCTTCTCGTCCGAACCGCGGCGGGCCGAAAGCACCAGGATCGGCACTCTGCTCCAGGTCCGTACGCCCTTGATCACCTCGACCCCGTCGAGGTCGGGCAGGCCCAGGTCGAGAAGGATGACGTCGGGCTGCCGGGCCGCCGCGAGCCGCAGCGCCGTCGTTCCGTCGGGCGCGGCATCCACCCCGTACTTCCGCGCCTGCATATTGATCACTAACGCCCGCACGAGCTGCGGATCGTCTTCCACCACCAGCACCCGCGTCATTTGCTGTGGTGCCTTCCTGTCGTAAGCCTGCTGGAACGATCAGCTCTTCTTGGTCAGCGCTTCCTGGTCAGCTCTTCTTGGTCAGGTCCTGGAGCGCGATGTTGAGTTTCAGGACGTTGACGTGGGGTTCGCCGAGGAATCCGGCGGTGCGGCCCTCGGTGTGCGCCGCGACGAGCTCCCGTACCTCTGCCGTGGAGAGCTTGTTCTCCCTGGCGACCCGCTTCACCTGGATCTCGGCGTACGCGGGTGAGATGTGCGGGTCGATGGCGGAGGCGGAGCCGGTGACGGCGTCCTTGGGGACCTCGGACTGCGGGACGCCGTTGAAGGCGGCGACCTGCTTCTTGGCCGCCCTCACGGCCTTGACCAGGGTCGGGTCGGAGGCGCCCAGCTGGCTCGAGCCGGTGGCCAGCGGGTTGTAGCCGCTGTTGGAGGGTCGGCCCTGGAACCAGTGGGGGTCGGGCTCGTCGGTGCCCTTGATGTTCCAGGACTGGCCGATGAGCGCCGAGCCGACCTCTCTGCCGTCGGCCTTCACCATCGATCCGTTGGCCTTGTCGTGGAAGGCCGCCTGGGCGATGCCGGTGACGGCGAGCGGATAGAGGACGCCGGTGAGGACGGTCAGGACGAGCAGCGCGCGCAGCGCGGCCCACAGCAGGCGGACGGAGTGTGTCACGGAGTTGGTCATGGCGGTCGGCCACATGCCTTTCTGTTAACGCAGCCCGGGGATGAGGGAGAGGAGCATGTCGATGGCCTTGATGCCGATGAACGGGGCGATCAGCCCGCCGAGCCCGTAGATCCCGAGGTTGCGGCGGAGCATTCCGTCGGCGCTCATCGGCCGGTAGCGCACACCCTTCAGGGCGAGCGGCACCAGGGCGACGATGATCAGCGCGTTGAAGATGACGGCCGACAGGATCGCGGACCGGGGCGAGGCCAGGCCCATGATGTTGAGCTTGTCCAGGGACGGGTAGGCGACTGCGAACATCGCGGGGATGATCGCGAAGTACTTCGCCACGTCATTGGCGATGGAGAACGTGGTCAACGCGCCGCGGGTGATGAGGAGTTGCTTGCCGATCTCGACGATCTCGATCAGCTTCGTCGGGTTGGAGTCCAGGTCCACCATGTTCCCGGCCTCCTTGGCGGCCGAGGTCCCGGTATTCATCGCCACGCCCACATCCGCCTGCGCGAGCGCGGGCGCGTCGTTGGTGCCGTCACCCGTCATCGCGACGAGTTTCCCGCCCGCCTGCTCGCGCTTGATCAGCGCCATCTTGTCCTCGGGCGTGGCCTCCGCGAGGAAGTCGTCCACGCCCGCCTCCTCGGCGATGGCCTTGGCCGTCAGCGGGTTGTCCCCCGTGATCATGACGGTCTTGATGCCCATACGCCGCAGTTCCTCGAACCGCTCCCGCATACCGTCCTTGACCACATCCTTGAGATGGATCACGCCCAGGCCCCGGGCGCTGCTCTTCCCATTCGGGGCGGAGTCCTCCACCGCCACGAGCAGCGGCGTACCGCCCGCCTCCGAGATGGTGTCGGTCAGCTCCTGCGCCTCGTCGGAGACGCTGCCGCCGCGCTCCTCGACCCAGGCCACGACGGAGCCGGTGGCGCCCTTGCGGATCTTGCGGGCGATGCCGTTCTCGCTGACATCGACCCCCGACATGCGGGTCTGTGCGGTGAACTCGATCCACTCGGCGTGCGCCAACTCCCCCTGATGCCGCTCCCGCAGCCCGTACTTCTCCTTCGCCAGTACGACGACGGAGCGGCCTTCGGGCGTCTCGTCGGCCAGGGACGACAGCTGGGCGGCGTCGGCGAGTTCGGCGGCCGTCGTGCCGCGCACCGGGACGAACTCGGCGGCCTGCCGGTTGCCGAGGGTGATGGTGCCGGTCTTGTCGAGCAGCAGCGTGGACACATCGCCCGCCGCCTCGACCGCACGCCCGGACATGGCGAGCACATTGCGCTGCACCAGCCGGTCCATGCCCGCGATCCCGATGGCCGAGAGCAACGCCCCGATGGTCGTCGGGATCAGGCAGACGAGCAGTGCGGTGAGCACGATCAGGGACGTCTGCCCGTCGGCCCCCGCGTACACCGCGAACGGCTTCAGCGTGACCACGGCGAGCAGGAACACGATCGTCAGCGAGGCGAGCAGAATGTTCAGGGCGATCTCGTTCGGCGTCTTCTGCCGCGCCGCACCCTCGACCAGATTGATCATGCGGTCGATGAAGGTCTCACCCGGCTTGGTCGAGATCCGCACGACGATGCGGTCGGAGAGCACCTTCGTCCCGCCGGTGACGGCCGAACGGTCGCCGCCCGACTCCCGGATGACCGGGGCCGATTCACCCGTGATGGCCGACTCGTCGACGCTCGCGACGCCCTCGACGACGTCACCGTCCCCAGGGATGATGTCGCCCGCCTCGCAAACAACGAGGTCCCCGATCCTGAGCTGGGTGCCGGGCACCTGCTCCTCGGTCCTGCCGTCATTGGCCAGGCGTCGGGCGGTGGTGTCGGTCTTGGCCTTGCGCAATGTGTCGGCCTGCGCCTTGCCACGGCCCTCGGCCACCGCCTCGGCCAGGTTCGCGAAGATCACGGTGAGCCACAGCCAGGCAGCGATCACCCAGCCGAACCACTCCCCCGGGTCCTTGACCGCGAGCACCGTGGTGACGACGGAACCGGTCAACACCACGAACATCACGGGTGACTTGACCATGACCCGGGGGTTCAGCTTGCGCAGCGCGTCCGGCAGGGACTTCACCAGCTGCTTCGGGTCGAAGAGGCCCCCGCCGACCCGGCCGTCGCCGCTTTCGGGCTTGTGCCCGGTCGGCGCGTCCTGGTGCGGAGCCAGTGTCGGGGTGGACATCGCCCCTTGCTCCTTTGCGTCCTGAACTTCTGGTTGCGTTACGGGGGTGGTCATGCCGCAAGTCCTTCCGCGAGCGGGCCGAGGGCCAGGGCCGGGAAGAACGTCAGACCCGTGACGATCAGAATCACGCCCACCACAAGCCCGGTGAACAACGGCTTCTCCGTGCGCAATGTGCCCGCCGTGGCCGGGACCGGCCGCTGCTCAGCGAGGGATCCGGCGAGCGCGAGGACGAACACCATCGGCAGGAACCGGCCGAGCAGCATGCACAGCCCCAACACCGTGTTGTGATACGGGGTATCGGCCCCGAAGCCCGCGAATGCCGAGCCGTTGTTATTGGACGCCGAGGTATACGCGTACAAGACCTCGGAGAAGCCATGCGGGCCGAC
Source organism: Streptomyces sp. NPDC002851 (assembly GCF_053591935.1). Classification (NCBI taxonomy): domain Bacteria; kingdom Bacillati; phylum Actinomycetota; class Actinomycetes; order Kitasatosporales; family Streptomycetaceae; genus Streptomyces; species Streptomyces sp. NPDC002851. The sequence continues at coordinate 43,310 of NZ_JBSFUT010000004.1, read as the reverse complement.
ATTCGTCATCGACGATTGGCCCGTGCCCAGCGCTATCGCGAGAGCCGTGCCGATCAGCACAAGGGCCGGAGTGATCAGGATGTAGCAGGCGGCCAGCTTGATCTCTCGGGTACCGATCTTCTTGCCCAAGTACTCGGGTGTACGGCCCACCATCAGACCCGCGATGAACACCGCAATGATCGCCATGACCAGCATGCCGTAAAGACCCGAGCCGACACCGCCGGGCGCGATCTCGCCCAGCATCATCCCCACCATGAGAACGCCGCCGGACAGACCGCTGTACGAGTCGTGAAAGGAGTCGACCGAACCGGTCGACGTCATCGTCGTGGAGACCGCGAACAGCGACGAATTGCCCTCACCGAAACGCTGCTCCTTGCCTTCCATCGCACCACCCGCAAGCTGCGAAGCCGTGCCCGGATGGACGTACTCGATCCACGTCACCGCAACCACCGCGAGGAACCAGACGGTGGCCATCGCGCCGACGATCGCGTACCCCTGACGGACCGAACCGACCAGCTTGCCGAACGTCCGCGGCAGCGAGAACGGAATGACCAGGAGCAGGAATATCTCAAGGAGATTCGAGAAGCCGTTGGGATTCTCGAACGGATGCGCCGAGTTGGCGTTCGCGTAGCCGCCGCCGTTCGTGCCCAGGTCCTTGATGGCCTCCTGCGACGCCATCGCACCCGGGCTGATGGCCTGCCTGTCGCCGGTCAGCGTCGTGACGTGGTGGATGTCCCCGAAGTTCTGCACCGCACCCGCCGCGACCAGCAACACCGCCGCCACGACTGATATCGGAATCAGAATGCGTACGACACCCCGCACCAAGTCCGCCCAGAAATTACCCAGTTCACCGGAACGGGAACGGGCGAAGCCGCGGATCAACGCCACCGCCACCGCCATCCCCACCGCCGCGGAGACAAAGTTCTGCACCGCAAGGCCGCCGGTCTGAGTGACATGGCTCATCGCCGACTCACCCGAATACGACTGCCAGTTGGTGTTCGACACGAACGACGCGGCCGTATTGAACGCCTGATCCGGCGAGATCGGCTTGAAGCCCAGCGACAACGGCAGCCTGTCCTGCACCCGCTGCATCAGATACAGGAACAGGACACTGACCGCGGAGAAGGCGAGCACGCCCCGCAGATACGCGGGCCAGCGCATCTCCGCATCCGGATTCGCCCCCACACACCGGTACAGGAGCCTCTCGACCCTCAGGTGCTTCCTGGAGGAATAGACGGCGGCCATGTAGTCGCCAAGCGGCCGGTGCACCAGAGCGAGCGCGCCGACCAGCGCGACCACCACGAGCACGTCGGCAAGTACAGGACTCATAGTCGTGCTCAGAACCTCTCCGGCTTGACGAGGGCGAGAACGAGATAGCCCAGCAAGGCCACGGCCACGACGAGGCCGACGATGTTTTCGACGGTCACAGCTTTGCGACCCCCTTGGCGATGAGTGCCACCAGCGCGAACACCGCGACCGTGGTGACGACGAAGGCCAGATCGGCCATCGCGAGCTCCTGAATGAAGTACGGAGATGATCGGACTGTTAGAGGAAACAGCCCTTTCGGCCGATCGCACCCGTCGTTGACGACCCTCTTACGGCCGCATCGAGCGCCTTAGCGATTCCCTGACAGCAGTTCCCCGACGGCGATTCCCTGACGGCGATTCCCTGACAAGGGCCGGTCGCCCGGACGCCCGCCCCGGTACCGCTTCAGCCGCTGCACACACCACCGTCACGTCCAAGGTCATGACCTGGCGGCAGAGATCCGTTGATACTGAGGCCGTTACTCCGCCACCGAAGCACCTGCTCTTCCCCGGAGGTACCCATGAAGATGTTGATCAACGTGGCCGAGACGGTGGTCGCGGACGCCCTGCGCGGTATGGCCGCCGCTCATCCCGAGCTGACCGTCGACGTGGAGAACCGGGTGATCGTGCGCCGGGACGCACCCGTGGCCGACAAGGTGGCCCTGATCTCCGGTGGCGGGTCCGGGCACGAGCCGTTGCACGGCGGGTTCGTGGGGCCCGGGATGCTCTCCGCGGCCTGTCCCGGTGAGGTGTTCACGTCGCCCGTGCCGGACCAGATGGTGCGGGCCGCGGCCGCCGTGGACAGCGGCAAGGGTGTGCTGTTCGTGGTGAAGAACTACACCGGTGACGTGCTGAACTTCGACATGGCGGCCGAGCTCGCCGAGGACGAGGGCATCCAGGTCGCCAAGGTGCTCGTCAACGACGACGTGGCCGTCACCGACAGCCTCTACACGGCGGGGCGGCGCGGCACCGGCGCCACCCTCTTCGTCGAGAAGATCGCGGGTGCCGCGGCCGACGAGGGCATGCCGCTCGAGCGGGTCGAGGCGATCGCCCGGCGCGTCAACGAGTACTCCCGCAGCTTCGGCGTCGCCCTGGCCCCCTGCGCCACGCCCGCCAAGGGCGGCCCCACCTTCGACCTGCCCACGGGCCAGCTGGAGCTGGGCATCGGCATCCACGGCGAGCCGGGCCGCGAGCGGCGCCCCATGATGACCTCCCGGGAGATCGCCGACTTCGCCGTGGACGCCGTGGTCGAGGACCTGCGCCCGAAGGATCCGGTGCTGCTGCTCGTCAACGGCATGGGCGCGACGCCGCTCCTCGAGCTGTACGGCTTCCTCGCCGAGGTCGACCGCGCGCTCACGGAGCGGAACGTCGCCGTCGCCCGCGTCCTGGTCGGCAACTATGTGACCTCGCTCGATATGGCGGGCGCCTCGGTGACTCTGTGTCAGATCGATGAGGAGATCCTGCGCCTGTGGGACGCTCCGGTGCGGACGCCCGCCCTGCGCTGGGGCGTGTGAGCGCCCGGAGGAACAGCCTCCGGCCCCCCTCCCCGTCTCGCCACCACCCCGAACAGCACCACGAACCAGGAGGACCTGTGCTCGACGCCGACTTCTTCCGCCGCTGGATGACGACCGCAGCGGCGGCCGTCGACCGCGAGGCGGACCGCCTCACCGACCTCGACTCGGCGATCGGCGACGCCGACCACGGCACCAATATGCGCCGCGGCTTCGCGGCCGTGACCGAGGCGCTCCAGGGCGCGGACGCCGCCACGCCCGGAGCCGTACTGGTCCTGGCCGGGCGGCAGTTGATCTCCAAGGTGGGTGGCGCGTCCGGCCCGCTGTACGGCTCGCTCCTGCGCAGCACCGGCAAGGCGCTCGGTGACGCCACGGAGGTCAGCGAGGGCGACTTCGCCGCGGCCTTCCGGGCCGGTGTGGAGACGGTGGCCAAGCTGGGCGGTTCGGCGGTGGGCGACAAGACGATGCTGGACGCGCTGTTCCCCGCGGTCGACGCGCTCGGTGAGTCCTTCGGCGCCGCCCGCGCGGCCGCCGAGCAGGGGGCCGAGGCCACCATTCCGTTGCAGGCGCGCAAGGGCCGGGCCAGCTATCTGGGTGAACGCAGCATCGGCCATCAGGACCCGGGCGCGACCTCGTCGGCGCTGCTCGTGGCCGCACTCGCCGAGGCCGCCGGGGTCGCCGGGGACGCCCGATGAGCGCCGGGCAGCAGGTCGGCGTCGTGCTCGTCTCGCACAGCGCGACCGTCGCCCGGTCCGTTGCCGAACTGGCCCAGGGCCTCGCGGGCGGCATCGCGACGGCGCCGGTCGCGGCGGCGGGCGGCACCGAGGACGGCGGTCTGGGTACCAGCTCGGAGCTGATCGCCACGGCCGCTCAAGAGGTCGACCGGGGCGCGGGCGTGGCCGTCCTGGCCGACCTGGGCAGCGCGGTCCTGACGGTCAAGGCCATGCTCGCCGAGGGCGACGAACTCCCGGACGGCGCCCGCCTGGTGGACGCCCCGTTCGTGGAGGGCGCGGTAGCGGCGGTGGTGACGGCCTCCACCGGCGCCGACCTGGACGCGGTGGCCGCGGCGGCCACGGAGGCGTACGACTACCGCAAGGAGTAACGGGGCCGAAGAAGTAAACGACCGAAGGGGTACGGATCAGAGGAGTACTGAGTCAGGAGTGACGGGCTCGGGGGCCGTCGCGCGTCCGACTAGACGCCCCCCGCGCCGTTCCAGAACGCGTGCAGCGAGCCGAAGAAGGGGTGCTGCAGCTCGGGCCGGAAGATCCCGCCGGAGCTGGTGAAGTTGAGCATCACGAACAGGACCATCACGCCGAGCGTGGTCCACCGCTTCAGGAACGTGTGCAGGCCGGTGCCGATGAAGAGGATCCCGGCCGCGTACAGCCACGCGAGCGCCCAGACGCCCCACAGGCCCTGGTGTACGAGACGGAAGACCGGCCCCGCGAAGGCCGCGCCGACCACGCTGACCACGAACGACGTGCCGAGCACGAGCAGCCCCCGCATCCGCGGCGGCAGCGCCGAGCCCGCGGCGCCGAGTGCGGCCACCGAGGCGTAGGCACCGATGCTGAGCGCGACGAGCAGGAAGAAGATGCCCTGCCCGGTCGGGTCGTCGGAGTCCGTCGGCACGACGTCGGTCACCTTCAGGGGCGCGCCCTCGCGGTCGGCCACCGGCGTGAACACCTTCTGGACCGCGGAGGCGCTGGTGTCGGAGCCCGCGGAGGCGACGAGGAGTTCGGGCCGGTCGCCGCCGAGGACGTACGCGCCCGTGAGGTCCCGGGTCTTCAGGGCCTCGACGGCCGCGTCCCGGTCCGGCAGGGTACGGACGTCCAGGCCGTGGTCCGCCTTGTCGTGCAGGGTCTGCGCGAGCACCTGCGCCTGCGGGCCCGAGCCGACGACGGCGACCGGCATCTGGTGCGGCTCGGGGTGCGCGAAGGCGCCGAGGTAGGCGAGGCCCATGCCCACGCACATCAGGAGCGGCGTGAGCAGATGGATCAGGACATGCCGCAGCGCGCCCGGCGGCGCCGCCCCCAGGAGCCCGCCGCCGCGGGCGTCGCCCTTACGCGCCCCGCTCCGTCCGTGTGCCGCTGCACCCATGTCTCGACCGTTCACTTCCTGTGACTCCACTGCCGTACCGGCATCGACATTGGTTGCGTTTTACAATCTTCGCATTGCGTTGTACTCTACAACCAGTCGTCGAGAGGGCCAAACCATGCAGACCAGAGACGAATCCGTGGCCGTCATCCAGCGCGAGCTGACCGCCTTCGCCCGCCGCGCCCGGGCCGCCGCGGCCCGGATGCACCCGGAGCTCTCACTGGTCTCCTTCACGCTCCTGGCCCACCTGGAGGACCGGCGGGGCTGCCGCGCCACCGACCTCGCGGCGCACTACCTGCTCGACAAGTCGACGGTCAGCCGCCAGGTCGCGGGCCTGGAGCGGCTCGGGTACGTGGCGCGCGGCACCGACCCCGCCGACCACCGCATCCAGGTCCTGCACATCACCGAGGAGGGCGCGGCGGTGCTCCGGCACGCCGCCGAGAGCCGCCGACGGGGCTTCCACGAGCGCCTCGCGGAGTGGGACGAGGCCGACCTCGACCGCTTCGCGCGCTATCTGCTCCGCTACAACGGCAACCCCGTGTAGTTCTCGGCGAGTTCGGCCGCGGCGTGCGGCGCGGAGGCCACCCGGTCGAGCTGGGCGAGCTGAAGGCGGGAGTCGAAGCCGGAGCCGCCGGGGTCGAGGTGCAGGGTCGTCGTCATGAAGGCGGAGAAGTGCTCGGCCCGCCACACCCGGCGCAGGCAGGTGGCGGAGTACGCGTCGAGCAGCGCGGCCGAACCGGTCCGCTGCCGCTCGATCAGCGCACGGGCCAGCACGATCACGTCGGCGGCCGCGAGATTGAGGCCCTTCGCCCCGGTCGGCGGCACGATGTGCGCCGCGTCACCGGCCAGGAAGACCCGCCCGTACCGCATCGGCTCGGTCACCCAACTCCGCATCGGCAGCACGGACTTGGCGGTCACCGGGCCACGCTCCAGTTTGAACCCGGGGTCGGCGTCGAGGGCGAGCCGGGCGTCGAGCTCGTCCCAGATGCGTGCGTCCGGCCAGTCGGCGGGGTCGGTGCCGTTCGGCACCTGGAGATAGAGACGGCTCACCGTGGGCGAGCGCATGCTGGCGAGCGCGAAGCCGCGCGCCGAGTGGGCATAGATCAACTCCTCGTACGCGGGCGGCGCTTCGGCGAGTATCCCGAGCCAGGAGTACGGATAGGTCCTCTCGTACGACGTCCGGACCGCCTCCGGCACCGCGTCGCGGGCCACACCGTGGAACCCGTCGCAGCCCACGACGTAGTCACAGGTCAGGGTCTGCTCGCGGCCCTCGTGCGTGAAGCGCACGGTCGGGCGCTCCGCGTCCGCGCCCATGACCGCATGCACCTCGGCACCGAACAACAACGGGTCCCCGTCGGCGAGTTGGCGGGCGATGAGGTCCTTGACCACCTCGGTCTGGGCGTAGACCGTCACCCGCCGCCCGTCGGTGAGCGCGGGAAAGTCGAGGCGGTGCGCGCGGCGGTCGAAGCGCAGCTCGATGCCGTCGTGCGTCAGCCCCTCGCGGTCCATCCGCTCCCCCACCCCGGCGGCGCGCAACGCGTCGACGGTGCCCTGCTCCAGGATCCCGGCCCGCTGGCGCCGCTCGACGTACGCGCGGTCGCGGCACTCCAGGACGACGCTGTCGATCCCGGCGTTGTGCAGCAGCCGGGCGAGGAGCAGCCCCGCGGGCCCGCCGCCGATGATGCCGACCGTGGTGTGCATGGGAGTTCCTTCCGGTTCGCCGTGCTCCGCGCCGAGTTTCGGAGCACGGGTACCCGCTGTCAACGCCCATCCCTCAGCTGCGCGAAGAGCTTCCGCGCCCGCTTCTCGTCCCACTGCACCGCGCTGCCCTTGGGCGTGGGGATCCCCACCCCGGACACCGGCACGTTGAGCCGTCTGCCGCCCGGACCGCCGCCCGCGACCCGCTGCACCGCCCGCACCATCTCGGCGAGGTCCGTCAGCCCCATGTCCCGGTCGACGATGAGCGTGTCGAGGCCCGCGCTCAGCGCCGGATAGACCCGGGTCGGGTCGAGCACCGTCTCCGGTTTCGCCGCCCGGTGGGCCAGCGCGGACAGGAACCGCTGCTGGTTGAGGGTGCGGCCGAGGTCGCCGTTGGCCTCCTGATGGCGCTGGCGTACGTATGCGAGGGACTCCCGCCCGTTCAGCGTCTGGCAGCCCTTGCGCAGGTCGGCGCCCGACTTCTCGTCCCGTACCGGCTTGTCGAGGCAGAGGCGTACGCCCCCGACGGAATCCACGATGTGCACGAACCCGCCGAGGCCGATCTCCGCGTAGTGGTCGATCCGTACGCCGGTGTTGTGCTCCACCGTGCGGACCAGGAGCTCCGGACCGCCGTACGCGAAGGCCGCGTTCAGCTTGTCCTTGGCCGGGGCCGAACGCTTGCCGGTCGAGGTCCGCAGGTACGACGGGATCGTGATCCACGAGTCGCGCGGCAGGCTGACCATGGTGGTGCCCGAGGGGCCGGTGTGCAGCAGGATCATCGAGTCGGTGCGCCGCCCCGAGACGTCCCCGGTGTGCAACTCGCGCTGCTCGTCCGCGGAGAGCCCGGCCCGGCTGTCGGAGCCGACGATCAGGTAGGTCGTGCCGCGCCCCGGCGCGGGCCGGGACCCGTGCGCACCCAGGTCCACATCACCCTGGAGCCTGCTCTCCGCCCAGGCATAGGTGCCGAGCGGCGTGGCGAGGGCCAGGACCAGGAGGACGAGGAGCGCCCGCCGCAGGGGGCGTCGCCGTCGGCGGCGACGGGAGCGGGCCCGCGGCGACGGCTCCGGATCCGGTACGGGGTCCGGCCCGGGGTCCGGCCCGGGGCCCGGCATCGGATCCCGCCAAGGGGCCGGCGCCGCGCCCGGGCCGCCGCCGGGCCCCGGCTCGGGATCCGTCCGCCACAGCGGCCCGTCCACATGCACCGTCTCCCCGGCCACGGGCGTCGACGCGCGCCTGTGGCCGCGCAGTTGGGCGGGCCAGTCGTCGATCGAGTACCTCATCGCGCCGCTCCCCTCGCCGGGCCCGGATCGTGGTGGTACGGGACGACCGGGGCGATGTCCTGGGCGTCGCCCTGGCCGTCGTGGTACGGGAGTTCAGCGGGGGCCGTGCGGTAGGGCGCCGGACCCGGCCGCGTCTCCCCCTCCTCCAGGAGCCGCTGATTTCCCGTACCGGACCGGAGCATCCGCTGCCACTTCAGCCTGGTGCCGAGCAACGCGGTCATCACGGACTGGATGACGACGAGATACAGCAACTGCCGGTATACGAACAGCTGGAGCGGCAGCGCCCACAGCTGGCGGAGCGGTTCGCCGTCGAGCCGCAGCGCGTACCCGGCGGTCAGGAGTTGTACGGCCAGGAACCCGAGCCACACGGCGACCGCCTCGGTCGCGTCCCGGAAGCACACGCCGTACAGCGCGAAGACGTCCACGACGGGCGCGAACAGCGGCAGCAGGACCTGGAAGAGCGCCAGAGAGGTCAGCCCGCGCCGCCCGAACCGCCCGGCGGGCCCCAGCTCGCGGACGGCCCGACGGTGCTTCCACATGGACTGGAGGGTGCCGTAGCACCAGCGGTAGCGCTGCCGCCACAACTGGCCGAGCGTGGCCGGTACTTCGGTCCAGGCGACCGCCGACTCCTCGTACACCACCCGCCAACCGGCCCGCCACAGCGCCATGGTCAGGTCGGTGTCCTCGGCGAGGGTGTCCTCGCTGACGCCGCCGATGCCCATGAGGGCCGCGCGCCGGAACGCGCCGATGGCCCCGGGCACGGTCGGCATGCACTCCAGGACCTCGAACATGCGCCGGTCCAGGTTGAAGCCGATGACGTACTCCAGGTGCTGCCAACGCCCCAACAGGCGACGCCGGTTGCCGACCTTGGTGTTGCCGCTGACGGCCCCGACGGCCGGGTGCGCGAGCGGCTGGATCAGCCGGTACAGCGCCTCCGGCTCGAAGACCGTATCGGCGTCGACCATCACGACGATGTCGTAACGGGCGTGCGCCAGACCGGTGTTGAGCGCGCGCGGCTTGCCGCCGTTGGGCTGCCGGATCACCTGGAGCCGCGGGTCGTCGATCGCCGCGGCAAGCTCGGCCGTACGGTCCGTGGAACCGTCGTCGACCACGACGACCTGGAGGTACGGGTGCGTGGAGGCGAGCAGCGAGCGCACGGTCGCCTCGATGCCCTCTTCCTCGTTGTACGCGGGCACGAGCACCGTCACCGGCTCGGTGATCTCGCGCAGGCGGGGCGCACCGGGCCGGTACCGATCTCTTCGGCGTACGTGCGCACGGGCGAACAGCCAAAGCAGCACGAGCCGCAGCAGCCCGAGCGCGCCCGCGACCCCGAGCACCCAGGCCATCAGGCGCGTGAAGGCGTGCCCGACGGTCTGCGCCCACATCAGGCCCTCGCCCTTGAGGCGTTCGGTCCAGTGCGCCGGGGAGGTGAGCGGGGGCCGGCCGAGCCCCGCCGTCACGGTGGTGAATTTGTCGATACGGCGATCCCCGAGCAGCGCCTCGGCCTCACGGAGGCCCAGCGAGGTGTTGCTGTACTGCCGGATCACGCCCTCCGAGGGCCGCCGCGACTTGCGGTCGGCGGCGACGAGCAGATAGCCCTGCCCGGCCGCGTCACGGGCCGCCTCCCACTCGGCGCCGCAGAGGGTGTCCGCGGCGGTGGTGTGCGGGAGCCGCAGCAGCCGGGTGCGGAACCCGGCGGAGCCCGCGAACGCGCTCTGGGTGAGGGAGAGTTCGAGCCGGGCCCGCAAGGTGGAGGCGGCACCGAGGTCACCGCCCGTGTAGGTGTACGAGCCGATCTCGTGCCCCTCGGCCCGGATCCGCCGCACCAGATCCGGATGACGCACGGCCCGTGCCCCGTAGACGAAGAACGTCGCCTTGGCCTGGTGTCTGCGGAGCAGGCCGAGGATGCGCGGGGTCCACTTGGGGTCGGGACCGCCGTCGAAGGTCAGGGCGACGGTGCGCCGCGGCATCCCCGCGGTCTCCACCCGGTCACCGGCGAGCCTGAGCACCGGCCGCCCGTCGTCCGCCTCCTTCGGAATGGGCCTGACGCACGGTTCCTTGTCCCGGGCCGCGTCGACCTCGTGGGTGGTCCAGCCCTCGAAGAGCAGGGCCGTGGCCACCACGGGGAAGATCAGCACGAGCAGCAACCAGTGGCCACGGGGCGGGCGCCGCAGCGCGTGCCGGGGGCTCACCGGGGGGCTCCCGGGGTGGTGTCCTCGCTCCCGGGGTCGTTCCCGGGGCCGCCGCGCATCGGCGTACCTCGGCGGCGGTCCGGGCCGTCCGGGCCGTCCGGGGCATCCGGGGCGTCCGGGGCGTTCGAGGCAGCGGGGCCGTCCGCCGTACCGCGACCGCCCGACGTACCGGATCCGCCGGACTTGCCGGGCCCGTCGGCGTCACCACCGGATCCGCCGGGTCTCTCGCCTCTCCACCCGTACTCATGCCGGGCGTTCCCCGTAGGCAGCGGCTCGTCCATGCGGGGTGGCAGCTGTCTGCCGGGGTCCTTCAGGGCGCCGACGATCACGCCGAGGAAGACCAGATATCCGGCGCAGGCACAGCCGAGCGTCACCGCGAGGTACCGAAGGAGTTTTCTTCGCAGTCCCGAACGCTCGATGAAAACCGGCCGGTTGCGCCGCCCGCGCCGCGTGCTCGGGCTCATGCCGCGCGGCTGGCGGGCGTTCTGTCACCTCCGCGGCAGGGTGGGGCGGTCGCGCGTTTCGTATCAGGTTCGGTGGTCAGGGGGGATATGGCGGCGAGCACGTGGAGCTCCTGTGGGGGGTGCGTGGGGGGTTGTATTGCGTTGTTGAGCCGGGAGTTGGCGATCCGGTACCCCTGTGACGTGCCGTGATCGTTTCTGGTTCCCTCCGGCCGCGTCGCACGCCCCGCAGGCTATCTTGAGGTGGCCATGCCAGTCTCTAGGACGTCAACACCGTACGAGCGTTGGCCAGATACGTGGCCATGTCCCGCGCCGCCCGCTCGTAACGCTCCTTGTGCCGGGCCAGGTCGGCCCGTTCGCTCCGGTCGAGGACGGACCACCAGATGCCCACGGTGTTGTGCTCGAACTTGCACGCCACGTCCGCGACGGCGGTCCGGACGCCCCGCGCCCCGTCCCGGTCCGCCCAACGCTTGTCCTGATAGGGCTCGTTGGGGGTCCGATAGGCGCGTACGCCCTTGGTCTTCAGGCACGCCGCCCAGTCCCGGAACGCCTTCTTCAGCTCGGGCCGGCGCTCGGCGGCCCGCCACACCTGGTACTGCCGGTTGCTGGCGTACGTCCGGAACGCGTCGTTCTTCGCGTCGGCGACGCCGCGGGCGAGGCGGGCATGGGCGGCGTCGACACAGCCGCCCGGGCGCTTCCCGTCGCCCGTCGTCCGCTCCGACAGGCCGTCATAGTCGCGGCGTTCGTCCGGCCGCAGCGGGCGTCCCTGCCGGGCCCGCCGCTTCTCCTCGTACGACTCCCGCCACTCGCGCACCTTCGCGGGGTCGTTGCCGTAGCCCCAACGCCGGGCCCGCGCCGGGTCGGTGAGCGCGAAGTTCCCGTCGGACGACACCATGGTCAGGACGGTGTTCCCCATGTCGTTCCCCGGGTACTTCGGGAAGTCCTCGTGCCCGCGGCGCCGCATGCAGGCCTGGGCGAGCAGCGCCTCGGCCTCCTCGATCTGCCGCTGCTCCCGCGCGGAGTACTGGAACCGGTCCGCGGCGAGCGGCAACTCCGGGAGTTCCTGGGCTTGTTGGTGACTGGTCACCACCGGTATGCCCCCGGACCGGGCCCCGCCCCCGTCGGCCCCCGACCGCTCTCCACCGCACCCGGAGGCGACAAGGACGACCCCCACGGCCACCACCACGCGTACGCCCGGACCCCGTACCGTCACACGCTTCACCGCGCGCCCCCCACACACACAAGCTCGCTGATCCCCGTCAAATGGCCCCGAAGTCCGGGATGATGATCGACCCGTCCTCGGCCAGCAGAAAGCCGGGATTGTAGGCGACCTCCCACCGGTGCCCGTCCGGATCCGCGAACCCGCCCGCGTAGAAACCGTGGATCGAATCGGCCGCCTGCTTGGTCACCGTGCCGCCCGCCCGCTCGGCCGCCGCCAGGATCTCGTCGACCTCGTCCCGCGACCGTACGTTGTGCGCGAGCACGATCCCGCCGAAGCCGCCGGTCTCCCCCACCTCGGCCCCGATGTCCCGGGCGAGCTTGTCCCGCCCCCACAGGACCAGGCCGAGGGGGCCCGCCTGGTAGAAGACGGTCTGCTCGATCTCCTGGCCCTGCCAGCCGAGTGCCGCGTAGAAACGCTTGGCGCGGCCGAGGTCGGCGACGCCCAGAGTGATCAGACTGATGCGCTGTTCCATGCGCGCAAACTACCGCGCGGGGTTCTTCCCTCTCGCGTATCCGCACCGTCGACCGGGTGACCGCATCTGGGGGCCGCGCCCGCGGACGGGCTGGTTCATTGCCCCGGCTGTGTGAACCAGACGGGCCCGTCGACGAGGGCCTGCTTGATCCGGAAGAGGCAGAACTCCTCGAGCTCGGGCAGCTCGTCCATGCCGAACCAGCCGACTTCCAGGGACTCGTCGTCGTTCACGCGGGCCTCGCCGCCGATGGCGCGGCAGCGCAGCGTGATGTCCATGAACTGGCAGACGTCGCCGTTGGGGTACTGCATCGGCTCGTTGGCCTCGACCAGGACGATCCGCTCGGCGACGCAGTGCACGGCCGTCTCCTCGTACACCTCGCGCACGGCGCACTCCGCGGGCTGCTCGCCCGGCTCCGGAATGCCGCCGATCACGGCCCACTTGCCGGTGTCGGAGCGCCGCCCGAGCAGCACCCGCTCCTGGTCGTCGAGGACGATCGCGGTAACGCCCGGAAGGAAGAGCAGCTGGTTGCCGACGGACGCGCGCAGTTCGCGAAGAAAATCGGGAATCGCCATGCCCCGACCCTATCCGGAGACCCGCTCCGCCGAGCCGCGGTCGCGCCCCGCGCGGGCGCGCACCACCGCTCCCGCGAGCCCGGCCACGCCGAGCGCGACGAGCAGTACCTCGGGCCAGACGCCGGCCTGTGTGGCCGGGGTCAGCGAGGACCGCTTGGGTACCTCGGCGACCAGGGTGTCCGGCACGAACAGCCCGGTGCGCTGCGCGATCGAGCCGTCGGGCCGGATCACCGCGCTGACGCCGCTGGTCACCGGGACCAGGACGGCCCGGCCGTGCTCGACGGCGCGCACCCGGTCCATGGCGAGCTGCTGGTAGGTCATCTGACTGCGCCCGAAGGTGGCGTTGTTGCTGGGCACGGAGATCAGCTGGGCCCCGGCCCGCACCTGATCCCGTACGACCCCGTCGAAGGCGGCCTCGTAGCAGGTGACGGGACCGACCTTGGTACCCGCCATGTCGAAGACGGTCGGCTTGTCGCCGGGCACGAAGCTCCCGGCGCGGTCCACGTCCTTGCTGAAGATCCGGAAGAACCCGCGGTACGGCATGTACTCGCCGAAGGGCTGGAGTTGCCGCTTGTCGTAGACGGCGCCGGGGCCCTTGACCGGGTCCCAGAGGATGAGCCGGTTGCGGGTGGTGCCGTCGTCGGCGGTGACGACCGCGCCGACCGCCAGGGGCACGCCGACGGCCTTGGCGGCCCGGTCGATCTCGGCGTACGCGTCGGGGTTGGCGTACGGGTCGATGTCGGAGGAATTCTCCGGCCAGAGGACGAGGTCGGGCCGCTCGACCTTGCCGCTCTGGACGTCGTCGGCGAGCTTGAGGGTCTCGCGTACGTGATAGTCGAGCACGGCCCGGCGCTGGGCGTTGAAGTCGAGCCCCATGCGCGGCACATTGCCCTGGACCACGGCGACCCGGGTCGTGCCGTCTTCCGCCGCGTTGGACACCAGCGGGGCGGCCGCGGCCCCGGCGAGCACCGGCACCACGGTCAGCGCGGCGGCGACCACGACGCCCCGGTCCCGCACACCGCGCACCTCGCGCAGGCGCAGCGCGAGCGCCGCGAGCCCGAAGCCGCAGAGGACGACGCCGAAGCTCAGCAGCGGGGTACCGCCCACGGCGGCGAGCGGCAGAAAGAGCCCGTCGGGCTGACCGAAGGCGACCTTGCCCCAGGGAAAGCCGCCGAACGGCATCCGGGCCCGCAGCGCCTCGTCAGCGATCCACACACCGCTCGCCCACAGCGGCCACAGCGGCAGCCGTGAGACGTAGGCGATTCCGGCCCCGGCCAGGGCGAGAATCACGGATTCGGCGAAGGCGAGCGCGAGCCAGGGCAGCGGCCCGACATCGACGCCGGTCCAGGAAAGCAGCGGCACGAAAAAGCTCAGCCCGGCGAGGAACCCGAGGCCGAAGCCCGCCCGCACCCGACGCCCGTACACGGCGAGCGCGAAGAGCCCCAGCGCGACCGGAGCGAGCCACCACAGCTCACGCGGCGGAAAGCTGACGTAGAGCAGCAGCCCGGAGAGCACCGCCGCCCCGGCAGGCGCGAACTTACGCAGCACCAGCACCGCCCGCGAGCGGCCGCCCTCCGGCTCATGCGCGGACTCGGACTCGTGCTCGGGCTGCTGCGGCGGGTCATCCGTGGTGGTGGCTGTCACTCTGCGGAGTTTACGGCGCGAAGCCGAGCGCCCCGCAGGGTGGGCGCGACGCAGCGGATCTCCGAGCAGCCACGGGTTCGCGGAGACGCCCGCGGGTGCCGGGGTCAGCTCCCCGCCGTACCGGCGGCACTGGACCGCGCGTGCCTGACCAACAGCTCACGAATAGCGGTGACGGCCGCCTCGGCATCGTCCACGGTGATCGTGAATTTACGGCCGTCGCCGAGCTTGAGCACCACGGCCTCACCGCGCCGTACGACCACGGCGGTGCCCTTCTCCGGACGCCAGCGGCACCCCCAGCCGCCCCACTGCCGTGGGCTGACCTTGGGCGCGAAGTCCACGGAGACGACGTGCGAGAGCGGGATGCGGTGACGCGGCAGGCCCAGGTGCCCGCAGCGCACCTCGAGGTACTCCTCGTTGAGCCGCACCGCCACGTGCACGAACCCCAGCGTCCCGAACATCATCAGGAGCCCCGCGGCGACGCATCCGACCACGGCCATGACCAGCGCGGCGAAGGTGAGCCGCGAGTCCGTCGACACGGACACCGCGAGCCGGATCCCGAGCGCGATACAGGCAGCCCCGGCCAGGGCGGGCACCCACTGCATACGGTTGGTGGCCCGTCCGGTCCAGATCTCGGTCAGGGGTTCCCCGGCGCCCTGCTCACGACGGAGGTGGTACCTCATACGCAAAGGCTACCCGCGTTCCCCTCCGAAGGCAGAGGGCTGCGGAGAGTGACGACGAGGCCGGGGTGTGGGGCGGGCGGGACCCGCCCGGACTCAGCGAACCGCCGTACTGACCGCCGCCAGCGACCGACCCTCCGCATAGCTGCGCGCAGCCAGCGACAGCAGACCCTCGCGGCCGCTCAGCAAGACCGTGAGGCCGCCGGTGGGAGCGGCCGCCGGGACGGGCTCGATGGCGCTGCGGCGCAGGGCCTGGGCGGCTACCGCGCCTGCGCTGCCGTGGAGGGCGAGCGAGGTCGGGTCGGCGGGGCGGATGGCCTTGCGGATGCGTTCGGCGACCAGTTCGTAGTGGGTGCAGCCGAGGACGACGGCGCGTACGTCGGGCGGGGTGAGGGCCGCGGCGGCCGCGACGGCACGGTCGATGGCCGCCTCGTCGGCCTGCTCCACGGCCTCGGCAAGCCCCCAGCAGGGCACCTCCGTGACGGCGACGTCGGCGGCGAACTCGGTGATGAGGCCCCGCTGGTAGGCGCTGCCGGTGGTGGCGGGGGTGGCCCAGATCGCCACGGGACCGCCGCCCGCGGCGGCGGGCTTGATCGCGGGCACGGTGCCGATCACCGGCACCTCCGGTTCGAGCCGGGCGCGCAGCGTGGGCAGGGCGTGCACGGAGGCGGTGTTGCAGGCCACGATCAAGGCGTCCGGGCGGTGCTCCGCGGCGGCCTCGGCGACGGCGAGCGCCCGCTCCGTCAGGGACTCGGTGGTGCGCGGCCCCCAGGGCATTCCGTCGGGATCCGAGGAGAGCAGAAGGTGGGCGTCGGGCCGCAGGCGGCGTACGGCGGCGGCGGCCGGGAGCAGTCCGATGCCGGAGTCCATGAGCGCGATTTTCACCCGGTCACCCTATCCGACGGGCCCTACAGGGCCCGGTTTGTACGGCAGACTCCCGGGGATGAGCGCCCTCGCCTGGACCGCCGCCGTCTCTCTGGCCGCCTGGCTCTGGCTGCTGCTGTGCCAGGGCTTCTTCTGGCGTACGGATATGCGCCTGCCGCCGCGCCGCGAACCCGAACGCTGGCCTTACGTATGTGTCGTGGTGCCCGCCCGCGACGAGGCCGCCCTGCTGCGCCACAGCCTGCCGTCGCTGCTCGCACAGGACTATCCGGGACGGGCGGAGATCGTCTTCGTCGACGACGGCAGTACGGACGGCACGGGCAAGCTCGCCCGCGCCCTGGCCGACCGGCACCGGGGACTGCCCCTGACGGTCACGTCGCCGGGCGAGCCTCCCACGGGCTGGACCGGCAAGCTCTGGGCGGTACGGCACGGCATCGCGCACGCCCGTACGGGTGGCCCACAGAAGGACAGGCCCGCCGGCGACATCGCGGAACCCGAGTATCTGCTGCTCACGGACGCCGACATCGCTCACGAGCCGGACAGCCTGCGGGAGTTGGTGGCGGCCGCGCACGCGGGCGGCTTCGACCTGGTGTCGCTGATGGCGCGGCTGCGCGTGGCGAGCGTCTGGGAGCAGCTGGTGCTGCCCGCGTTCGTGTACTTCTTCGCGCAGCTGTATCCGTTCCGGTGGGTGGCCAAGGCGGGCGCGCGCACGGCGGCCGCCGCGGGCGGGTGCACACTGCTGCGGACGGAGGCGGCCGTACGGGCCGGGCTGCCCGAGACGATCCGGGACGCGGTCATCGACGACGTCGCCCTGGCCCGTGCCGTCAAGCGCGGTGGCGGGAGGATCTGGCTCGGTCTGGCCGAACGGGTCGACAGCGTGCGGCCGTATCCGCGCCTCGCGGACCTGTGGCGGATGATCACGCGCAGCGCGTACGCCCTACTGCGCCGCAATCCGCTGCTGCTCGCGGGCACCGTGCTCGGCCTGGCCCTGATCTATCTCGTACCGCCGGTGGCCCTGGTGACCGGGCTGCTCACCGGGCACGCGGGGATGGCGTGGGCGGGCGGCGCGGCGTGGCTCGTGATGACGGCGACGTACGCCCCGATGCTGCACTACTACCGGCAGACGCTGTGGCTGACCCCGCTGCTGCCCGCGGTGGCGCTGCTCTACCTCCTGATGACCGTGGACTCGGCGGTGCAGCACTACCGGGGCCGGGGCGCGGCCTGGAAGGGCCGCACCTACTCAGGGCCGGGCCGCCAAGCGGCCCCCGACGCGGCCCCGGAGCAGTAGCGGCCAGCAGGCTCTGCACCGCTGCTCCTTACGCTGCTACTTGCGGCCCGGTGTCCAGTTCATTCCCCAGCCGTACGCGTGGTCGAGGGTGCGTTGCATGCTGACGCCGCGCTCGGGCACGAGGTAGCGGGCCTCGCGGCGTACGACGAGGTCGCCGCCCTCGTTGGTGAGCAGCGCGAGCGCGCACACCGTCGAGGGCACGGTGCACTCGTCGAGCGAGAAGTCGACCGGCGCTCCGTTGGCCGGGGTCAGCGTCACGGTGGCGTCAAGGCCCTCGAAGCTGCGCGCGCCTTCGTAAATGATGACGAAGACCAGGATGCGCCGGAACGCGGCCGTGTGGTCGAGGTTGACGGTGAGGTTCTCGCCGGTCGCGACGGCGCCGGTGCGGTCGTCCCGGTCGAGGTGGATGTACGGCGGTGCGTGCAGGGCGCCGAAGGTGTTGCCGACCGCCTGGACGACGCCCTTGCTGCCGTCGCTGAGCTCGTACAGGGCGCCCAGGTCGAGGTCGAGGCCCGCGCTGGCGTACTGGGCGAGGGCCCGGCTGAGTTTCGCGCCCAGGCCCTTGGCCTGCTTGGGCTGACCGGGCTGGCCGGACTGCTTGCGCACCTGCCAGTTGAGGTTGACGCGCAGGGCGCCGGAGGTGCCGCCCTGCTTCCGCAGCGAGACCGCCGGGGCGTCCTTGGTGAGCGTCACCTTGGTGAGCCGTACGGGCGTGGCGGCGGCCGGGGGCGCGGGCGGCGCCGCGGGGGCGGGCGGCGCGGGCGTGGCGGCGGCGGCCGGTACGGAGGTCGATACCGGCGGGGCCGCGGGCGCGTCCTGCGGTTCGTCCACGGTGATCCCGAAGTCCGTCGCGAGCCCTTCGAGTCCGCTGCTGTAGCCCTGCCCCACGGCGCGGAACTTCCAGGCGCCCTGGCGCCGGTAGAGCTCACCGAGCACGAAGGCCGTCTCGACGGTGGCGTCCCCGCTGTCGTAGCGGGCGAGTTCGGCGCCGCTCGCCGCGTCGAGCACCCGGATGTGCAGGCCCGGGACCTGCCCGAAGGTGCCGCCGTCCGCCGACGCGGCCAGGACCACGGTCTCGATGTCGGGCTCCACGCGCGCGAGGTCCACCGAAATCGCGTCCACCACCCCGCCGTTCACCGGCTGTTTGCCCTCGTGCCGTACGGCGCCGGAGGCGTGGGCCGCCTGGTTGTAGAAGACGAAGTCGGCGTCGGACCGGACCTTTCCGGCGGTCAGGAGCAGCGCGGAGGCATCGGCGTCGGGCACGCCGGGACCCGACGTCCAGCCGATTTCGATGCGTACGGCGGGCGCCGGTACCGGAACGTTCGAACCTTTGGGCATGGACATGAGCGCCCCCATTGCGTGTCGCCGGGTCGAGAAGGCCACCGACCGTTCCGGGACGGTGGCTCGTTCGTTCCCCGCCAACCTATTCCCCGGCACCGCCCGGCGCCCAACGCGCTCCGTGATGATCACTGGTCAGCGCCCCTGAAACCGGGGTCTTTACACAATCAGAACGCCTTCGGGCGACCGATTTCCGCCTAGTTAGCTCGAATTGAGGATGACCGGTCACTGTCGACACGGAAAACAACCCTCTTATCGGTCTCCCCAACCAGCACATCGTGGGCTTAACTTATGTGACATGACCTCCCCCCGCGCCACCTACGGCAGCGGTTACTATCCCGCGCCCTCCTTCCCCGACACTCCGATCTACGACTCGCTCGTCGCCGAGCGCGGTACACCGCAGATCGCCCCGATCAGAGTGCCGTCCCCGTACGACACCGGCGGCAGCCACCTGCCCGCTCTCCCGTCGGCGCTGCCCGCCCTGCCGTCCTCGTCCAGCCACACCCAGGGCCACTCCTCCGGTTCTTCCTACGGTGGGTACGCCCCGGCGCCGCAGCCCTCGCCGCTCCAGCAGGCTCCCGCCCCGTACATCCCGCAGCAGGCGGCCGCGCCCCGCGGCTACCCGGGCCCCGCGCAGCAGCAGCGGCCGGCTCCGGGCGGTGGCACCGGATACGAGGCGATGCGCCCGGCGACGCCGCGGCCGCAGCCGCCCGGCCCGTACGAGGACCCGTACTACCGGCGTCCGGGCGGGGGTGCCGGTTACTGACGGCGACGGCGGCCGTACCCGCGGATGACCGGCTGATGGGGCTGTCAGTGCCTCCTGGCAGGATGGCCCCATGTCGAAGCCAGCTCTCCGCTCGATTCACGTTCATCCGCTGAAGTCGGTCCGCGGGTTCGCCCCGGGCGAGGCGGTCGTGCGGCCCTGGGGGCTTACGGGGGACCGCCGGTGGATGCTGATCGAGCCCGACAGCCGGTATGTCACGCAGCGCCTCCACCCGCGTCTCGCGCTGGTCTCGGCCACCTTGCGGGCCGACGGCGGCATCGACGTCTCCGCGCCGGGCCGCGACCCGCTGAGCGTTCCGGTGCCCGCGGCGGAGCGGCACACCGTGCCGGTGGAGGTCTGGCGCGACAAGGTCGAGGCGGTCCCGGCCGACGACGCCGCAGATGCCTGGCTGAGCGACTACCTGGGCGCGGACGTGCGCCTGGTGTACCTCGACGATCCGGCCGTACGCCGTCCCCTGGACCCGCGGTTCGCGCGCCCGGGCGAGACCGTGAGCTTCGCCGACGGCTTCCCGCTGCTGCTCACCACGCTCTCCTCGCTCGATGCCCTCAACTCCCTGATCGCGCAGGGCGATCACGCCGACGAGGGCCCGCTGCCGATGAACCGGTTCCGGCCGAGCGTCGTGGTGGACGGCACCGCGCCCTGGGCCGAGGACGACTGGACCCGGATCGCCATCGGCGAGGTGACCTTCCGCGTGGCCAAGCCCTGCGGCCGCTGCGTCGTCACCACCACCGACCAGCGGACCGCCGAGCGCGGCAAGGAGCCGCTGCGCACGCTGGCCCGGCACCGCCGCTTCGGCGACCAACTCGTCTTCGGCCAGAACCTCGTGCCGGAGGGGACCGGCACGATCCGGGTCGGCGATCCGGTGGAGATACTTGACTAGATGCGGGGCCCAGGTCCGGGGCCCAGTGGTTACGTCGAGGGGGAACCCGGTGCGGGGCACCGACGTTGACACGACGGTGTCGGGACCACGGCATCGAGGGGATCACAACACCGCCACGGATAGGGTGATTTCGCTCTCTTTGATCGCACGGCTCGCTTGAGTCGTGGCGTTCAGGGTTATGAGTGAACCGGAGGGGTGAAGAAGGGGGGAAGATCGTGCGGGCAATCGTCGGTCTCTGGCGCTGGCGGGGCAATCCGCTGCGCCGTACGACCGATCTCGTCGAGGGCCTGGTCGCGCTCGCGGCCGGCCTGGTGATCGCCGTGGCCGCACCCCTCGTCGGCGTCGCCGTCGGCGCCCACTCGCACGACGCCCTGCACGAGGCCGTCCGCGAACAGCACCGGCTGCGCCACCGCACCACCGCGACGGTCACGGACGCGCCGCACCAGCGCCCCCTGCCGCCCAACCCCGAGACGGCCGCCGAGGGCGACGGCCGCACCCGCGTCTCCGCCGTCTGGCTAGGCCCGGACGGCACCCAGCGCTCCGGTACGGCGCTCACCGAGCTCACCACGCCCCACCCCGGCGACCGTTTCCCGGTGTGGACCGACGCCAGCGGCCGCATCGTGCCCCGTCCGATGCCCGCGGCCACCGCGTCGGCGCACGCCGTCCTCGCGGGCGTCGGCGCGGCCGCGGCGACCGGTGCCCTCGTCGAGGCGGCCCGGCGGCTCACCGTCTGGTGCCTCGTCCGGCTCCGGCACGCCGCGTGGGACGAGTCCTGGGCGCGGGTCGGCCCGGACTGGGGGCGCACCACGGGCACCGGAAGCTGAGCAGTCACTTCGGGAAGCTGAACAACCGGTTCCGGTCACAAGGCCGACGGCACCGGACACAACGGCACAAGGCATATGAGACAGCGGCCAGGAGCCGTCAACTCCCCCTGCGCGCGCACGCTACGGTGGTGCGGCAGATCGGTCGCGCAACGTACGAGGTGGGGGCAAGGCAACGCCATGGCACAGGGCACGGTCCAGGTGACGCACACCGGCACATCGCGGTGGCGGCGCCGCACGGGCGAGTACACCTCTCTCGCCGCGGCCCTGGAGGCGGCGGGGGACGGCGACGTGCTGACCGTCACCCCGGGAACGTACCGGGAGAATCTGGTCGTCCAGCGGGCGGTGACGCTGCGCGGGCCCGAGGGCTCCCCCGGCTCCGTGCGCCTCGCGCCCGCCGACGGCGTGCCGTTGACCGTGCGGGCCTCCGCCGTGGTGCGGGACCTCCAGGTCGAGGGCCAGGACGCGGCCGCGCCCGCGCTGCTCGTGGAGGACGGCGCACCCGAGCTCACCGACGTACGCGTGGTCACGCGCTCCGCCGCCGGGCTCGAGGTGCGCGCCGGGGCGCGGCCCACCGTGCGCCGCTGCACCGTGGACAACCCGGCGGGCATCGGCGTCGCCGTGCTCGACCGGGCGGGCGGCGTCTTCGAGGAGTGCGAGGTCGTCGCGGCCGGGCAGAGCGGTGTGGCGGTCCGCGGCGGCGCCCATCCCCGCCTGGAGCGCTGCCGGATCCACCACGCCTCCGGCGCCGGAATCTCCGTGACCGGCGACAACTCCGCGCTGGAGGCGCTCGGTTGCGAGGTGTACGAGATCAAGGGCGCGGGCATCCAGGTCACCTCGCGGGCCACCGCACACCTCACCGACAGCGAGGTGCACCGTACGACCGCCGACGGGGTCACGCTCGACACCGACGCGGTGCTCACGCTCGCCGACTGCCGCCTGCACGACATCCCGGAGAACGCGGTCGACCTGCGCTCCCGGTCCGTCCTCACGCTGACCCGTTCCACGGTGAGCCGGTTCGGGCGCAACGGCCTCTCCGTATGGGACCCGGGCACCCGCGTGGACGCCAACCAGTGCGAGATCCACGACAGTACGGGCGACTATCCGGCCGTGTGGGTCAGCGACGGCGCCACCGCCGTCCTGGACTCCTGCCGGGTGCACGACGTGCCGGACGCGCTGTTCGTGCTCGACCGGGGCTCGCGCGCGGACGTGGTGGACAGCGACCTGGCGCAGGTGCGCAACACCGCCGTGTCGGTGAGTGACGGCGCCACGGCGCAGCTCGACGACTGCCGGATCCGGGAGGCCGCGACGGGCGCCTGGTTCCGGGACCACGGCAGCGGCGGCACCCTGGCCGGCTGCGCCTTCGACTCCGTGCAGACGGGCGTGATCGTCACCAAGGGCGCCGACCCTTCGATCGAGCGGTGCACGGTGACGTCCCCGTCGGAGGCCGGTTTCTATGTGTCCGCCGAGGGCCGCGGCACCTTCCACACCTGCCGGGTCACCGGCAGCGGCGGCTACGGCTTCCATATCCTCGACGGCTGCCGTACGACGCTGAAGCGGTGCCGCACCGAGCGGTGTGCGCGCGGCGGCTACGAGTTCGCCGAGGACGGGCCGATCGTGGAGGACTGCGCCAGCGACGAGAGCGGCGGCGTACGGGCCGCGGTGCCGACCGAGCCCGCCGTACTCAACGAGACCGCGACACAGCCCGCGGGGCTGCTCGGCGGGGTGCCCGCGGCACGCTCGGGCCCGGAGGCGGCGCCGTCGGCCCCCGAACCGCCCACTGAGCCGGTGCGCGACTCGGAGGACGTGCTCGGTGAACTCGACGCCCTGGTGGGCCTGGAGAGCGTCAAGCGGGAGGTGCGGGCGCTCACCGACATGATCGAGGTGGGCCGCAAGCGGCAGCAGGCCGGGCTCAAGGCCGCCTCGGTCCGCCGCCACCTGGTGTTCACCGGCTCCCCCGGCACCGGCAAGACGACCGTGGCGCGGCTGTACGGCGAGGTCCTCGCCTCGCTCGGCGTCCTGGAGAAGGGCCATCTCGTCGAGGTGTCCCGGGTCGACCTGGTCGGCGAGCACATCGGCTCCACGGCGATCCGTACCCAGGAGGCCTTCCAACGCGCGCGTGGTGGCGTCCTGTTCATCGACGAGGCGTACGCGCTGTCGCCGGAGGACTCCGGGCGGGACTTCGGGCGTGAGGCCATCGACACGCTGGTGAAGCTGATGGAGGACCACCGGGACGCGGTCGTGGTGATCGTCGCGGGGTACACCGCGGAGATGCGGCGCTTCCTGGCGGTCAACCCCGGTGTCGCGTCCCGCTTCTCACGCACCATCACCTTCGGCGACTACGCCCCCGAGGAGCTGCTCAGGATCGTGGAGCAGCAGGCCGAGGAGCACGAGTACCGGCTCGGCGAGGGCACGTCGGAGGCGCTGCTCAAGTACTTCACGGCGCTGCCCAAGGGCCCGTCGTTCGGCAACGGGCGTACGGCCCGGCAGACCTTCGAGGCGATGGTCGAGCAGCACGCGGGCCGCGTGGCCCGCATCGACGGGGCGAGCACGGACGACCTGACGCTGCTGTACCCGGAGGACCTGCCGGAACTGCCGTGAGGCGGTGGGCCTAACTGCCCTTGGGTGGCGGGCCCGTTGGCCGGTCGGGCCCGTCCGTCACCGCGCTGTCCGGGATCAACCCGCAGTAGCGGTGGTCGGATTGCCGCGGTACGGCACCGGGCCGCAGGCGGGCGAGGAGTTTCTCGCGTTCCTGGGCGAAGGCCGGGTCGGCCTGGTAGTCGCCGTGGCCGAGGATGGGCGCGGGCAGCGGCAGGGCCTCCGTACGGCCGTAGGCGAGGGGGTCCTTGAGCGGTGGGTGGTCGACGTCGGGGCCGCAGTCGCCCGGCAGGCCGATGGGGCCGCCTATCGGGTCGGTACGGCGGTGCAGGTTGCGCCAGCAGTCGACCTCGCGGTGCAGCGCGGTGAGCGCCTCCGGGCCGAAGTGGGCGGGGAACCAGCGCCCGTAGAGCCGTTCCAGGGGTGAGCCGTAGGTGAGCACCGCGATACGGCGGCGCACCGAGGGCCGCAGCTGCCAGGCCGCGGCGGCGGCGAGCACGCTGCCCTGGGAGTGTCCGGAGATGACCAGGTGGCGGCCCGGCTCACGGGTCCAGGTCGCGATCCGCCAGGTCAGATCGGGTACGGCGCGCTCGGCGTAGCAGGGCGGCGCGAACGGGTGGGCGGCGCGCGGCCAGAACGTACCGACGTCCCAGAGGATGCCGATGGTGCGTCGCGCCGAGGGGTCGCGGTAGGCGCGGCGGCCCCAGGTGACGAACAGTATGAAACCGAAGCCGATGAGCCAGGAGCCGAGCGCCTGCGCGGTGTGCGCGGCGCCCTCGATGAACGCCGGGCTGCCCTCGGCGGCCGTGCCGGGCACCTGTCCGGTGGCCCAGGCTCCGGCGAGGGCGGCGGCGCCGAGCAGCAGCGTGACGGCCGAGATGATGCCTGCGATCAGCGGGGCGTGGTCGGTGAGGGCGGCACGCGTGCGCGTGCCCGCGATGCGGCGGGTGCGCTCCTGGTCCGGGCGCTCGCCCTGGTAGTCGAGCAGGACCCGGGGCATCTCGGTGCGCTGGAGGCGCAGGGTGCGCACCAGGAACACCACGACGAGCAGGACGACCACGACCAGGACCACCGGGATCCCCGCGGCCTGCCAGGTCAGCACGACGGGCGGCCCGACGAAGCCGGGTGCGCCGTCGGGCGTGCCGGGGGTGCCGGAGCCGTCCAGCCAGTCGCCGAAGCGCTGCGCGACGCCGCCGGACATCACCCCGCCCAGGGCGCAGGCCAGCATCGCCACGGCGGGCCCGCCGAGCCCCCTCAGGACGGTGCTCGGCACGCGCGTACGACGGTGGATGACCCGGGCCACGACCGCGAGCGCAAGGACCAGGATCCCCTGGACGAGCGCGATCGACCCGAAGGTCTCGTGCCCGGGAAGGCGTCCCGCCGAGACCCAGCCGGGCCGGTCCCAGGCGGCGTAGACCATGGCGAGCAGGAGCACGCCGAGGGCGGCCAGGGGCAGTCCCTTGATGGTCGCCTTGTCCAGGTGCCGGTCGAGGGTGCTCTCGCTGCGGCCCCTGCGGCACACCACCCACACCACAACGACCGCGCCCAGGACGAGAATTGTCACCAGGATCCACCCGGCGGCGTTCAGGGCCAAGGGCCCGCCGGGCGCGCGGTCGTGCCGGGCCGCGGAGGTGCCCACGGCCGCGGTGACGGTGAGCAGGCCCGCGGCGGTGTGCGCGGCGCGCAGGCGGGCGACCAGGCGGCGGCCGTACCAGAAGCCGGGGCGGCTGAGCGTGCTGCGCGGGCCGTCCTCCTCCGGCTCCCGCTCGTCCTCGTATGCCATGGGCCGCTCGGACTCGTACGCGCTCCAGGTGCGGTGCGAGAGGTACCAGAGCAGCCCGGTGAGGGCCATCGGCACCACGGCGGCGAGGGCCAGGCGGCGCCCGGGCTGGGACCACCAGCCGCCGCTCCCGTCGCCGTTCGGGGCGAGGAAGGCGAGCCAGGCCCGTTCCTCGGCGCACGCGCGCGTACCGGCGCACTGCCAGGCGGCCAGGTCGAGGGCGACCTCGCAGGCGGCGGCCACAAGGAGCACGGTCAGGGTGAGCCCGATCAGGCGGGCCAGGACGCCGTACGTCCGCACCGTGCGCTGCATGCCGCGGGCGGTGGGCCGCATCCAGTGCGCGAGGTTGACCACCATGAACGGGAGAAGCAGCAGCCACAGGGCGCGGGCGCCGTTCCCGGAGGTCAGGTTGGACCAGACGTACGCCTCCGGGACCGGCTCGCCCTGGTAGTCCTCGGGGCGCTCCTCGGCGTCCTCGTCGTCGGCGCGCCGGTACACGGCGGCGGTCTTGTCGCCGGTGATCCGCACGGTGCGCGGATCGTTCAGCATCTCTTCCGGTGTGGTGCCGCCGACGCCGTGTACCAAGAGTTCCAGGGCGGGCTGGCGTCTTACGTCTTCCTGGGCGGACTCCTCCGCCGAAGTGCGCTGCACTGTCGTCGACTCCCCCGTGCGTGCCTCGCCGTTGTCCAAGTCCTGGCGTCAGGATCCCTGGTCGCGGGCCCGGTGGGCA
The DNA here is from genome assembly GCF_053591935.1 of Streptomyces sp. NPDC002851. NCBI lineage: Bacteria > Bacillati > Actinomycetota > Actinomycetes > Kitasatosporales > Streptomycetaceae > Streptomyces > Streptomyces sp. NPDC002851. Next base: position 17,085 of record NZ_JBSFUT010000004.1, on the reverse strand, counting down.
CCCCTCGTCACCGAATCTCCCCGAGCTGTACGGTTCGGGGCCCGCCGTCGGGCGGTGCCGCGGGTGTCAGTGCCACGTGCGAGGATGAGGAACCCTGGGTCAGGCAGAGGACCACGGCGGAAGGACGGGATCGGGCGTGAGCGAGAACCAGAACCTCCTCGCGGAGCAGCGGCGCGCCCTCATTCTCGACGAGGTCAGGCGGCGCGGCGGGGTCCGCGTCAATGAACTCACCAGGAAGCTGGGCGTCTCGGACATGACGGTCCGCCGCGACCTGGACGCGCTGGCCCGGCAGGGCGTGCTCGAGAAGGTGCACGGCGGCGCGGTGCCGGTGGCCGAGGCCAGTTCGTACGAGCCGGGGTTCGAGGCCAAGTCGAGCCTGGAGCTGTCGGCCAAGGAGGAGATCGCGCGGGCGGCCGCGGCGATGGCGGCGCCGGGCAGCGCGGTCGCCCTGGCGGGCGGCACGACGGCGTTCGCCCTTGCGCAGCAGCTGCTCGAGGTGCCGGACCTGACGGTGGTCACCAACTCGGTGCGGGTGGCCGATGTGTTCTACGGCGCGCAGCGCTCGGCGGCGGCCGGGGGCGGGCCGCGCCCCGGGGCGCCGACGGTGGTCCTGACGGGCGGGGTGCGCACCCCGTCGGACACGCTGGTGGGGCCGGTGGCGGACGCGGCGATCCGCTCGCTCCACTTCGATGTGCTCTTCCTCGGGGTGCACGGCATATCGGCGGAGGCGGGCCTGTCCACGCCCAACCTCGCGGAGGCGGAGACCAATCGCCACTTCGTCCGCTCCGCGCGGCGCGTGGTCGTGGTGGCCGACCACACCAAGTGGGGCACGGTGGGCCTGAGTTCCTTCGCCGGGCTCGACGAGGTGGACGCGCTGGTGACGGACTCCGGTCTGTCCGCGGCGGCCCGCGCGGAGATCTCGGAGCTGCTGCCGGAGCTGGTGGTGGCCGGAGAGGTCGAGACGCCGGGCGAGGCCGGCCGACCCGGCGCCTGAGGACAGACAACTGACGGGCAGTCAGCTAGGGTTGCCCCGCGCCCGGCAACCCGGCAACTGACCTTCCTCGATGGGGGTACGGATCCCATGGCACGCCAACTCAGCCCTGTGGGGCTCGAATTCCTCGACTCCGCGCCCGTGCGCCACGTCTTCGCGCGGGACGTGTCCGCCCCGCCCGCGGCCGTCTTCCGGGCCCTGGCCGAGGACGTCGAGGGGTGGCCCGACTGGTTCCGGGCCGTGACCCTGTGCCGACCCACCCGGGACGGCGCGGGCCGCGAGGTGAAGCTGCTCGGCGGCACCCGGTTCCAGGAGACGATCCTCGCCGCGGAGCCGGACGAGCGGTACGCCTACCGGGTCGACGCGACCAACGCCCCGATGCTGCGCGCCCTGGTCGAGGAGTGGCGGCTCACCCCGGCCGGTACCGGCACCCGGGTGCAGTGGACCTTCGCCGCGGACGGCCCGGCCCCGGTGCGCCTGGCCGTCAAGGCGGCACGCCCCGGGCTCGCGAAGGCGTTCCGAGACGCGGTGACGTCGCTGGACAAGCGCATCTCCACGGCCCACGCCTGACCCGCGTAGCCCCACGTGGCCCGACGCGGGCTCAGTCCGGCCACACCCCCGTGGTCAGGAACGAGTCGAGGGTCGCCGCGTACGGGCCGATGTCCAGGCCCTGTTCGGCCAGCCAGGCGTCCGAGTAGTACTTGTCGAGGTAGCGGTCGCCGGGGTCGCAGATCAGCGTGACGACGCTGCCGGTGCGGCCCTCGGCCACCATCTCCGCGACGATCTTCAGGGCGCTCCACAGGCCGGTGCCGGTCGAGCCGCCCGCCTTGCGCCCGATGGCCCGCTCCAGGGCGCGTACGGCGGCCACGCTGGCCGCGTCCGGGACCTTCATCATCCGGTCGATGGCGCCGGTCACGAAGCTCGGCTCCATCCGGGGCCGCCCGATGCCCTCGATCCGCGAGCCGCAATCGCTGGTGGCGTCCGGGTCGTTGGTCACCCAGCCGTCGAAGAAGCAGGAGTTCTCCGGGTCGGGCACGCAGACGCGGGTGTCGTGCTGCATGTAGTGCACATAGCGGGCGATGGTCGCCGAGGTGCCGCCGGTGCCGGCCGTCGCCACGATCCAGGCCGGTTCCGGGTAACGCTCCAACCGCAGCTGCTGGTAGATCGATTCGGCGATGTTGTTGTTGCCGCGCCAGTCCGTGGCCCGCTCCGCGTACGTGAACTGGTCGACGTAGTGGCCGCCCGTGCGCGCGGCGAGGTCCGCCGCCTCCTCGTACATCTTGCGCGAGTCGTCCACGAAGTGGCACTGCGCGCCCTGGAATTCGATGAGTCGGCACTTCTCGGCGCTGGTCGTACGCGGCATCACCGCGATGAAGGGGACGCCGATCAGCTTCGCGAAGTATGCCTCCGAAACGGCCGTGGAGCCGCTGGACGCCTCGATGACCGGCCTGTCGGGCCTGATCCAGCCGTTGCACAGGCCGTACAGGAAGAGGGAGCGCGCGAGGCGGTGCTTGAGGCTGCCGGTCGGATGGGTCGACTCGTCCTTCAGATAGAGGTCGATCCCCCACGGCTCGGGCAGCGGAAAGCGCAGCAGATGCGTGTCGGCGGAGCGGTTGGCGTCGGCCTGGACCTTGCGGACCGCCTCCTTCAGCCACTCCCGGTACGTGGCGTCACTGCGGTCGACGTCGAGTGTCCGCATGACCGTCCCGGCCCCTGGCTGCTCTGTGGTGTTCACCGTGCCGCTCCTTCATGTCCTGCCATGGGCTGTGCCGTGTCCTGCCGCCAGCCCTGCCCGACCTGTCCGAGCAGGCTCCGTACGCCCGATGATAAACGCCCTCCTCACCCTTCTCACCTGCATAAACAGCCCTTTGAGTAGCCCAAAGGAACACCTGTCACAGCTCTGGACGTTCCCAGGGGGCAGGCGGTTTGAGGGCGCTTCACCGGCGCTTCACGACCGGAACGCGGGCCAGTACGATCGGAACGCACAACGCACCGGGATGCATGACCCACCGGGACATACGACTTGCAGGGGGCGAGCGGCATGGCGGAGCCGGACTTCACGGCCAAGGGCGTGCGGATCGAGCGGCGGCTGCGCTCGCTGACCAAGGCCGGGCAGGTGCGCATCAGCGAAGGGCGCCTGGAGTTGCTCACCAGCTACGGCAAGGAGATCGACAGCGCGCCGCTCGAGGCGGTCCGCGCGGGCCGGGGCTGGTTCTCCGACGACACGGCGCAGGCCACGGTGAACGGCACCCGCTATTCCCTGACGCTCGGCGAGACCGACCCGGACCCGGACACCTCCGGCCCGCGCACCGCGCGCCGCTTCATCGACGCGGTCCGCAAGGCGGGCGGCCGCCGGGCCCGCGACTAGCCCGTTTCTACGCTTTCGTACGGTTCACGTTCCACGCACTCCTACGGTTCACGAGCTGCGAACTCGCGGCGCCCGCGCGCGAAGAGGGAAGAGCGGCGGTGCGGCGTCGAGTTGCGGGTGCGTCACCGCTGAGCGACCCTGGTCTCACATAACTCAGGGTTTATCTGCGGTCACGCTGTGACCCAGCCTCACCGCCCAGCAACAGGCAGCCACTACGGGACCCGGGGTCCGCGCCCCGGTTTCGAACGTCGTCTTCCGGACTCAATTCGGGGAGTCGCAGCCGTGATCAGTCAGCCCAGCAGGCACTGCACGGTGGAGCTCCAGGCCCTGCCGTCGCGTATCGGACAAGTCCGCAGAATCATCTCGGCGCAACTGCGCTACTGGCACTTAGATCCGCTGATCGACCGTGCCGCGCTCGGCGTCACCGAACTGCTCAGCAACGTCCACCAGCACGCCGTCCCGGACAAGACGTGCACCGTGGAGATCGAGTGGCTCGTCGACCGGCTCACGGTCTCCGTCCACGACCACGATCCACGGCTGCCCGAGCTGCACGTGGCCGATCTGTGCGACACCGGCGGCCGGGGACTCGCCATGGTCGCCGCGGTCAGCGAGAGCTGGGGCGTACGGCCCGACGGCGACTCCGGGAAGTCCGTATGGTTCACGCTCCCCGCGGCGCTCCCGGCGGAGAGCCTGCCCGAGCACGTGGTGTACCGACCAGCCGGGGTCGGCTGAGCGCTCCCCCTCGATTCCCGTCCGGTCGGCCGACAGAGCCGACCGGACGGTGAGCAGGACCCCCGTGGCGCTGGGGGTCACAGCGGCAGCCACTCCGCCGCCTCGCCGTGCGTCCGACCGTTCCGGGCGGCCGAACGGGCGGATGTACGGGCCGAGTTCGCGTCCGCGGCCTTGAGCCGGTCGAGGACGCGTTCGGCGGTGGGCTCCTCGAGGCGGTCCACCAGGCGGCCGTCGGCGAGGAAGACGACCTCGTCGGCGTGGGCGGCGGCGACCGGGTCGTGGGTGACCATCACGACGGTACGGTCCATCAGGCGCACCGCGCGGCCGAGCAGCCGGAGCACCTCGTCGCCGGAGCGCGAGTCGAGGTTGCCGGTGGGCTCGTCGGCGAAGACCACCTCGGGCCGCCCGGCGAACGCCCGGGCCACGGCGACGCGTTGCTGCTGCCCGCCGGAGAGCTCGGCGGGCCGGTGGTGCAGCCGGTCGCCGAGCCCGACGACGTCGATGAGCGCGTCGATCCACTCCGGATCGCCGCGCACGCCCGCCAGGTCCATGGGGAGCGTGATGTTCTCGGCGACGTTCAGCGTGGGCAGCAGGTTGAAGGACTGGAAGACAAAACCGACCCGGTCCCGGCGCAGCCGCGTCAGGGCCCGGTCGTTCAGCGAGTTCAGCTCCGTACCGCCGATGAAGGCGGAACCGGACGAGAGCGTGTCGAGACCGGCCGCGCAGTGCATGAGCGTGGACTTGCCGGAGCCCGAGGGGCCCATGATCGCGGTGAAGCGCCCGGCCGGAAAGGCCACGCTCACCCCGTCGAGGGCACGGACCTCGGTGCCCCCGCTGCCATAGACCTTCACGGCGTCCACGACATGCGCCGCGGCCGGCGTGAGGGGCGCCCCGCCGGCCACTGCGCTCATGCCGCACCTCCCGTCTTGCCGGTACGGCCGAACTCCTCGTTCAGGACGGTGAGTCGCCGCCAGTACTCCTCCTCGTCGATCTCGCCGGAGGCGAAACGGTGGCCGAGCACGCTGATCGGTGACTTCTCATCGGGCACGGCGCGCCACGGGCCGCCGCGGCCACGGCCGCGCCACACGGTGCGCCGCAGCACCGTCACGATGCCGAACACGACGGCCGCCCAGAACAGCGGGAACAACAGGAACCACGGGCCGGGCCCGCCTTCCCAGTGCGCCAAGGTCTGCATCTCGGTTCATCTCCCTCGTCAATGACTGCTCGTTGACTGCTCCTTGTCGATGAACCGAGCATCGGCCAGGCCCGGGGTCCGGGGCGTCGTACGGCCAGCGGCAGTTCGTATACCTCCACGGGAGTACGAGCCAGGTGTCGTGCCTGCTCCGGGGCGTGCGGGCGTGCGGCGGGCTCGTTCGGCACTTCCGCAGGCCGCGAGTGGTTTCTGTACCTACTAGTATGTACGGTGGTGTCATGAGCACTCCGGACCGGCTGATCAAGGCCACCCAGGAGCTCCTGTGGGAGCGCGGCTATGTGGGCACCAGCCCCAAGGCCATCCAGGCGCGCGCGGGCGCGGGCCAGGGCAGCATGTACCACCACTTCAAGGGCAAGCCGGACCTCGCGCTCGCGGCGATCAGGCGCACCGCCGAGGAGCTGCGGGCCGCCGCGGAGCGGGCGTTGGGCGGCGACGGCACGGCGTACGAACGGATCGAGGCGTATCTGCTGCGCGAGCGGGACGTGCTGCGCGGTTGTCCGGTGGGGCGGCTGACCATGGACCCGGACATCGTCGCCGACGACGCGCTGCGCGCCCCGGTCGACGAGACCCTCGACCGGCTGCGCGGCCGCCTCACCGAGGTCGTCCGGGAGGGCCTGGCGCGCGGCGAGTTCGCGGACGGGCTCGATCCGGAGCGCACCGCGGCCCTGGTCGTCGCGACGGTCCAGGGCGGCTATGTCCTGGCCCGGGCCTCCGGCGCGCCTGAGGACTTCGACGAGGCGGTACGGGGGCTGCTCGGCACGCTCGACCTGCTGCGGGCCGGTTGAGGCCCCGACACGGCGCCCGACACGGCGCGACGTAACTCCGGAAGGACCGGACTCCGGAAGGACCGGAAGGGAACATCCATGCACGCCATGCAGTACGAGATCACCCTGCCCGCCGACTACGACATGGGCATCGTCCGGGAGCGCGTGGCCACCAAGGGGCATCTGCTCGACGAGCTGCCCGGCCTCGGGTTCAAGGCCTATCTGGTGCGCGAGAAAGGCGTCGCCGGGTCGCCGGTGAACGCGTACGCGCCGTTCTACCTGTGGTCCGAGCCCGCGGCCCTCACCGGCTTCCTCCTGGGGCCCGGCTTCCGGGGCCTGAGCGCGGACTTCGGGCGCCCTACGGTGCGGCACTGGACGGGGCTCGCCCTCGTCGACGGAGTGGCCGCGGGCGGCTCGGTCCGGACCGCCGTACGGCGACAGGAGTATCTGCCGCGGGACGCGGACCCGGCCGAGGCGGTCGAGGCGACGTTCAAGGAGGCGGAGCGGGAGGCCCGGCTTCCGGGCGCGGTCGGTACGGTGCTCGCGCTCGACCCGGACCGCTGGGAGCTGGTGCGCCTCGCGCTCTGGAACCGCGAGGACCCGCCGACCGGCGGCGACCGCTTCCGCGTCCTGCACCTGTCGGCGCCCGAGCTCGCCGCGCTGCCGCGGGAGCCGCAGTGGTGACGGCCGCCGCGCCCGGCGTCATACGGACGGTGCTCGGCGACATCGCGCCCGAAGAGCTCGGGGTCTGCGACGCGCACGACCACTTCTTCCTGTCCAGCCCCCGGCTGCCGGTCGGCCAGGAACTGGACTCGCCGGAGGCGGCGCACGCCGAGGCGGTGGCCTTTCGTGAGGCCGGTGGGACGAGTGTGGTGCAGTGGACGCCGTACGGCATGGGGCGGTGCGTGGACGGCCTCGCAGACGTGGCGCGGGCGAGCGGGCTGCACATCGTCGCGGCGACGGGCCTGCACCAGGCGGTGCACTACGACCCCACGTTCCTTGAGCGGATCATCCCCCGACTTGCGGAGGTGTTCGTCCGTGAACACACCGAGGGAATGGGCGAGTCGGGCATCCGTGCGGGCCTCATCAAGGTCGCGGGCGGCTACCACGGCCTCGACGCGCACGCCCGGCACACCATGGCCGCCGCGGCCGAGGCGCACCACGCCACGGGCGCCCCCATCGGCGTGCACCTGGAGCTGGGCACCGGCGCGCTTGACGTACTCGATCTGCTGTGCGGCGAGTTGGGGGTCCCGCCGCACCGGGTGCTCCTCGGCCACCTGAACCGCTTCCCCGATCCGGCCGTGCACCGCCGGGCCGCGGAAGCGGGCGCCTATCTGGCCTTTGACGGCCCGTCACGAGCGAACCACGCCACGGACTGGCGGATGCCGGAGGCCGTACGGGACCTTGCCGACGCGGGTTTCGCGGACCGCCTGCTGCTCGGGGGCGACACCACCACGGCGGGTGCGCGGTCGGTGAACGAGGGCCCCGGCATGCCGTACTTGCTGCGCGGCCTGCGCGAGCGGCTTGATGCGGCGGTCGGCAAGGAGGTGGTGGACGGGATGCTTGTGGGGAACCCGGCTCGGGCGTTCACCGTTCCCGCGACGGACGCGGGTGCGTAACGCGGGTGCGTAACGCGAGTGTGTGAACCGAACCCGCACCGGCCGCGTCAGTCCGCGGCCAACGCCCCCAGCGGATCGTCAAGCACCGGCTGCCACGCCAACTCCGCCGCTCCCACCAGACTGTTGTGGTCCAGGGTGCAGGCCAGGATCGGTACCCCACCGCTGCGGCCCCACAGGCTGCGGTCGGCGACGACGGCGCGCAGGCGGCCGGGGTCGGCGGTGAGCAGTTCCCGGTGCAGCCCGCCGAGCACGATGCGGTCCGGGTTGAGGATGTTGACCAAGCCCGCGATCCCGAGCCCGAGCCGGTCGATCAGCTCTTCGGCGGCGCCGCGCACCAGCGGGTCGTCGTAGTGGCGGCGCAGCAGGTCCTGGGACTGCTTCAGGAGTGACACCTCGGGGCCCGGCACCCGCCCGGCCGCTTCGAGGAAGGCGAGCGGATCCGCCTCGACGTCCAGGCAGCCGCGGCTGCCGCAATAGCAGGGGCGCCCCTCGGGATTGACGGTGAGGTGGCCGACCTCCAGGGCGAGGCCCGAACTCCCGGTGTGCAGGCGCCCGTCGAGGACCAGGGCGCCGCCGACCCCGCGGTGCCCGGTGGCCACGCACAGCAGGTCGCGGGCGCCGCGCCCGGCGCCGTGCCGGTACTCGGCCAGCGCCGCGAGGTTCACGTCGTTGCCGGTGAACGCGGGCCCCGGCAGCCCCGCCGCGGCGATCTGCGCCGCGAAGATCTCCCGTACGGGCGCGCCCGCGGGCCAGGCCAGGTGCAGCGGGTTGAGGGCCTGCCCTTCGGGCTCGGCCACGGCGGACGGCACCGCGAGCCCGGCGCCCACGCACCGCCGCCCGGTCTGCTCGAGGAGCCCAACTCCGGCCTCGACCAGGGAGTTGAGTACGACGGCGGGGTCGGCCTCGATGGTCTCGCAGCCCGGCGCGGTGGCGACGATGGTGCCGCCGAGGCCGACGAGCGCGGCCCGGTATCCGTCGGCGTGCACCTGGGCCGCGAGCACCACGGGCCCGTCGTCCGCGACCGTGAGGCGGTGCGAGGGGCGGCCCTGCGCCCCGGCCGCGGCGCCGGGCTCGATGTGGATCAGGCCGAGCGCCTCGAGCTCCGCGGCGACCGCGCCAGCCGTGGCCCGGGTCACGCCCAGTTCGGCGGTGAGCACCGCGCGGGTCGGGGCCCGGCCGGTGTGGACCAGTTCGAGCGCGGGCCCGAGCGCGCTGCGCCCCCGCTCAAGACGGGTACGCGTGGACATGTGCCCCGCGTCGCGGGGCTCCGCCTTGCCGTTCATACCGGCGAGTCTCCCATGATCGGCTCGGGACCTACTGGACCGGCCGAAGCACCCGATCCGCCCGACCCATCCGAACCCGCCGCTCCGCCTGATCCAGTCGATGCACCGGACCCGGCCGATGCACCCGACCCGACCGATCCACCCGACCCGGCCGATCCACCCGATGCACCCGATGCGGCAGCCGACCCGGACGGATCCGTGAAGCCGCTGACCCGCAGCGTGATGTTCAGGCGCCCGTTCAGGCCGAGTTCGGGCGGCGCGGTCCCGGCGTGGACGCGGGGCACCCCGTGGTAGGCCAGGCGCGACTCCCCGCCGAAGACGAACAGGTCGCCGCTGCGCAGTTCGACGTCCGCGTACGGCTTGGTCCGGTGGTCCGTGTTCCCGAACCGGAAGGTGCAGCTGTCCCCGAGGCTGACCGACACCACCGGGGCGTCCGACGTCTCGTCGCGGTCCTGGTGCATGCCCATGCGGGCGTCCGCGTCGTAGTAGTTGACGAGCGCGATGTCGTACGTCTCCCGGTTGCCGAACCCGGCGGCGGTCACGGCCCGGCGTGCCAGCTCGGTGAGCAACGGCGGCATCGGCTTGACCGGGGCGCCGTCGCCGTCGACGGCCGTACGCGCGTACCCCCGGGGAGTCCAGTGCCACCCCAGGCCGAACTGGCGGGCCGTCATGCGCCCACCGCCCGGTGTCCGGACCTCGCGCAGCCCCGCCGGAGGCCGCGCCCACTCCCGGCACGCGGCGAGCAGTTCACGCTGTTCGTCCAGGGACAGCCAGTCCGGCACGTGGACGGCCCCCGGCGCGACGACCCGGCGCGTACGTGGAAACAGCTCGCTCATACGACGAGGCTATGTCGGCCGACCCGGCCGCCGCGGCCGACGTCACCCGCGGCGGGCGAAGCGGGTCTTGCCCCACGGCTTGTAGACGGACAGCGTGGTCGCCGTCAGGAGCAGGGTGAAGCCGATGCCCATGCCGATCAGGAGCTTCGTGCTGACCGGGTCGGCGGCGACCCCGATATCGGCCTGGTGGTGCAGCCAGTGCCGGAACAGGGAGTGACCGGCCACCATGAGGCCCACGTTGATGACCAGCTTCGTCATGATCCAGTAGTGCTTGAGCAGGCCCCATTTTGTCGCGAGGGACAGGAGCAGGCCGGTGATCAGGGACGACCAGGCGGCCACGGCGACCACCTCGACGCCGAGGATCTCCGCGACGATGCGGGTCGCCCTGATCAGCTCGGGGTTGTCGGCGGCGACGCCGACGGTCCCGATGATGAGCTGTCCGATCTCCAGGCCGAGCCAGCCGACCGAGACGACCACATGGCAGGTGAGGACGAACTTGCGCAGCCGGGGCGACATCCTGCGGCCCCCACGGGCCTTGCCCGCGGCCTTGGCACGGGGCCGGACAGCCGGTGTCAGGGTCTCGGTCATGGCTCCTCCGTAGATCTCGGGGCGGCTCGGTGGCGCTCGGTGCGCCCGGTGCATCGCGGTCCGGCCAGCATCGGCCACACCCGGCCTCCCGGGCGTCGACGCCGATGTTGATTCGCGCGTACGCACTGCTGCGTACGCACGGCCGCGTACGCGGAGCCGCCTACGCACACCCGCGTATGCCTGGCGGGGAACGCGGCGGACGGCTGGCCGGCCCGGCGTGATCGGCCGCCCCGTATGCTCACCCCGTGGTGACGCGAGGGAAGTTACGAGGGCTTGGCGCGGTACGGGAGTTGGTGCTGCCCGAGCGGCGCGACGGCTTCGTGGCCGCCGCGCTCGTGCTGATGGTCGTGGCCAGTTCGGACCTCTGGTCATCGGTGATGGACGGGGCGCGACGGCCGGACGTCTGGGCCTGGCTGTGGGCGGCCGTCGCCGTCGGCGCGCTGGCCTGGTGGCGGGTGGCGCCGGTGGCCATGCTGGCGGCGGTCGCGGTCGGGACCGGCGGTTATGTGCTCGCGGGGTACGCCCCCGGGCCGGTGTTGTTGTGCCCGGTGTTCGCGACGTTCCATGTGGCCCGGGTCCGCTCGGTGCGGGTGTCCCTGGCGGCGTGCGCGGCGGCGGCCGCGGTCGTGGTGACGGCGCTGCTCGTCCGGATGGCGGGCGAGGACCAGTTTTCGGTGATCTTCGCCGTCGCGTGGCTCAACTGGCTGGTGGTTCCCTGGTCGTTGGGGACGCTCGTCCAGGTGCGTACGGTGGCCGCGCGCCGGGTCCGGGCGGAGCTGGTGGAGCGGGGCGCGCTCGAGGAGCGGATGCGGGTCGCCCGCGAGGTGCACGATGTCGCGGGACACGGCTTCTCGGTGATCGCGATGCAGGCCGGGGTGGCGCTGCTCGTCCTCGAGGACAATCCGGCGCAGGCCCGTGCGTCCCTCGAGGCCATCCGTACCACCAGCACCGGGGCACTGGGCGAACTGCGGCTCACCCTCGGGATGCTGGAGGCGGGACCCGCGGAGAAGAAGGGTCTCGACGCGCTGCCCGAGCTCGCCGACCGGGTACGCGGGGCGGGACTTCCGGTGGATCTTCAACTGGAACAGGGGGATCGGGCGGAGTCGCCGTCCGCCGAGGCCGACGCCGCCGCCTACCGCGTCGTACAGGAGTCGCTGACGAACGTGCTGCGGCACGCCGGATCGGCGCGGGCCCGGGTCCGCGTGGCGCGTCAAGAGGGTGACCTCCTCGTCGAGGTCACCGATGACGGCGCGGGTACGGCGGCAACCAAGGCGACCGGAACGGAAACGGAACAGAAAGCCGGGGCGACGAGTCGTTCCGGCGGGCGGGGTCTGGCCGGAATGCGGAACCGTATCGAGGCCCTGGGTGGCAAGCTCACCGCGGGGCCGCGTGACGGGGGCGGCGGCTTCCAGGTGCTCGCACGCATCCCCATGACGCCCGTAACACCCGTAACGCCCGTAACGACGAAGGGAACGGACACATGATCCGGGTCGCGCTGGCCGACGATCAGATGCTGATGCGGATGGGCCTGCGGGCGCTCATCGAGCGCGAGGACGACCTCGAACTCGTCGGGGAGGCCGAGGACGGCGCGGGCGCGATCGAGCTGGTCCGGCGCACCCGGCCGGACGTCCTGCTGCTCGACGTCAAGATGCCGGGCATGGACGGCCTCGAGGCGCTGCGGACCATCACGGCCGACCCGGCTCTGGAGAGCACCCGGGTGGTGATCGTGACGACCTTCGAGATCGAGGAGTACGTCTTCGCCGCCCTGCAGGCCGGTGCCAGCGGCTTCGTGCTCAAGGACACCGACCCGCTCGAGCTCATCCAGGCCGTGCGCGTGGCCGCGGCCGGTGAGGCGCTGCTTTCGCCGTCGGTCACGCGGCGGGTGGTCTCGCACTTCGCCCGGCACATCGCGGGCGGCGTCACCACGTCCTCGGCGCTCGACGAACTGACCGAGCGGGAGCGGGAGATCGTGGCGTGGGTGGCGACCGGGCGGTCCAACGACGAGATCGCCCAGGAGCTGTATCTGAGCCCCGCCACGGTGCGTACGCATGTCGGCCGGGCCACCACGAAGCTGGGCGCGAGGGATCGCGCCCAGCTGGTGGTCTTCGCGGTACGGGCCGGCCTCACGCTGCCTGGTGACTCCTGACGGCGGCCTTGCGTCCCGCGAACCTGTCGTACAGGGCGCCCGCCCCGGCGACCAGGGCAATCGCCATGGAGCCCATCTGCACGGCACTGCCGATGAACGGTCCGAAGGACGCCGGGTCCGCGAGCCGGTCCCAGACGCCGGACTCCACCAGGACCGAGGCGACGCCCAGGTAGAGCGGCGCGAGCAGGCCGATGAAGGCGGTCCAGGCCCAGCGCGCCCCGAGAAGGGCGACCAGGAGGCCGGAGACCAGCAGGATGATCGCGCCCGGCGGGACCGTCGGGAACTCGTCGACTCCGCTGAACTTCTGGATGAAGATCCCGATGCCCGCCAGGATCAGGAAACCGGCGTTCGCCTTGCTCGCCGTCGAAAGGGTCCGCTGCTCACTGGTGCTCATCGCTATTCCTCCAAGATCCGGTGCTGCTTCGTGACACCGGAAATACTCCGCCGATCTTCGCGTCCGGTCGTCGTCACAGGCGCGGCTTCGGGGCTACGCAATTCTGCGTACGAGCGGCGGGGCGGCGTCAGCAGGCGGCCCGGGTCCCACGATGCGCCTGTCCCACGGTGCGACCGGTCAACTGGCTTGCGGGGCGCCCGAACCCGCCCGTACGCTGAGTTTGTGCCGACACTAAACAAACTCGGTTCCGTACCCGCCAACGGCCCACGCTCCCCGCGCCGTCTCACCCCTCTCTCCCGCCTGCGCATCGCCCTGACCGCGTTCTTCGCCCTGGACGGCTTCGTCTTCGCGGGCTGGGTGGTCCGGATCCCCGCGATCAAGGAGCAGACCGGGGCGTCCGCGAGCGACCTGGGGCTCGCGCTCCTTGGCGTCTCGGCGGGCGCGGTGGTCACGATGACGCTCACCGGACGGCTCTGCCGCCGGTACGGCAGCCACGGCGTGACGGTGGCCTGCGGCGTCCTGATGCCGCTGAGCGTGGCGCTGCCGCCGCTGACCCACTCGCCGGTGGCGCTCGGCGCGGTGCTCCTGGTGTTCGGCGCCGCGTACGGCGGCATCAACGTGGCGATGAACAGCGCGGCCGTCGACCTGGTGCGCGCCCTGCGGCGCCCGGTGATGCCGAGCTTCCACGCCGCGTTCAGCCTGGGCGGCATGGTGGGCGCGGGACTTGGCGGCCTGGTCGCGGGTCACCTCTCCCCCACCCGCCACCTGCTCGGCCTGACGCTGATCGGCCTCCTGATCACCGCGGCGGCGGCACCCACGCTGCTGCGCCATCCGTCCCCGGCACTCGCGGAGCCCGCCGCCACGGAGCCGAGCACCCGCCTGAGGGGCCGCACCCGCACACTGGTAGCGGTCTTCGGCCTGATCGCCCTGTGCACGGCGTACGGCGAGGGGGCCATGGCCGACTGGGGCGCGCTGCACCTGCAACAGGACCTGGGCGCCGCCCCCGGCACGGCGGCGGCGGGTTACTCGCTCTTCGCCCTGGCCATGACGGTGGGCCGCCTCACCGGCACCACACTCCTGGAACGCCTCGGCCGCACCCGCACCCTGACCCTCGGCGGCGCGACGGCCACGGCGGGCATGCTGCTCGGCGCACTCGCCCCGGCAACGGAAGCGGCCCTGACCGGCTTCGCCATCACGGGCCTCGGCCTGGCCAATGTCTTCCCCGTCGCCGTGGAACGCGCCGGTGCCCTGGCAGGCCCGACCGGCGTGGCGGCGGCCTCCACCCTCGGCTACGGCGGCATGCTCCTCGGCCCACCCGCCATCGGCTTCATGGCCGACTGGTTCTCCCTGCCGGTAGCCCTGACCAGCGTCGCCGCCCTGGCCGCCCTGGCCGCCCTGATCGGCTTCACGACCCGCCGGACGGTGTCCCGGTAATCCGGGGTGGCGCACGTCACATTTGGTCGTGTCACATCGCGTCGTAGCCGGTCCGTCGTAGGGGTGTAGCGCATCGACATACGGCAGAGGAGTTCATCATGGATGCTCGCCTGAACCTGTTCGGCAGCCCGCTCGTGGGCAAGCTTCTGAAGCACTTCAACGCGGCGGGGCAGGTGCTCTCGGACTCGTCGCTGCCGCTCGCGACGCAGGAGTTGGTGAAGCTCCGGGCCAGCCAGATCAACGGGTGCGGGTTCTGCACCGACATGCACACCAAAGACGCCGCCGCCGCTGGGGAGACCGCGCAGCGGCTCCATCTGGTCGCGGCCTGGCGGGAGGCCACGGTCTTCACCGACGCCGAGCGCGCCGCCCTCGAGCTGGCGGAGCAGGGCACCCGGATCGCGGACGCGGCCGGTGGGGTCACGGACGAGGCCTGGGCGAATGCCGCCAAGCACTACGACGAGGAACAGCTCGCCGCCCTGGTGGCCGTCATCGCGGTCATCAACCTCTACAACCGCGTGAACGTCCTCGTCCAGCAGCCCGCCGGGAGCTACCAGCCCGGCCAGTTCGGGTGAGTTCCCTGGTCCGCTAGCCCTGTTGGCGATCCGCGAGCATCTTGCGCAGGACCGCCCGCTGTACCGGCTTGACCTCCGTATACAGCGCTCGGCCGCGGTCGGTGAGGGCGACCTGGACGCCGCGGCGGTCGGAGCTGCAGAGGCCGCGGTGGACCAGGCCCTCCTTTTCCAGGCGGGCCACGAGGCGGGACAGGGCGCTCTGGCTCAGGTGCACCCGTTCGCCGATCTCCTGGAGACGGTACGAGCAGTCGCTGCCCGCGAGCACGTCGAGGACCTCGAAGTCGCTTGCCCCGAGGCCGTGTTGATGCAGTGCACGGTCGAGCTCGCAGGTGGTGCGGGCGTGCACCGCGAGGATGCCGCGCCACTGATCCACCAGCGCACTTTCGGCCGTGTCAGCCTTCGTCGCCATGTCCAGACGGTAGCAGAGAACCGAAGGTTTGTTGCACGGTCATTAAATGCGTTTGCATCCAATGCATGTGCATGTACTGTCTCCTGCCATGACCTCTCCGCTCAACACCTCCTCGTCCACGGAACGTTGGACGCCGCGACTCTGGGGCACCTTGATCGTGCTCTGCGCGGCGATGTTCCTGGACGCCCTCGACGTATCGATGGTCGGCGTCGCCCTGCCGTCCATCGGTGCGGAACTCGGCCTGTCCACCTCGGCCCTCCAGTGGATCGTCAGCGGCTACATCCTGGGATACGGCGGCCTGTTGCTGCTCGGCGGCCGCGCCGCCGACCTGCTCGGACGGCGCCGGGTGTTCCTGATCGCGCTCGCCGTCTTCGCGCTCGCCTCGCTGCTCGGCGGGCTCGTCGACTCCGGGCCGCTGCTCATCGCCAGCCGTTTCATCAAGGGCCTGAGTGCGGCATTCACCGCGCCCGCCGGCCTGTCCATCATCACCACGACCTTCGCCGAGGGCCCGGTGCGCAACCGCGCGCTCTCCATCTACACCACCTGCGCGGCCACCGGCTTCTCCATGGGCCTGGTGCTCTCCGGACTGCTCACCGAGGCCAGCTGGCGCTGGACCATGCTGCTGCCCGCGCCGATCGCGCTCGTCGCGCTCGCCGTCGGCCTGAAGATGATCCCGCGCACCCCGCGTGAGGACACCCGCGGCGGCTACGACGTTCCGGGCGCCGTCACCGGCACGGCCGCGATGCTGCTGCTCGTCTTCACCGTCGTCGAGGCGCCCGAGGTGGGCTGGGGCTCCGCGCGTACGCTCCTCTCCTTCCTGGCGGTCGTCGTCCTGCTCGGTGCCTTCATCGCGATCGAGCGGCGCAGCGCGAGCCCGCTGATCCGGCTCGGCGTACTGCGCTCGGGCAGCCAGGTGCGGGCCAACCTGGGCGCGATGACGTTCTTCGGCAGCTATGTCTCGTTCCAGTTCATGGCGACGCTCTATCTGCAGTCGCTGCTCGAGTGGTCGGCCCTGGAGACCGCGCTCGCGTTCCTGCCCGCGGGTGCGCTGGTGGCGCTCTCCTCGACGAAGATCGGCGGCCTTGTCGACCGGTTCGGTACGCCGCGGGTGATCGCCACCGGGTTCGCACTGATGGTGGTGGGGTACGCGCTGTTCCTGCGGATCAGCCTCACGCCGCAGTACCTCGCGGTGATCCTGCCGACCATGCTGCTCATCGGCGCTGCCTGCGCCCTGGTCTTCCCGTCCCTGAACATCCAGGCCACGAATGGGGTGGCCGACGAGGAGCAGGGCATGGTGTCCGGGCTGCTCAACACCTCTGTGCAGGTCGGTGGCGCGATCTTCCTGGCCGTCATCACGGCCGTGGTGACCGGCTCGGAGAGCGGTGGCGCCGGTGGGGCCGGTGCGGCCTCGCCGCAGCAGGTCCTGGACAGCTTCCGGCCCGGGCTCGTGGTGGTCACCGCGGTCGCCGCGCTCGGCTTCCTGATCACGCTGACCGGGCTGCGTACGCGGCGCGGGGTGCGGGAGAGCCTGGTCGTGGCGAAGTCGGAGCCGGGGGCGGGCACGGGGACGGCGGTGGCCGCGGAGGACGCCACTCCGGTGGCGGCCGGGGTCCGCGACTGAGGGGCTTTTCCCCCGCCAGGTCGCCGTGCACGGTCTCGCCGTCGAGGACGGTCGCGAGGATGTCGATGCCGCTGATCTCGTGGGTCGGCACGGCCCTCGGGTCGCGTGCGAGGAC